>CAZHWP010000038.1:0-21561 GCA_964535945.1 uncultured Porphyromonas sp.
TCTTACTGCTTGGCGCCAGCTTTTTTTCTGATCGAAATGCGATACTTCTTCTCGGCGATTTCTATGATTTTGTCGTTAAGAAGATTGCGAAGCTTCTCCTTTCTTAACTCTTCCTTTAATTCTAAGAGCTCCTGCTGAACTGCTGCGAGATTGACGTCATTTGTTTTATTCATACTACTTTGAGGCTTCTTATGATCGTATATTCGACCATTTTCGTTCTCAAAGTTAATAATCCAAGATCTAATTGTAGATCGATCGAGCGGAAATTTACCAAAAGTACGTATCCTATCGGCACCATAACCAGTCTGTTGATAAATCTCAATGACTTGAGCGTAATACTTTTTCCGTTTCTTCGTGTGCAAAAATTTCATGTTGAATCACTTTTGTGAGTCAACCTTTTTCAGGCTAAGACACTGACTATCTTTATTGCCGTAAGCTCATGGTCGATCCAGCTACGGGCGAAGAGTCTGCCTTCATAGTAAGGTCTAACGTAGCTGCTCCCACAAGTATAATGGCGCCGTCTCTCATGGGCGAGTCCGATCTGCCACTGTGCAGCATTGAAGGCGGATTGCTGCAAGTGTTAGATAAGACGAATCTGCAGAGCCTGAGTCTCTACGATCTCTCGGGTCGCTTAGTGATGAAAGGGGGAGAATCGGGGCTGCTGGATCTTGGCAATATAGCTCGTGGCACTTACTTGCTAATGCTAGTCCGAAACGGACAGCCTGCAAGCCAAAAGATTATGCTTCCCTAACATGATATAGATAGGGAGCTTTGCATCATTGTATTTTCTGACTACGATAATGCATCTGCTAATTTGATTCAAATCAGAACCGAACAAAGAGTGTAAGCGTTTAGATTTGACAGCCACTAGTATCGATCTGCGATGCAGCCTTCTGTCGTCTGCCCCAATCCCCGACGTGGATTAGCTTCGGAATAGCCCAGGGATAAACCGCCGAACGAAGCGAGGCGGTGTTCCCTGGCTAAGATTGTCCGCCTCGACACACCATCAGGCATGCCTGTACGGCATGCCTGATGGTACTAAGTAGGGCATGTAGTTTTATCGCTTTAAGTTATTGAGGCTCCGATTCCCAGTTGATTGGGATTTCATTAAACTCAATCACGTCGCGATACTTGGCGTCGATGTAGCAATTGAGTTTGATCTGTTGCATCATTTGCACCGTTTTCTTGACATCCTGGAATACAAGACTCTTATCATCTAGTTTGATCTTCACTAGGAGACCTTCCGAAACATCGAACATCTGCGATGAGAAATCGGATTCGCTCTTGTAAACATTGCCATCGCTGTCTACGGCCATCGTGCTTACACCTTTCGACGCTGAAGCGCCTCCGAAAGTAACTTTGTTCTTATTAATAAGCATCTTGACCTTAAGGACGAGGTACACCTCGCCAAAATTCGTAGAGAGGCTTTTGCCATAGCATCCCTCCAATTGTACATCGATAACGGAGGATAGCGGATTGAACATAGTCCCTCCATTGGGGAGTTTTACCAGATCCTTTGATGCCTTCAAATCTTCTGTCGCTGTGTCACTTGTCTGAGTTTTCGCGACAGTTTCTACGGTTTTCTTGGCTTTCTTTAGCAGTCCGCCAAGTTGGGCTGAAGCACTTTGGCTACTCAGTGTAAAGAGTAGGAGTGTGCAGACGAATAGTTTGAGATAAGTCTTCATTGCTTCTTGGTTTTTAGAGTTAATCATTGAGGAAATATGCTTCTTTACTATATGATTTCATTCGTGGGCAAGTAGATGAGAAGATCTGTTCTGGTACTTAGCAATTAGCCACAGTGTCCAAATTGCTAAAGCTTCCTTATTATCGGCATTCGAACTCCGTCATTTGCTATGTGATCCCCCGATTTTCCTGGTCGATTTATTTGCGCTCTCGGTGCAAGGATACAAAGCGAAGTCCGAAACGATACGGCTAATTTACGAAATTATCCTCAAAAGGTGTGTTTATTTTAAGGAAATAAACGCTGTGATTGTCAAGAAACGCAAAAAGGGATGGATTGGCATACAGCTCAATCCATCCCCTTATTTCAGTTGGGCAGCGCTATGCAATGCATCAGCGCTGTAGCCCTATTAATAAGCCTATTGCTTAGTCTTCTTGCTCAAATTCTAAACGCCCGCTTTCGTACATATTGTTGCCTTGGCTATCGATGGCAACGATCACGGGTAGTTCTTCGACGCGCATGCGGCGTACGGCTTCGCAGCCGAGCTCATCGAAGGCAATGATCTCTACTTCCTTGACGCACTTGGCCATAAGAGCTGCCGCTCCGCCAATGGCTGCCATATAGACAGCACCGCACTCGACCATGGCATCGACTACTTCCTTATTGCGTAGCCCTTTGCCAATCATTACTTTGAGCCCCTCACGGATGAGGCGTGGGCTGTAAGCATCCATACGTCCGCTAGTGGTAGGACCTACCGAGCCGACGGCTTGGCCTGGCTTGGCGGGGCAGGGACCAGCATAATAGACGGCTGTGCCAGCCACATCGAAGGGGAGCGGCTTGCCAGCGTCGAGCCCTTCGACTAGTCGCTTATGGGCAGCGTCGCGAGCGGTATAGACCGTACCCGTAATATAGAGCATATCGCCAGCGCGAAGGCTAAGTAGCTCTTCGTCGCTAAAGGGCGTTTCTAATATCTTCTTTTCCATAATCGTGCTTTCGTTTATAATTCGGCTTCGGCGTGGCGGGTTACGTGGCAGCCGATGTTGACAGCTACTGGTAGCCCAGCAATATGCGTTGCGTTGGTGAGTACATTGACAGCGAGAGCGGTGGTATCGCCACCAAAGCCAGCTGGACCGATGCCTAGCTTGTTGATTCTGCTTAGCAATTCGCTCTCGAGATCGGCCACTCGAGGGATTTCGCTTTGGCTACCCACTGGGCGCAAGAGTGCTTTCTTGCTGAGGTAGGCCGCACGCTCCATCGTGCCACCGATACCTACACCTACTATGATGGGAGGGCAGGGATTGGCACCCGCTTCGGAGACGGTGTTTACTACGAAGTCTTTGATGCCTTCGATGCCAGCGCTGGGCTTGAGCATACGTAGCTGACTCATATTCTCACTACCAAAGCCCTTGGGCGATACGGTGATATGCAGTGCATCGCCAGGCTTGATATCGTAGTGGATAATGGCTGGTGTATTGTCTTCGCTATTGATGCGCTCGAGCGGACAGTTGACCACCGACTTGCGCAGATAGCCTTTGTCGTAGCCACGGCGTACACCTTCGTTGACAGCTTCTTCGATGCTGCCACCAACGATCTGTACATCTTGCCCTATCTCGAGGAATACGACTGCCATGCCTGTATCTTGGCAGATGGGGCAGCGTTCGTTTTTGGCAATCTGTGCATTTTCGATCAGCGTGCCGATGATCTGCTTGCCCAGTTGGCTACGCTCGAGCTGTAGATTCTTGCGAAAACCCTGCTCGATATCGTCGGCCAAGACATAGTTGGCTTCGATACAGAGACGTTCGATGGTTTCCGTAATCTGATTTACGTGTATTTGTTTCATTATTATTGACAGTTTCTATTGAGGAAATAGACCGTATTGCGGTTTTCTACACCATGTTCTTTCTCACCAATTAGGCCTACGAGGCAATAGTTTCTATTCTTCTCGTCGTAGACCCAGCGTCGGAGCAAGGAGAAGTCTTTGATATCTCTCGTGTTTTTGATGTGTAGCCTAGGTCCCGTGCAGAAAATCACTTTCTCTCCGAGCTGAATATGGGTTTCGTCGAGGTAAGATACATTGAGATGCCTATCGATCTCTTGGTGTATGCGAGTGGCTAGGAAGTCGAAGTCGATTTCCTGCTTTTCGAAAAATCGTAGCACGAAGCCGTTGCGAATATCCGAGCTGTAGAATAGGTCTTCTGAGATCTGTAGCTCTTGTTTCAGTATTTCGATGGTGATATCTTCGGCTGTGTGAGCCATTTTACGAAACTTGAGCGAGGTGTGTACCATCTCGTAGATGCTCTCGGGTAGGGGGCCGAAGATGCTTGGATGGGTAACGATGATCTCTTCGCCTATGCCCACCAGCAGGTCTGCATTGATCTCGAGAGCTGGACGTAGTAGGTTGAAGTGCTCGACGATGACCCGCTTCTGCCTGTCGAGTAGCTCGCGCACAAATTCCACGATTTCGTACATCTGTGTGAAAGCTGTCTGAAAACGCATATCGATATGATAGGTCGAGGCGTCTGGCAAGTCTTCCAAACGAGTCTTGGCCTGCATGATCTTGTGTGCATTGATCCTGTCGTCGTCGTTGCTAAGCTCGAGACCAGGAAACATGCCCTTGATGAGCGACGACTTGCCCGAGCCAGCATCGCCCACTATCCCGATCAGCCGATCGGTATAGTGGAGATGCCGCTGAGCTATCTGCTCGCCCAAGAAGATCATACGATCCTTGCCACGTGGGGCGTAGTACTGCGACGAAACGGAGTACTCTTGGATGAGATTGTGCATAGTAGTAATAGTGTGTACCGAGGGTGTGAGCGCTTAGAGCTCAAACTCTAAGTGCATGAGTGGGGCGTGCTGTTGCGCTCCATATACATCGGTCTCGCCAAGGGCTCCCGAGGGGATTGGCCTTACGATAGTTGTTTTGATCGCTTTGGCGGGATCGAAGTGTACGATATTGATGATGTGCGACTCGGGTATCTGGTAGAGCTCGCAAAACATCTTATTATTGAAAATGCCTTTGGCCTTCACTTGCTCGTACGAGTCGAAGTCTTTGAAGATTACGTCGAAGGTCAATTCGTATGGACCCGAGTTTTTGCTACGGATCACGGAGGCTATATCTCTTAGTTTCGTTGTCATGTCTGTTTCGTTCTTAGAATTAGCAATTACCTTGTTTGAAGTCGATGTACTCGATAGGGAAGATAGAGACGGGGTCTGCTACTTCGAGGAGGTGGTACACGTTGAATTCATAGACGGCGCCTACCTTACAATCTGAAGGAGAGAAGGGGAAGGCGAGGTTGCCAGCAGTAGAGATGCGACCTTCGTAGCCGAAGTGCAGCATGGTGCTACGTGCAAATCCGCAGATCGTATTGGCTTGCTCTTGGGTCTTAGCTACGGCTTCGATGATGATCATCAGCTCTTCGCTTGTTTGCTTGCCCTTGAGGTCTTTAAACATTGCCATCACGCCCGACTTGCCATAGACTTTGAAGTCGAGGAAGAAGTCTTTGAGGCCGAAGTTTTCGAAGTTGTTGCGCACGCGGTCTGTAACGCCTTCGATGATGCTATCGATCTTTTCGATCATGATGGGGTCTGTAGTGGCAGCGCAAGAGATGGTGCGATAGCCTACGTGGCGCACACCTTCGAGCTTAACGAAGAAGCCATCGGTAGGTACAAAGCGTGTGCCAGATACCTTTACCTTGTTTTCGTCGAGCTGTTCGAATTTGGTCTCGTACAGATCCAAGGCTCCTCCTGGTCCAGGCAGGTGATAAGGGTTGGTCTTTTCGTAGAGTGTATGAGCGGCTACCGAGAGGGTAGTGCACTTGCGCAGTGGCGATAGTGGCTCGAGCACGAAGTGATCGTGACGAAGATAGCCAAACATACAGTCGCTACCGCTGCCTGGGATACAGGTGATGGCGGCACACTCGAGGATCTTACCCATATGGAGGGCGAGTCCCTTGTCGAATCCGTTTTTGATAGCGAGTGCCGAGAATACGGCAGGGTCGTAGGCGCGGCCAGCAAGGATCACGTCTGCTCCACCTTCGAGGGCTTTGATAAATGGCTCTTCGCTCATCTGAGCTACGATACGTACACAGTCGTCAACGTCTTTTTCTGTAATTTGCTCGGCTGGAGCCAAGGGGCTGATATGGCCTTTCTTGAGCTCTTCTTTGATAAAGTCGAGAGAGAATTCAGATTGTATAACAGCCAACTTGAAGTTGAGTCCTTTCTCTTTGGCGATTTCCTTTACGATGGCGAGGGTTTCCTCTACGTGAGGACGTCCGCCACTACCACCAGCCGAACCTATGATAACGGGTATCTTGGCATCGAGAGCTGCTGGGATCATGATTGAAAGGTCGCGCTTTACGGAGCCTTTGTCGGTAAATGAATAGCCAGCACCGAGGTAGTATGGACCGGGGTCGGTCGAGCCTGCATCGACGGCTATTACATGTGGTTTGCGCTTCATGCCTTCTTCGAAGGATGACTCTGGGAATCCGTATCCCAAGATGGCTGTGGGGGATAATACTCTGATTTCTTCCATTGTATTGTTGTTCATTTTGAGCTTGGAGGGCTCGTTGTTTGTTTTGTTTCTGATTGATAGAATGCCTAATGCTACTATACGGATGCAGCAGTAACGAACGCCCCTTTATGAGCTGGGGGAGTTTGATTACTGCTGCACGAAAGTTTTACTGAACTGCTAGCTCAGAAGGCTTATTGTCTTTGCAAAAACCTTCTGCTCATCTCTGAAAAGTCAGATAGAAACCGAGCAGCAGCAGGTTTATTGCATTGCTTAGAGCTGATCCTTGAGAGCAAGGACGCGCTGCATTTCGTTGTGTACGATCATATAGCCTTCGTCTACACCCATGCCTGGTTTGGCAAGGTATTGGCAAGGCTGAGTAGCCATAGCTACGTGAGCACAGACCTCTGCCGAGCGGTTGGTCTCATTGCAAGTACCACCGAGGTAGGCTCCCATCTCGTGTTGCTTGCAGTAGAGTACAGCCTCGATGCTATTATTGATACCTCCCAAGTCTGGAGTCTTGATCTGAGCCATGTGACCAGCCTTGGCCTCTGCAAAGTCGATGATGTCTTGTAGTGTATTGCACCACTCGTCGGCCACGATCTCTGCTTTGATGCCTTTGCTTTCCATGATCTCACGAATGGTCTTGAGGGCGTCGATCTGAGCTGCTTTTTCGCCCATATCTACGGGACCTTCCACACGCAATACGAATGGTTTGGCAAGTTCTTCGAGCTCGCCAATATAGGTGGCAATCTTTTCGAAGTCATTGTCGAATACCAAGCCCAATGTACCATATACATCGATATGGATGGTAGGCATATAGCTTTCGTAGGGTTTGTGTGTGATGATGCGCTCGCGCAACCAGCTGATGTAGTCTTTGATCTTTTCGCCCTTCAATCCTACCTTGTCGGCCACATGATTGAAAAGAGCGTGAGGTAGCACGTTGGCACCCTTTATGATCATCTTGTCGGCGTTTTGATAGCGGTCGTCGCCCGATTGTGAGAAGATTGGGATCAACTCGTTGGCAATCGTGGTGCCGTATTCGTCGGCAATCACCTGCGCCATTAGCTTGCCTTGGCTTTTTGCCACGGCATCGAGGCAGGCTTGCGATACGCCGTAGCGTATAGCTGTATGATATTGCTTGCCGGTGCTTGGGTTGATCGCTTTATCCACGATGTCTGCAAGCTGGCGGAAACTGCTTATTTCCTTGCCAACATAGAGCGGAGCGATTTCCTTTTCGAGGATGGGGATAAAGTTTTCGGCTAGGAATAGAGGGTCTCTACCACCTGCTCCCGAATACTGCACAGCGGCACAGTCGCCATGTGCAATAGTTCCGTTTTCGAGTACGAATAGTACCGAAATTGCTTCTCCCGCTTGACGTACCGAAGTAAATCCTTCTGTTACAGCTTCACCCAAGTAGAATGCGCCATCACTTTTGGCACCTTCTTTGATTGCTTTTTGGTCGTCGAAAAAGAAGCCAGTCTTTCCGGCGGCGCAAATCATTTTTACGATTTTCATTGATTGATGTATAGTTGTCAGTTTTGTAAACGTTAATTCCTTGCAGTTTTGCTAGGAGCTCGAAAGCTCCTAGCGCTACTCCTATTTCTTCTTAGTTCTCTGGACGTCCTACCAAGAATCCCTTACCGATGGCATAAACGTCGTCGATAACCATCTGGAAGCTTACCGAGCGCTTTTCCTTGGCAGCTCTTTCTTCGAGCATACGACGGTGGAAGTCGGCGAGGTCTTTCGTGAATGGGATGTTTCCTAGCTCGAGGATACGAACGGCACCGTTATTGTCGCGAGCAGGCATTACACGGCCAGCGTTGAAGCGGCTAGGTGCAAAGGGGATATCCAATACACCAGCTTCGAAGGCTGCAATCGAACCGATGGCGTAGTCGCCCTTTCCGAGCTCTTCTACCTTCTTGAGGATGCAGTCCATTTCGGCTTCGATCATTTGGCTCTCGGCTACTACTGCAGGTATCTCGGTGAAGTCTTGGTCTTTGAGCATCGAGATCACCTGCTTGGTGGCGCGCAGACCTGCTGCATTGGCCTCCATGGTAGGTACACCCATCGCTTCGTGAGGAGTCTTTACGATTACCTTCGTAGCCTTGGCTAGAGCAGCAGCTGCTGCACCCCAAGAGATTACGCCGAAGGCTTTCGACTCATCTTGTGGGAATCCGCCCATCCACTGGTGGAATACGGTCGTGATCTTTACATCGTGGAAGCCAAACTTATCGAGGTACTCACGTGTTTTGATGCGGAGCGAACGTAGAGCTGCTACGTCTTGTACCAAGTTGCCACACTGGCCATAGCCCACAGTGATGTCTTTTACACCCTGTGTTGCGGCCAATAGTCCTTCGATCACTGCTACCGAGTTTGAGATACATGGTGGGATCAGCGTGCCGGTAAGAGGTCCGAATGGCTCACGATTGATCGATACACCAGCTTCTTCGTAGAGTCCGATCAAGCGGTCGGTGTACTGCCAGTATGCAATGGTGCGCTCGAGCGAGAAGTTCTTTGAGTAGGGGATATTGTATGAGATACCACCACCCTCGTACGAGGTAAATCCACCAGCGATCGATAGCTCTGTAAGCAGACGTGCATCTGGGGTTCCGTGACGCACCTGCACAGGATTCTTAAGAGCCGATGTAACGGTTCTACAGATCTCTGTACCATAGTTAACGATAGGGAAGCCGTTTAGTAGTGAGCGACCAGCTTCCTTGCTCTTTTCGATACCAGCCTCAGCTTCTTGGTATCTATTCAGACGAGTATAGCTATCTACTGTAGAAGGGAGCAGATCTGCTTCGCCTTCTTTCTCGAGGTACTGTAGCAGTTTGATGTGCTCGGTGTATAGAGCCACACCTGCACGAGGCTGGATGAGAGTAACACCCTCTTCGTGTGCTTTCTGTAGCTTAGCACCGAAGCGTTTCTCTTCTGCGATTGATTTTTGATACTTTACTACCTCATCAAAGTCTACCCCCTTGCCTGTAGGCCAGTGGGTTAGCACATCTTTGCGCTCTGCAAAGAAGGCATCGTTCGAGATCTTTTGATTTTTAATCTCCATACTTGCTGTATTGTTAACTAATTGATTTTATTTCTTTCTTCATGATGCTTAGAGCCAATTCTTGGTCTATAGCACTCAGTAGTCCCATCGAGGCAAAGATGTATTTGGCATCGAGCAGATAGCGTGGCTCTCTGGGTTTCATCGATTGAGCCGTAGCCAAGTCATACTTTGCACCTTCTAATATTCTAATCGGATTTTGGCTATGAATTATTATGCCACCTATACCAATTACCATCGGAACGGCTGTTAGGTCCTTTCCGCTGAGCGTATGTAGCTCGCCCATAGGTGTATAGATCGAGCTCATGGTGCCTGTGTGGCGTTCCATTGCGATCTTTACGGCCCATCGAGCTAGCTCTTCTTCGATTCGTTGCTCGGGCGAATCCTTTTCGGCCAGGGTGTCTGGTGCATTGTGGCACTGTTCCACCCAGGCGGCAATGTCCTCTTCGCTTAGGCCCGTAGCTAGGGCTATTTGGCTTTGGTTTGCCTCCTCTGCCAGCGATACCAAACTGTAACGCATGCCAAGGTCTCCCTCTACACTTCGTTTGTTGAAGGGTTCGGGTAGTCCTTTTATCATTACATTTTCGAGCGTAGGCTCGCCTGTTGCCATCGAGTAGACATCGGTAGTAGCACCACCTAGGTCAACGGCAATCAGCTCGCCCATTCCTTCCGTCTTCTTTGTGCCCTCGCTGTATAGCTGGCACCCGTTTAGTACGGCCAGAGGGGTAGGAATGATTTCATGTTTGCTCATAGCTCGCACCCGACTCAGCCCTTTGGCTTCGACTATGCGACTTATAAACAAGTCCATGATGCATTTTTTTGCAGGCTCTATGTTTAGTTTGTTGAATTCGGGCATGACGTTAGGCGCTATGGTGTAGCTCTTGCCCGAGGCGTCAAAGATCTCTTTGAGCTCATACGAGGCAGCCTTATTGCCCGCTGCAATGATAGAGAAATTGCCAGGGATATCGCAGAGGTGTTTGGCATTGGCCAATATCACTTCTTTATTGCCCCCGTCTGTGCCACCGCATAGTAGCACCAAGTCTGGTTCGATAGTCTCGATTTCGTCTTTTTCGTCTTGCGAGATTTCGAACGCATAGGTTTTCACAACCTTTGCTCCGGCACTCGAAGCAGCCATTCGTGCTGCTTTGGCCGTGAGGTCTGGCACCAGCCCTAAGGCTACCATCTTGAGTCCTCCCGCAGCACTGCTACAGCAGAGTACATCGTCGTATTCGATGCTGCCGATTTGCTGCTCAAGCTTTGCCAAGGCTTTATTAAAGCCCAGCATCACATCCGTATCGATAGTTGTAAACGAAGCTGCGGTGCCCAGTATTTCAGCCTTATCGGCATCGATTGCCGTAAGCTTAGTATAAGTGCTGCCGAAGTCCGCTGTCAGATACTTCATAGCCCTTGTCTCTGTGTAGCTATGCTCTTTTGACCCCTAAAATTTCGTCGAGGTCTTCGATTGTGATTTCGATTTTGGTGCCTGGAGGATAGACTTTGTTGAAGCCCATTGCCATAAAGCGTTTCTCAACGTCTTCGAAGTTCTGCTTACCTACTACTAGGTTTCCGCCTGCGAGCAGGGGAAGTCCCTTCAGACCAGCCTCGTCGCACTTTTCGCGCAGACCGTTTACGTCAATTTCGCCATGGCCATAAAGCGACGATACCAAGATGGCGTCGGCTTTAGTCTCGATAGCAGCTTCGATAAACTCTTCTTGCGATACCATCACACCTAGGTTTACTACTTTATAGCCCGCTTGTTCTAAGGCGAAAGCAATAATTTTGTTACCCACGGCATGAGCATCGGCACCGATTACTCCCGTAACTACAGTTTTCTTTTCCATTTTTTTTATTAAGTATGACCTTCTAACAAATTGATTATGTGCAGCTTTACTCTCATTGAATATGAAAAGAGAAGGTCGAAAAGCTGGCACTTTTGCAAAGAAAGCCCTTCCACTTAGATGGCTGGGCGTCAATTTTGTCGCAAAGTTAGTTATTATCAATGAACAAACAACCATTTTGCTCTTAGACCTTTAGAAAAGGATTTTGAAAGCTCTTTTAGGGGCTTTCGAAAGTGCCCATGATAGTCGATACCATTATATATAGTTTTGCTTGTAGTACATCGCAAAATCCTTTGCTTTCGCACAGATCTAGAGGCTAATTCGGCTCAGTTTCCTAGCCATCCTTTCAGATACAATGCTTAGGTCGGAAGAAATTATTGGTACGATACCACACCATTCGTTGCCGTTCAATTGTTAAAATCGAAACTCCGTCCTTTTGATTCCAACGAGCAAAAGATAGCTTCTGACTAGCCTCTTTTTTCTGGGGCTTAAGTGAAACAGTTTTAGATATCTACATCTTGGCGACTTCCTCTTCGCTCTCTTTGCTTATTGGCTTTCAGTTGCCTCATTTTTTTGCTTTCGACCTCGTTTTCTCATTTGTACAAGATCGTACCAATATAAAAAAAACTGACACAAAAAAAATGTTACTTTGCGAATTGTTGGCTCCAACATGCTTTATATTTGTCGCGATTAACCCGCCCAGCAGGGAGTCGTTTCACTCAAACCGGTAGAGTCGAAGAACTTTCGAAGGGCAACTAAAAAATTTGTAGAATGAAAACGAACTTAAAATTTCAGGTATTATCATTATTTGCGATCTTGTTTTTTGCAGTATCTATCAACCCTATGGCAGCTCAGACCACTAGCTTCGAAGGCGATTGGTTTGCTACTATCGAAACTCAGCCAGGCTCTGGCCTACGTATTGCCCTGCATTTGCAGCCAGGTGAGCCTTGGACCGGTACGTTCGATAGCCTCGATCAGGGTGCCCTCGGTATTGCACTAAGCTCGGTAGTGGTTGAAGGCAATGTATTGAAGTTTGCCATTGATGACCAAAAGATTAACTTTGAGGGTACTTTAGAAAACGGTATCATTGTAGGTAAGTTCCGTCAAGACTCGGTAGAGTTACCTCTCACGTTCTCTCGCGAAGCAGCTGCACCAGCTTAAGAGCCAGAAAAGGAAGAGGCACCAGCCGAACCAGCCGAACCAGCCCCAGTGCCAGAGGTGGAGCCCGACACGATCAAGTAAGAACTTTCATAGGGTCTCGCTAGCCTAGCTAGAGAGACACAAGAGAGCTTCTCATAGAAAAGAGAACATTCCATTGCGACTGAAGAAATGAAGACACTAACGAATCCGACACTCAAAGCGCCTATAGCGATTGCTTGGCTCCTGCTGCTTCTGTGGGCAGCAACAGCGAAGACGTCCTATGCACAGACTCAAGGCCTAGAGGGTACGTGGCACGGCAGCCTCAAGGTGCAGCCGCAGCTAACTCTTCGCTTAGTGATTCATCTGAAGTCTGGCACTCCCTGGACGGGTAGCCTCGATAGCCCCGACCAGGGTGCCAATGGAATGCCTCTTAGCTCTGTAACCGTAGAGGGCAATCAATTGAAGCTCGAAATGCAAGACTTGCAGTTGTCCTACCAAGGCAGTCTGCTGGCAGATAGTGTAGTAGGTACATTCCGCCAAGGAATGCTGCAGCTCCCTCTTGTTTTGCATCGCAAGCCTATCGCTCGTGCCAAGAAAGCTCAAGAACCAACCAAACCCTACCCTTACGAGGTAGAGGAATTGAAAATCTACAATCCCGATGCTCAGATTCACCTAGCGGCTAGCCTTAGCAAAAGTACTGACTCGAAGCGACAGAAAAGGCGAGCCATTATCCTCATCACGGGTAGTGGACCGCAAGATCGCGACGAAAGTATCTTGGGGCACAAGCCCTTTCTGGTACTTGCCGATGCGCTTACTCGACAGGGCTATATGGTACTACGGGCAGACGATAGAGGGACGGCACAAAGCGAAGGCAACTTTGCAACTGCTACTACATACGACTTCCTTGCAGATCTAAAGGCTCAAATCGACTATCTAAGCAAGCGTGAAGACCTTGCTCCGGGTATTATTCTGCTCGGACATAGCGAAGGGGCTCTCATTGCCATGATGAGCGCCTACGACGATAAACGCATCAGCGATATCGTATTGATAGGTGCACCTGCTGTGCGTGGTGCTGATTTATTGCTCGAACAGGTCAGGATGATTCATCGTACGCAGTCTGGTGCAGAGATGCCTGCCGAGCGCTTAGCTGCATACAAGCATATCTTCCAACTAGCAGCAGATAGCCTACAGACCGACAGCATTGCCGCTCAGGCAATTGGCGAAATTTTCGATGCCAATCCGGCCAATTTTGGAGCAGAGCAGCTAGCAGAAGCTGCACGCCCAGAGCTGCGCCAAGCGCTCGTCGCTCAGATGCTTAGCCCCTGGATGAGATGCTTCCTGCGCATAGAACCTGCCGTTCGTAGTTTGGCAGAAGGCCGATCCTATCGTGTCTTGGCCATCTATGGTGGCAAAGATACTCAGGTGAGCCTAGCACAAAATGCTCCTCGTATGAGCGAGCTCTTAGAGATTGCTTCGTCTGCCGATCCCAAGGCCGAGATAAAGATTTTCGAAGAGTTGAATCATCTGATGCAGACAGCCCAGACGGGGTCGCCTGCCGAGTATGCACAGCTGAGCGAAACCTTCAGCCCCATTGCGATACAAGCTATTGTCGATTGGCTCAATCGCTAAGAGCGAGCTATGTCACTACACGCTCTCCCTGATGCACACTCAGGGGAGTAAGTATCTTTTCTTTTAGTGTGAAGAGTTGCCGATTCGTCCTATATATTAATATGGTATACCCCCAAGAGTCAATAATCGCCTCTTAGGGGTATTTGCATTTTAGCCTCAGCTCATCGTGTCGAAGAAAGGACGTTTTTTCGACCTATTACAGAAACGTGTCGAAAAAAAGCCATTTTTTCGACACGTTTCTGCGTTTTTATTGCAGTCTATCTAGCTCTATTTGTCTTTCCAAGCAAATTGTTCCGTACCTTTAGCGAAGAAAACGAATCTCAATCCCCATTCATATCATGCCCTACGAACTAGCACCACTACCTCTCAAAAATGAGTTTCAGACCTTAGCTGTGATGAAGCAACTTGCTCGTGCTCATCGGTATTTGGGAGTGTTAAATGGTCTTTGTTCCTCTATCCCCAATGAGAGTATCCTCATCAATACGCTTTCATTGCAAGAGGCAAAAGAGAGTTCTGCAATTGAAAATATTATTACCACATACGATGATTTATACAAGTCGGAACTGTATGAATCATACTTCGATAATATTGCAGCCAAAGAGGTGAGCCGTTATTCAGTCGCTCTTAAGCGGGGTTTCATGGCAATCAGAGCAGGTAGGCCCATCGTACAGTCATTGATTTGTGATATACAAGAGGCTTTGGTTCAGAATAAAGCTGGCTTTAGAAGGAATCCAGGTACTGTACTCAAAAACGAACAAACGGGAGACGTCGTTTATACGCCACCCCAAGATTACGATCAGATCTTACGCTTGATGGAGAATCTCGTTGAGTACATCAACGATAGCTCTCTTTGCCCTTTGGACCCACTCATCAAAATGGCGCTTATTCACTCGATTTGAAAGCATTCACCCATTCTACGATGGTAATGGACGCACAGGAAGAATTATTAACGTCTTATATCTAGTGAGAGAAAATTTGCTCCATCTTCCTATTCTCTACTTGAGCCGATATATTATTAGACACAAGGAGTCTTACTATAATTTATTGCAAACGACACGAGACACTGACGATTGGGAGGCTTGGTTGTTATTCATATTGAAGGGAATAGAAGAGGTTTCTCAAGAAACTATTACTCTTATTGAGGAGTTAAAGACCCTTATGCAAGTTTATAAGAATGGGATTAGAACGAAGTTGCCAAAGATATATAGTCAGGGCTTACTAAACAATCTGTTCAGTCACCCTTATACCAAGATTGGTTTTGTAGAACAGGAGCTTCAAGTGAATAGACAGACTGCTGCCAGCTATCTCAATAAACTTGCCAGTGAGGGGTTCTTGAGTAAAATTCGCTTAGGACGAGACAATTTCTACATCAATGAGCCGCTATTCGCTTTATTTTCGGGTGCTGGAATGAATAGTGCAGCGACTGAGCCAAGCGAATAGTATCGACCTCAGCTCATCGTGTCGAAAAAAGGACGTTTTTTCGACCTATTACAGAAACGTGTCGAAAAAAAGCCATTTTTTCGACACGTTTCCTGTTAATAGCTCTGTCTAATGGTGCACATCTTTGTTGCCTGCCTAACTCGGACTCAGTCATTACGAGGAGAATCCTACCCTTGCGAGCCTTCAAAAGGCTAGTTAACGATAAGGCGGAAGAAAGTCCACTATCAATAGCTGGACTACTTCCGCCTTTCACTTATTTCTTAGATTTACTTTAGAGGCCGAAGGCTTCTTTCACCAGATCGACGCAGTCGAGCTTCTCCCAGGTGTATAGCTCGAGCTCGTGTTCGATAGATACTCCATCGTAGCTCGTAAAGCTTTTCTTCACCTTGCGCACATCACGGCCGAAGTGTCCGTACTTGGCTGTCTCTTCGTAGATAGGCTTGCGTAGACCCAGGCGTTTCTCGATGGCATAGGGGCGTAGGTCGAAGAGCTTGCCCACCCTTTTAGCTATCTCACCATCGCTCAGTGCTACCTGGGCTGCGCCATAAGTGTTGACGAAGATGCTCATAGGCTCGGCTACGCCAATGGCGTAAGCTAGCTGGATAAGCATGCGGTCGGCTACGCCTGCAGCCACTAGGTTTTTGGCCATGTGGCGGGCTGCATAGGCCGCCGAGCGGTCTACCTTCGAGGGGTCTTTGCCCGAGAAGGCCCCACCACCATGCGAAGCTCTACCGCCGTAGGTGTCAACGATAATCTTACGTCCTGTAAGTCCCGTATCGCCATAGGGGCCGCCTATCACAAAGCGTCCTGTGGGATTGACCAGTAGGCGCATATCATCGCCAAAGAGCTCTTGTATCTCTTGCTTGTAGTAGTTTTTTACACGAGGCAGCACGATCTCTGCGATGTCTTTTTTGATCTGTTCTTGCATCTCCTTGTCTGCTTCTAGTGCCGCTTCGGGGCTCTCGTTTTTGGCTTTGATAAACTCGTCGTGCTGGGTCGATATCACGATGCTATCGATGCGTAGGGGCTGATGCTGTTCGTTATACTCGATCGTAACTTGGCTCTTCGAGTCGGGACGAAGGTAGGGCATCAGCTCGATTTCGTTTTTGCGTATCTCTGAGAGTACAAATAGGATGCAGTGTGCCAGATCGATAGGTAGGGGCATGTAGTTGGCATTCTCATTGCTTGCATAGCCAAACATCATGCCTTGGTCGCCTGCACCCTGCTCTTCTTTATTGTTGCGGTCTACGCCACGGTTTATGTCGGGGCTTTGCTCTTGTATGCACGAGAGTATGCCACAGCTATTAGCCTCAAATCCGTACTCGCTCTTGGTATAGCCAATGCGTGCTATCACCTTGCGTGCAATGCTTTGTACATCGACGTAGGCTTTGCTCTTTACCTCGCCCGATAGTACCACTTGTCCGGTAGTAACTAGGGTTTCGACGGCCACTTTCGACTCGGCGTCTTCTGCCATAAATTGGTCGAGTATGGCATCCGAAATTTGGTCGGCCACTTTGTCTGGGTGCCCTTCCGATACTGATTCTGATGTGAATAGGTAGCTCATATTTATTGCTGCTTCTTTGTGATTGTTAGTAATTCCTGTTTGGTTGCTCTGCCAGAATACGAATATCGACAGAGTGTCGGCGCTTGGGAATACGCAGTAGGAATTGTTTGGGGCTTGCAGCTAAGAGCTAAAAAGGAGAAAAACTTTTGTTGAGCCTTTGCCGACTCCGATATTGATTCTGTTGGTTGCGGCTCTGTTTTTAGCATTTTTTCTCGTGGTTGCAAGCATTCAAATCTGTCCACGTCTTGTATTTCCGTCTGCAAATGTAGGCATTTATTCCATTATACGTGAGTGTGGCATGCCATTATCCAGAGTTTTTGGTCAAAAATAGCCACGATTAGGTATCGACTATTGAAACTGCAGGTCGAAGATCAGTATTTCGCTACGTGTGAATACCCTGATGGCTGGGCCAGCTGCTCCTACGCCACTCGATACATAGAGTTGGGAATTGCCTTTGCGGTAGTGTCCCCAGGCATATTCAAAGGCCAATCGCGTCATGAGTGTAAAGGGCCATATCTGCCCGTTGTGCGTATGTCCATAGAGGGCAAAGTCTATCTTGTTTGGCTCTAGCTCTTCGAGCTCTATGGGTTGATGTTCGAGCAGGATGCATGCATTCTCTTTGGGGATGCGCGCTCGTAGAGCTTTTAGCTTGGCACGATCTTTGTTTGTGGGGTCGTCGCGTCCTATTAGGCTTAGCCCAGGCTCTATCTCTACTACCGAGTCAATTAGTAGGTGGCTGATGGATCGCATCCACTGGCGCTTCTCTAGCTCATCGGCGCGGTATTCGTGGTTGCCAAGCACTTGGTAGCAGCCAAGCTTAGTCTCTGTGTTGAGTCGCTTCAGCATCTCGGCTATGCCATCTCGGTAGGCAAACTTGCCGTGGTAGTCGATGAGGTCTCCTCCTATCAGTACCAAGTCGGGCTGCTCTGCCAAGATCTTTTCTACCACATTTTGTACATACGTTGCTCCTATACTTTCGCTTATATGTAGGTCGGCAAAGAATGCAACTCGAAGCTGCTTCTCGCCCGATTTCAAGCGCTTCTCTATTGCAATCTCTTTATGCTCTACTACAGGATTCTTTACGATGTAGTACCCGTGAGTAATAAGTGCAAAAACTGCTGTGGCAATAAAAACTAGCGAGCCCCGCTTGATCTGCGCTTTGCGCTTTGCCGTCGCCCCTTCATAGTACTTTGTACTGTATCGGTCTATCACTCGCAGTAGCTCGAGTAGCAAGAGCCCCATCACTACATAAATGCTTGCGATGAACCATGTGCTTGTGATGGTCATGATCCACACAAGAGGCTCTTCGGGCAGAGCAAAGAAGGCTAGTGTGCCAATGAGATAGAGCAAAACCTCTGCACCTAGAATAAAGTACAAGCCCTTGCGCCAAAGGCTTTTGATAGGCAGTGCCTGACCCCCTCTATAAGCTATGTAGAGGTTGAAGACGAGCTGCATCACTACGGCATTGAAGAATACTTTCATAGGTTTCTGGTTTTTGTGTCGAGAGAGGGGGGTTCGTTGTAAACTAGGTTTGTTCCGACTTTGGCATCGCTTTAGGTGCATGCCGCTTGGGTCTGTAGCGGGCAGAATCTTCAAAGCGAAGTAATCTGCGCATGTGTAGGCTTATCAGCAGCATCGCCATCAGTACAGAGGCTAGGTCGCTTATCGGCAGGCTCCACCATACACCATCCAAGCCAAGGCATCGTGGCAAGATCAGCAGGCTGGGTATGAGGAATATGACTTGTCTCGTAAGACTCAGAAACATCGCTTTGCCACTGAAGCCCATGCTCTGGAAAAACTGGGTAGTAGTGATCTGGAAGCCAATCAGGCCAAATACTGCAAAGGTGATACGCAGCGCCTTGGTAGAGATCTCGATGAGCTGCGGACTCGAGGTAAACATGCCTACGATCACACTGGGGAAGGCCATAGCCAGTAGCCAACCTATCATCGTGGCACTCAGGTTTACCTTGCAGCCTAGCTTGTAGGTATTCCAAGTGCGTCGGAAATGCATGGCACCGTAGTTGAAGCCCACGATTGGCTGCATCCCCTGGGCAATTCCTAGGGCAAACATCACCAAGAGCATGGCATAGCTATTGATAATTCCGAAGGTGCCGATAGCTAGGTCGGAGAGTTCGCCCCCACCACCATAGCGCACGAAAGAGCGATTCATCAGTATCATCACCATCGTACCAGCTAGCTGCATGCTAAAGGGCGATACCCCGATGGTAAAGATCGAAAGCATGATCTTGAATGAAGGCTTGAAGGCGTGTCGGCGAAAGCGAACGATGCTATTTCGGTCAAAGAAGTGTGCCATTACGTAGGCCGAGCTCACCGTCATAGCTATGGCTGTGGCTATGGCTGCTCCACGGATGCCCATCTGTAGGGGGTAGATAAAGAGCCAGTCGAGGATAATATTGAGCGTGGCGCCAATGATCATGGTGGTCATGGCCTTGCGCGGATAGCCCGACGAGCGCATGATGGCATTGTAGCCAAAACTCATCGTAGCTAATATATTTGCCGGTATTACCACCTGTAGGTATTCGATGGCGTAGGGGAGAGTTCGTTCGCTCGCTCCGAATAGTTTGAGCAGCGGCTCCATATATATAAAGCAAGGCACCAATACCAGCACTTGGGTGATGAGCGTAAGGATGGCTGCGTTGCCTAGTACACGCTCGGCACCTTTGTAGTTGCGCTGACCCAGTACGATCGAGATGCGTACCGAAGCACCGGCCCCTACTAGCATACCGAAGGCTTGCATAAAGATCAATATCGGGAAGGTAATGGCAAGCCCTGCCAGCGCAAACTCGCTCACCCCATGGCCTATGAATATGCGGTCTACTATATTGTAGAGCGAATTGACCATCGTGCCCACCACGGCGGGTAGGGCATAATGAAAGAGTAGCTTGGGGATCTTCTCTCGCTCGAGAGCTTGTATTTGTTTTGCTTCGGACATCTTTGTTTGGCTCTTCCCTTCATTTATAATAGTAGGGGAGTAGACTTTAGGTTAAACAGCTGCTGGGGTCAAAAAGATTTGCAGCGTGTGGTGCAGCTCTTTCTATCAGTAGATTGAGTCTTTTTTTTGATGCAACGGTAGAGTCCCCTTAGTAGTAGCTGTATTCTCGCTCCACGATTTTCTGGGGCTTCGAGTCGAGGTAATCTATCCTTTGGGTCCAGTTGCCCTGTTCATCATATTCATACCTATAGGTCCAGCTCGCTATCGCCTGCCCTTGCCCGTCATACTCCGTCTGGCTAGCTATATTGCCCTTATCGTCGTAGCTATAGACCAATCGCTGCGAGTTGCTGAGCTTCTCTTCACTTATCTGACCCTTCGAATTGTATTTGTAGCTCCAGCAGTAGTAGGTCTCGCCATTCTGCTCGTTCGTAAGCTTCTCTTCTGTCTTATTTCCCTGCTTATCGTACTTGTATTGTTTCAGCACCGTGCTACTATCCATGGCCGAATAGACTTTCTCTTGCACCAGCCAGCCTGCCTCATCGTAGAGGTAGCTGCACTGTATCATTTCCGATTTCTGGAGTTGGAGTTTGCCCTCTTGGTTGTAACTGTAGCTATAGTACACACTTTCGTTGCCGTCTTGGTCGTACTCCCACTCTTCTACCAATCTGCCTAGCTTATCATACGCGTAGTCTGTCCATCCCCACAGATTGCCGTTTGCTTTATAGCCAAGCTTACGCGTCATATTGCCATGCTCATCGAAGTAGATCTTCCTATCGACACTCAGGAGCGACTCTTTGGAGAGAGCACCCTTTTCGATGCCTTCTTCGCTTTCTTTTGCTTGGTAGATGCGCTCGCTGTATTCTTTTACCCGCCCTTTTATATTCGCTTTAGCCCAGTCGTTTTCACTGGCCAAAGCACTCGATCCAGTCAGTAATAGGATCAGGGATAGCATCGTAGCTATTGGTCTTAGATTCTTCATCTTTTTCTAAACGGTCTCTGTACATATTCTTCCTGCAAATATAGCAATAAAGCATTGTCTAATGGCGAAACTCTTCGTTGCAGACTTGTCTCTGCCTAGGTCACAGACGTTCCAGCAACGAAAAAATGCGCCATTAGACAATGCTATCTCAATCCCGTCCTGTTCGTTACGAAAACATCCGCTGCTGTAGGGGCGCCCCTACGTGGGCGGCCCATCATTATGTCGCTGGGATTTGCTATCCCAGCTGTGTTTGTCGGCGGGATTTGCAAAACCCGCACTATTCGTTACGAAATCGTCCGCTGGGTAGGGGCGGCCCAGCATATCACAATAATCATCAAGATTGGGCTGTTAATTGAATGGTACTAGTTGCTGGAATTTGCAATCCCAGCCAAGCTCTCAGAAAGCCCATTTTAGTACAGTTCTGTACCAAGCCGAGCCGTTCGATGCAAGAAAACAGCTCAAAAACGCCCTCTCCTTGCGTTATTTGCGTGCAATGGCGCTGTGGTGTCAAAATAATGGATTCTTGCAATTGTCTGATAATCAGGGGAGAAGAGAAAGAATGGACATTCTCCCAACTTCCACACTTAATAGCCTACATTTATATATGGTCTTGCTCTAGCCTTTCTACTTTAGAGTATTAGTTTACCCTATCAACGGAGCTAATGATTCAGCTTATATCTTTCTCAAAAGACTCAAATAACGGAGAGTTTTCATTCGACAAAAATGTATTTCCAACGCTTGAAAATAAGTTTCCATCAGCATGGCAATA
>CAZHWP010000039.1:0-21230 GCA_964535945.1 uncultured Porphyromonas sp.
ATATACCAGCTTATTTTAGCTATTAACTACGCATTTATCGGATGAACCATATTTTGTTTAGACAGCCAACATTGCACATGTCTGTGATTTTAAACAACGCTCCAATCTCGAGCGTGCCAAAAGGACCAACGCATATTTTATTGCCAGTTCCTATGAGGCCACTTCCATGAAAAATAATCTTGCCCTGATTGTTGATCTCAGACTGCACTGTCATCAGGTTGGGAGCACCAGACATACTTTTGTTGAACTTAATCATCCCAGTGCGTACGTGATCGCTTTTTATCTCTATCTCTCCACTGAGACAGAATATTCGTGGACGACCATATACAAATATTGGGAATTTTAGTGCTTGTAAAAATGGTAAACTGCGCAAGTCGAGGTATAATGTAGCAAAAGGATTTAACCAATTGTGCGCAAGAATCAGTTCCAGCCTGCCAAGTCCATATTGCCTATCTACTATCCGAAAAATCTTTTTCCAAGATTGTTTTTTCAGTATTTCTCGTAATTTCTTCATCTAACTTTTCTTCCTAAATCGATCATTATTGACGCTACTCTGTAGTAAATCCGTTTTATATTACAATAATAGTGATTTTATTGCTTCATAGAGCGAATTGTTGAGACAATTACCCATTTGTTGAGCCGTTTTCTTATCTTTGCAAAGATAATTGTAGTAGTTCAGCTCATCAAGCCAAAGTTATTTTTATGAGGTATTTAAAGACTTATTTATCGTCTCCTTATGCATTAGTTCGCATTGCTATCCTGCTTGCAGCTGCTTTTCTGTCTATTTACCCCTATTACTATCAGATAGGTTTATTTCCTATTCAGACCTGGGACGAATCGCGCGTATCGATGAATGCACTCAATATGTACTACGACGGCAATTGGGGTGTAACTTATTTCGACGGCGAGCCAGACCTTTGGAATACGAAGCCTCCATTGCTCATTTGGTTGCAAACGATCTTTTTACATCTGATGGGCCCATGCGAAAAAGCGATCCGCATGCCTTCGGTCATTGCTGCCATAGCTACCAACTTGCTGATAATCTGGGCTTGTAACAAAATTTTCAAGAATAAACTGGTTGGCCTTATCGCTGCTATTGTATTAGTTACAATGCCAATATATGTCTGTATCCATGGCACTCGAACGGGTGATTATGATGCTCTGCTTACCTTTTTTACTACCGCATTTGTATTTTTCATAGCGTTCTTTACCGAGCGTTACCGATTAGGCGATCGAGGATCCTCATACAAGTATCTCTACCTAGCTAGTCTTATGCTTTCCCTTGCTGTTTTGACGAAGGGAGTACAGGGGATGGTTTTTTGCCAATAGCTCTTGCATACGTGTTGATCAGCATTAAGCCGAAGCAATTATTTGCCGATAAGCATTCCTTTATTGCATTAGGCCTATTTATTATTATCGTCAGTTTCTGGTATATCGGTCGTGAATTGCGCGCTCCTGGATACCTCGAGGCTGTATGGATGAACGAATTGGGGGGACGCTATTTCGAGCCGATAGAGGGACATCGCTCAAATGCTTTTGTCTATATCACCACCTTATGGTCTATGCAATCTTGGACAATTATCCTTGCTGGGATCTCTCTGGCTGTTTCGATTTTACTATCCAGTAAGGGCACTCTTAGATACATTTTGTTTATTGCCTCATCAATTCTCTTTTATGTGTTGATGATGAGCATGGCAAAAACCACTATCTGGTGGTATATTATCCCCATCCTACCTCTTTTGGCTGTCATGATTGGCTCTTTGGGACAGCTAATTAGCACTTTTACAAAGGAGCGTCTTAGCCAAACGCAAGGCTTGTTTGCTACGGCACTACTGTTTGTGTTTTGCCTTTCAGTTCCCTACGTGATGACGATCGAACGTATAGAAAAAAGAAACGATCAGCTTTATCAAACTATTGAGTTTCAGCTCGGCACTCATTTGCGAGAGATGACGAAAGTAGAGAAACT
The DNA here is from genome assembly GCA_964535945.1 of uncultured Porphyromonas sp. Lineage (GTDB taxonomy): Bacteria > Bacteroidota > Bacteroidia > Bacteroidales > Porphyromonadaceae > Porphyromonas. Next base: position 1,967 of record CAZHWP010000039.1, read on the forward strand.
ATCGGAGCTGCTCGAGTACCCACAAAAGGTACTTTACGAGATCGATTATTATTCGAAAGCCTTCATCAATTTCTACCAAAGGCAGCTCAGTGAGCGTGGGGTAGAAATAGACTACACACCTACAATTGATGATCTAAAGGGAGGAGACTACGTATTGGTAACTGGGCTCAGTGCTTTCGAAAGGGTGCAGCAAAGATATGAAACTACACACGAAAACATCCCAGATACGCACCTCTGGCATGTACATATCTTGGGGCCTAAGGCTCAATGAGCTTTATCAATGGCAGCTAGGATGTAGATTAGAAACATATAAGATTAGAAAATTGGAATGAGTATAGAAAAGACGTTTTCGAAAACCTTATCGGTGGTCATACCGATCTATAACGAGGAGGAGGGAATACCCGAGTTGTATCGTAGGCTGAGCGCTGCATGTGCTTCGGTTACGGACGATTATGAATTGATATTTGTAAACGATGGTAGTAGAGATGCTTCGGTCGATTTGCTTCGCACTGTATGCAAAGATGATGAAAGGGCTTTCTACATCAATCTGAGTCGAACTTTTGGACACCAAATAGCCGTGTCGGCAGGACTCGATCGGGTGCGAGGCAAAGCTACGGTGATAATTGATGGCGACCTGCAGGATCCGCCCGAATTGATACCCGAGCTCTTTGCTAAGTATAAGGAGGGATTTGAGGTAGTCTATGCCCAACGTAAGCACCGTGATGGCGAGACTTGGTTCAAGAAATTTACTGCCAAAGCCTTCTATCGTACCATGCGCAAGATTACGTCTATCGATATGCCTTTAGATACGGGAGATTTCCGCCTGATCGACTGGAGGATCGTGCAGTGTCTGCGCTTGATGCCCGAGCAAAATAAGTTCCTTAGAGGGCAGATTGCATGGATGGGATTTCGTCAGACTGGAGTGCAGTTCGATCGCGACGAACGAAAATATGGTAGTACGAACTATCCGCTCAAGAAAATGCTTGGCCTTGCCATCAATGGTATTACAGGCTTCTCGAGCAAACCTCTTGAATGGGTGGTCAAGCTGGGTCTCTGGGTCTCTATACTCTCGGTCTTCGTTATTATTTACGCCCTAGTGGCGCACTTCTGCCTCGATCGTACCATCAGCGGTTGGACTTCCATTATCGTTGGCTTTATGTTTTTGGGCGGTGTACAGCTTATCAGCCTTGGAGTGATCGGTACCTATATCTCCAAGATCAATAACAACATCGTATCCAGACCGTTATACCTCATAGCAGATACCGATACTAGCGAGCCTAAGGCAGACTGATATTGGCTTTTTGTATTGCCGAGTAGGGGGAGCTTCCCCCAGCAGCAAGCATGCAACGACTTTAAAGCTTAAGAAGGAAGCCTGGCAAAATACAAGGAATCCTCCTCTTGCACCCACGAGTGCAAGAGGGGGATTCCTTATTATTTGCTCTATCTGCTCATCATAGGGCTGTGCAATAATTACCTATTTGCACTTATGACACAGCATCCTACTCTCCGAAAGGGACTGTACCCCTCAAGCTGCAGACTATAGCTAAGTCACTTATTCTTCTTCGAAGATGTCTTCCGAATCTTCTGCCACTGCACTCTCCTCTTTGTCAAGCACAAGCTTTAGCGCAAAGTATCCTACCAGACCAGAAACAATAGACCCTACAAAGATACCGAGCTTGGCGTCGTTGAGTAGATTGGCATGTGAAGGATCGGCATACGAGAGTGTGGCGATGAAGAGTGAAACAGTAAATCCGATACCTCCCAATACAGACAGGGCAATCAGATTCTTGGTGTTCATACCCTTGGGGTACTTACAAAGCTTGAGCTTTACAGCCAACCAAGTGAAGAGCGATACCCCCACGGTCTTGCCCAGAAATAGCCCTACGAAGATAGCAAGAGGTAGACCGAATACACTTTCGAGGCTGATGCCGCCGAGCGTGATCCCAGCGTTGGCAAAGGCAAAGAGTGGGAGCACGAAGTAATTGACAAAGGGCGTGAGCAACTCTTCCATAAGCTGCATGGGGCTGATGGCACTACGAGCCTTACGGCGGATAGAGTTAATAACGCTAATTTGGGTATGCGTTAGCACCAAAGTATTGCCAGCTTCGCGCGCTTCTTTGCTCGATGGCAAGATGTTGAAAAGAGCGCGTATTTCGTTGCGGAGGTTCTTGGTATGAACTCTGGGGCGAGCAGGCACGGTAAAGGCTGCCAATACGCCTGCTATGGTAGTATGGATGCCGCTCTGCAAGAAAAATGCCCACACAAAGAAGGTACAGACGAAGTAAAACAGCAGACTCTGCACGCGCATACGTCCAGCTAGGTACATCATTGCCAGAATGCCAAATCCGATACCCATCATCATTAGGTTGATGTCCGAGCCGTAAAACAATGCTATGACGATGATGCCCCCGATATCGTCGGTGACGGCTAGGGCAGTCAGGAATATCTTTAGGCTAGTAGGCACCCTTTTGCCAAGCGATGCCAATACAGCCAGGGCAAAGGCTATGTCGGTAGCCATAGGGATGGCTGCTCCGTGGGCAGCAGGGCCGCTAGGTGTAACGAGCATAAAGCACAATACGGGGATCGCCATACCGCCTATGGCTGCGATGATCGGGAGCGAGGCCTTTTTGAGCGATGCTAATTCGCCCACGAGCATCTCCTGTTTGATCTCGAGACCTACCGTAAGGAAGAAGATCACCATCAGTACGTCGTTGACGAACTGACCGAGACTCATCGTGTGTCCATGATGCGAGAATATCTCGAAGCTACCCACCTCGAGGTGGATAGGGTACTTCAGAATCTCGAAGTAGGTATCACTAAACGCCGTATTGGCCAGAATTACGGCCAGTATAGTGGCCAGAAATAGTAACGCAGTTGCATTTGGTTTGCGCGTGGTGATGCGTACAAGGGGCATCACTAAGCGGTCGAATGACTTTAGCATGAGTTTGTAATCGTGTTAGCTGTATGTAGTGTTGTTGTTTAATTGTCTGTAAATAACGGATGGGCAAACTGCGCTCTCGCCATCCTCTTCTGGAACTAACGATAGACAGTGTGCATACGATTGTCTAATTGGGACTTTGGGGCTTTTGCCAAAAATATTCGGCATCGTTAGTAACGAATGTTCTGCTCGTATTGGACGACTCAGTTTCATCGCCATAGCCAACGGGCTTGAGAGAGACACTCCGATTTTCCGTATTTCTGTATCGGCTCTCGGGGTTGAAGCAACTGTTTTGCACGCAGTCAAACCAATAAAGATTTTTCGCCATATAGGTCTCTAAATAATGCTCTACCGTCTGCTTTGTCTCGTTATTCCAGTTGGCATCTTCATTTAGATGCAAAGCTTTACCCTCTATGAGGCGTTGGCGTACCTCTGCAATGCTCAGCAGGTTTCCAAGCTCGTCTTTTACGTAGGCGTTGAATGTAGGGTCTATCCATATCCATTTCTGCAGCTGCGATGAATAGACCGCATTAATAACGTGGCAATCACCATCGTCTGTAGCTTTGGGCATACAGGTTACGTAGCGTGAGGGAATGCCGAGTGAGAGATACATTTCGTTGAGTGCAATAGCCAGGTGGCGGCAATTCACCCCTTTGCCAGTAGATTTGTGATAGTTGTAGATATCAATGGCATCATACTCGCAGAGGGCATAGTTCGATCCATCGTGCCTGATCGTATTGTGCACAAAGTATAGGAGCTTCATGATCTTGGAAAGTTCGTCTCCACTGCCTGCTATAGAGTCTAAGTTGAAAAAGCTCCTCAGTAGCATCAAATTGCTATTGCCTTTGCTCTGATAACGAAATTCAGGCAGAGAATCTCGCATCTCTTTTTGGTATGCAGGCGAGTTTTGGAGGATGTATAGTTTGTCGAACTGCCTGATTCGCTCTAGTAACGATACGAAGCGTTTGTCTTTGCGGATAGCAGCCAAGTCTTCGTCAGACTGTGCATGTCTATAGTCTTCGAATCCGTTGTCTATCGCACTTTCAAATTCTTTGATAGCCCGTTTTTTTTTGCCTTGGAGGGCATATACACAAGCTAAGTTGTAATGAAACTGAGCTTTTATCCATTTGACAGATCTGCCATACGTTGCCTCCTCTTCTTCGTTTAGCTTTAGCTCTGCTGTCATGCTAAGAGCTTTATGGAGAGCCTCTTCACTTTGCTTGTACTGCTTCTGCGCAATCAACTCATAGGTCTGTTTATTAATAGCAGTCACTTCGGAGATATACCTATTGAAGGTCGGTGAGCCTGCCTGCCCAAATGCTAAACATGTACATATAAGCAAACAGATAGCGAGTAAAATTTTCTTCATCGTTTCTATTCTTTTGCTGCCGAAGTGCATTCTGCCTTGGCAAAAGGGGCTATACCTTAACCAATTCATTAAAGTATAGCCCCCAACTGACTATTAAGTTTCGCCGAGCCATCGGGATATTTGGGCTTTTCTTGGCGAAATTAATTGTATAGCGAAGTCTATCGTCTGCTACCGATTAGAAGCGTACTCCCAGACCTACGTGGAATGAGGTGTTCTTCATGACGGTATCGAACGATGTGGCATTCTGACCCATTATTTTCAGGTCATCCATCGTGTTGATAAGCCCAAAGTCGGCTCCCAGTACGAGGTAATACATGCTGTATCCAACATAGGCGTTGGCACCAAGTCCCATGTCGAAGCGTTTTCCCTTGAGCGAGAAGAGTTCGTTTACACCCTCTTTGTAGATATCGTAGGTGCTTGTACCATAGTCCACCTTTCCAGAGAGTGCATACGAGAAGTATGGACCAGCTTGTACGGCTACAGACACGAGGTTCATGAGCGATACACGATAGCCAAGATGGATGGGTATCTCGATGTAGTGTGTAGTAGCTTTGATATCGTTTGAAATAACGTCGCCAGCCAATCCCTTCAGGCTAGTCTTGGTACCCTTCGAGTGGAATGCCAAGCTAGGGTTTACATAGAGGCCTGTACCCAATGGTACATCTACCCCTGCCGAGAAGCGGTAGCCCACGATGGCCTTGCCTGCGAAGTCGCTAAAGTTTTCTACTTTATAATCACCTTTACTGAAGCCTACAGAGGCGTCCACTTTGATGGCTGGTCTTCCTTGAGCCGAGGCAAATCCTACGGTGCTGAGCAGCAGAGCTGCTGTGATAATTACTTTCTTGATCATACTTTGTACTAGTTGTTTAAGTTAATATCCGTAGCAAAAGTAGTTATTATTTCCGATATAGGTCGTAGCTAAACTATTCAGCCCTGCTTCTGGAAGGGTCTCTATGAAAAGAATAGCTATAATCGGATACCGACACCGAGGCAGACCTGCCCTGCAAGCAGTCTTACGCTAGTGATATAGTTATTGTCTTCACCATTGCTCTGAGTGCCTATCATGAGCAAGCCCTTGCCTAATCCCATCAGACCGTAGTCGGTGCTTAGCTGTATGTAGTAGCGGTCGTAGCCAAACTGTATGGCCGAGCATAGTCCCATATCGAAGCGCCCGTCGGGCATGGTTGTTTTTAGCTCTTCTATTACGTAGATATTGGAGTTGGGGTCGTTGCTCGAAGCTGAGGCTGTTTCACTCGTATAAGCGCGAGTGTGGTGGATTCCTGCCGAGATAGCATATGAAAAAAAGGTCCCTACTTGCAGCGAGAGTGATGTATTTTTAGACCAAGTGTGCCTGTAGTCCAAATAGAGAGGAAGCTTGATGAAGTTGGCGTGGGCACGGATGCTACTTTGGCTAAGGGGTTCGCTATTGATCACGCCAAGTGTAGCCGTTTTGGTGCCTTTCATATTGAAGGCTAGCCCCGGATTGAAATATAGCCCTTCGGAGATGGGTAGTTCAAGCCCAGCGTAAAACTGTGCACCTAAGCGCCCTTCGCCCATGCTCGACACATTGGGTCGACTTATTTCGCCTTGCCCAAAGGCGAGGTTGGCATCTGTCTTGAATGAAATCTTGTCGTGTGTGCTGTTCTTGATTTGTCCATTTGCCAGCATCGAAACCATCAGTCCCAGGATGCTACAGAGTAGTAGTCTCTTCATTGCAATAAAAATATTGTTTGGTGAGTTATTGTCATTGTATACACAGCTCGGTTGTGTAATGATGAACCGGTGAATTAGCTCTTGTAGGGATTGAACTTCTGCAAACGTGAAAGGGCTCATTACAGCAACTTAGCCCCAAAATTAGACAAATTTTTACAACCATAGGTCTAATTGCTCTACAATTACTCGTGAACGATCGAATGGAGCCTGTTTTTGAGCCCAAATCGATGCTCCAAAAGCAGATGTACAGCCTGAATCTGGGTGTCTTACGGCAAGTTTTTTTATCTTTGCAAATCCATGAGTGATTTCAAAGTACATATTTTGGGCTGCGGATCGGCGTTACCTACTATCCAGCATTTACCTTCGGCACAGGTCTTAGACTTGGGCAATAAGCTCTATCTGATAGACTGTGGTGAGGGCTTGCAAAGGCAAATGCGCATCCAGCGAATCAGCTTTTCGCGCCTGACCCATGTCTTTATCTCGCACTTCCATGGCGATCATTGTTTCGGGCTGCCGGGCCTGATCTCTACGCTTGGCTTGCTAGGACGTAAGGGTGCCTTGCACATTCATGGGCCTGTAGGATTGGAGCGATTCTTAAAGCCGATCTTAGAGCAGTTTTGCGAAAGGCTTCCCTTCGAGGTACATCTGCACGAACTCGATGCTAGCAAGCACGAGCTCGTACACGAAGATCGCTCTGTAAGGGTTTATAGTCTGCCTCTCAAGCATCGAATGCCTGCATTGGGCTATCTCTTTGCCAATAAGCCTCTGGCGAGACACCTCGATAAGGCGGCTGTCGATTTTTATCAGGTGCCCGTGCTCGAGTATAAGAATATACTGGAGGGTGCAGACTTCGTAGCTCAAGATGGACGTATCATTGCCAACGACCACCTTACCAAGCTGGGAGCTACGCCGCTCAAGTATGCTTATTGCTCCGATACGGCCTACCATCCGCCCCTCGTTCCCCTGCTGAAAGGAGTAGATCTGCTCTATCACGAGGCTACCTTTATGGAAGAACACAGGCAGAGGGCAAGCGAGACCTTTCACTCTACTGCGCGCGATGCAGCAGAGATAGCAAAACAGGCGGAGGTCAAGCAGCTCCTGATAGGGCATTACTCGGGGCGCTACCGCAATGCCAGCGGCTTGCTGCGTGAAGCCAAAGAAATATTCCCAAATACACAACTGGCTGATGAGGGGATGACCTTAGACATGAATAACTTAGCTAATAGCTTCTGAGAAGCGAAGAAAAACGAGAATATATGGCCAAGCATATTTTACACAAATTGAGATTGCTGCTTGTGATACTTGTGGTAATGAGCTGCAGCAGCTGTAGTACACGAGCCAAAGCTAGCGACTACTCCTATACTGCGAGCCCCAAGAGCGAAGTGCTAATCACTGCTGCTGGCAATCAGTACTTTTCTGTTGCTGCGCTTATCGACGATATCATCAAATACGGCCGCAAGTTTCTTGGCAAGCCCTATCGCTATCGTGGCCCTTCCAATTGGCCTATGGATTGCTCGGGCTATGTGTCGCATATCTTCTCGCAGTTTGGTATCGACATCCCTCGCTCGTCGGCTGCACTCAGCAATTATACGCTCAACATCAAAGAGCCACAGGTGGGCGATCTGCTATTCTTCAAGGGACGTAATAGTCGTAGTGCTCGAGTTGGACACGTGGCTCTACTTATTGATATCAAGGGCGACGACCTGATCATGATGCATAGCACCAACAACCGTGGCATCATAGTAGAAACATTGAGCCGCAGTCAGTACTTCAATAAGCGCTACTTAGGTGCAGGCCGATTGCCACAAATACAGCGCTTGCAGCGAGAGTCTTTGCCCAAGGGGAGCTACTCGCCCATACCTTTTCGTATCGAACCCTTGGAAATCTCTATGCCCAATTTCCAATCGGCACTCGAATCCTTTGCCGAGCTCACAGCTCAAGCTAAGTAAAATCTGGCTTATCAAGGGCGACCCCTAAAGAAATAGATTATTTGTAGGACAGAGCTTCCTCCAAACTGCCCCTTACAAGGCTTCTCATCATCGCAATCTACAGCTTTCGACCATGAAGCTGCAGCAAAGTGTGTGGATTGCAATTCCCCACGACGGGAGATACACCCCAATGTTAATCGGTCGAAAGCAAAAATACCTCGCCACGATTCTCGCCATGCATTTTTTGCTTGCCGCCCACGTAGGGGAGCCCCTACCTAGCGGGCGAAATATTGTTGATCGTTGGGACTCCCCCAATACAGGACATATCTTGCTGATATGAGTAGAAGAACGTCGCTGGTTAGTGAGCGTAATTTGGTGTGTTTGCGTACCAAAATGCATCGCTTCAAAAGTGAGTACATTTTTGAAACTAGGAGCGAGGATTTCATTGCTTTTGAGCTTCATTTGAAAACATAAGGACTTTTTCCATAAACACAAGGTCTTTTGAAAAAAACATCCCATGTTTTTTTCAAAAGACCTTGTGTTTTTAGACTAGTTTAGCCATGATTTTTCCAGATTTTTCGAGCTTGCTTTTTGTATCTTATTGATTATCAGCACAATGTGAGAATCCGTTATTTCGACCCAACTGCTCAGTCGTAGGTAAATATCGCAAAGAAATGCCACTTTTGGGCTCTATTGACTGCATTGAGAGCTTCGGTATGGTACGAGTCTGTACTAAAATGCCGCTTTTGTCTTGATTGAGATGTCAGCGGAATTGCCGAACGCGTGTCGAGCAGCATGTAAACCCTGTTTCGAAAAGTCGGCAGGTGGTCTATCTTTCTTCTGAATCAATGGGTTGAATTATCTCCAGCTCACTGACGGCCTCTTGTTTCGAGGGGCTATGAATAGAGATGGCGCTGTGTCAAAAATAGCTAGAATTTTGACACAGCGCCATGCGATCGCAAACAATACTATGAGACTATTGTCTCTGTCTAGCGAAGGATCCTATCTCGATCTGTGGCTTTGCAATAGATGCACAGAGCCATTGATGCATACAAATTGGGATCCCTTTGTAAGGAGCTATAATAATAGCCCAAGCATGCTTATTACTTCACCAACACTTTCTGTGCGTGGCTCTTGCCAGCATGCTTCATCTGTACAACGTAGGCTCCTGTCTCTGCGGGGATCATCGCCTTGCCATTGACTTGCTGCTTAGCTATACTGCGACCATAAAGGTCGTAAAGCACGATGTCTACTAGCTGCTCAGATTCGATCACTAAATACCCGTCAATACCATAAGCTTTCATCGAAGAGCTGATCTCTTCGATGCCTTCAATAACGGTAAGCGTAACGGCATCGCCCGTTCCTTGTAGCTCGGCTTGGAAGTGATACTCTTTGTCGGCTTCGAATAGGAAGTTATCCTTACGACCATATTCCCCTCCAGCAATCCAAATTTTATTGCCTGGCTCGGGATTGACAATGCAGTAGTCGTAAATGCCAGCTGGGATGCTGATGGTGGTCGATCCGTCTACTACCAAGAGCTCGGGTGTGCACGAGAGGGTAGTACCTTGGGGAGCACTGTGCGAAAATGCGTTTTGCAATTCGGCAGGTACTTCACATCCGGTGGTTAGTGGGCCAGACTCTGGTATGAGTGTGCCATATGTCAACGAAGTATTGTCGAGGAAGATCTGATATCCCGAGCCATCGCCCCACACGTTGTGGGCTTCGAGGGTGATAGTAGCCGTTCCTGCAGGAGTCTCGTTTGGAATGCTTACACTTGTTGCAACCTTATTGGAAAGTGTACCATCGGCATACTTCACCTCTACCTCGTACGTGTAGGTGCCTGGTGTAGAAAACTTGTCTACATAGGTCTCGGCCGATACGTTGTTTAGGAAATCGCTTTCGCGATAGACGTTGTAGGTCCATCCCTCGCTAGGGGTTTCACCGTTTTCGCTGCTTATCTTCACATCGTCGAGGTTGATGGCAAACATGTCTTTCGTATCGTAGTGGCGGAAGGCAATATACTTCGTTCCGGCAGGTACACTGACGCTTCTTTCGTGCCAACTGCCTTGTACTCGACCTCGTTCGCCAGCTTCTGCTGCTACTCTTTGCTTGTTTGTTAGCGTCTCTTGGTGTATCAAGGTGCTTTCGTTGAAGTCTGCTTCGCTATTGCCTGTAGCTGCGTAAACGGCCAATTTTTCGGCAGCCCACGAAGCGTCTTGTGCCGATACCCAGAAGCTAAGTGTAGCACCCTCTGCTAGGTCAAGCTCGGGTGTAACGAGATAGTTGTCTGGTGTAAGAGCGCCTATTGAGTTTATATACGACGATGATGATACACATCCGCCACCGTTGTGCCCTTCGAAAGCACCCAGTTGCCTCCAGTTGTGTCCGTCGCCATCGGCATCGATCGTAGTCCAAGTATTGGGCAGTCCGGCTTCGAAGTCTTCGTCGATTACTGCATTGCGCTTGCTGATAGGCTTATCCCAGGTCAGAGTAACTTCTTTTTCCTGCGTGTTGTATACTGCCTTTAGGTTGCTCACGGGGTTGATAATAGCGAATGGTGTATCCGCTACTGTCAGTACTACGTGGTCTTGGCCCGATGGTTCGTTGGGATTTTTCTCGGCTAGGAAGCGATAGTGCTTGTGTGCCTCGAAGTGATAGTCGTCGCCCCTGCCATTGTTTGCAATGAATATGGCCTGTCCTGGAGTGGGATTCACCACTACATAATCGTAGGTCCCTGCAGGGATAGCCACCATCACGATGCCATCTACTACCTGATGCTCTGGTGTGCAAGTGATCTCGGCATTTTGGGGCACTCTATGTGTGAAGGCTGTATGAAGTGCTGGTGGTACCGAGCAGCTTGTAGTAAGATTGCCCGTTGCGGGGATGCTCAGACCGTATTGTGTTGCCGTGGCATCGAGTAGTATTTGATAGCCCGATCCATCGCCCCATACGTCGTGCGACTCGAGGTAGATATAAGCCACATCGGAGGGGTCGGGGTGGTTGATTTCGGTGCTAATCTTTGGCGATACTCCATCGGTATATTGTACCTCTACTTCGTAACGGAGCTGTCCGTAGGGTGCATTTTTGTCGATAAACTCTGTCTCGTTTATACCAGATTCGATCTGCTGGTCGTTGCGGTAGATATTGTAAGCAAAGCTTGGTGTATCTTCCTTTCCTGCATCGTGCCACACTTTGATATTGTCTAGCAGGATAGCCCACTCGGCAAAGGATTCGAAGTGACGGAAAGCCAGGTAAACCTCTTTGCCGGCATAGGCTGATAGATCTATCGTACGATCGAACCATACGGCTGTGCTTCGCTCGTCCTTCTCGCCTTGGCGTACAGGTTCGCTTAGTTTTTCTTTTAGTAGTAGCGTTGTAAACGAGGCGATCTCATTATCTGTCTCAGATAAGTAGATGGCGTAAGTCTCTTTGGGAGAAGTTGGGTGAGCAAGGCCAATGTTGTAGTCAAGCTTCGCATCGGCAGGGATACTGATCTTGGTCGTAATAAGCCAGTTGTCTGGGTTGAGGTCTGCTTTTGTTTCTTTATTGCCATCTTTTCCAATAAACCACGATTCGGAGCGTATGCACAAGCCCGTTCCGTCTGGGCTTGTAGAGCTTTGTCTAAACATCCAGCTATAGCCATCGCCATCGCTGTCTATATTTTTCCAGCCTGCGGGCACTTCGCCAGCATTGAAGTCTTCGGAGAGTGCTGTGATGGATCCAAATCCCGTAGGAGCTTCCCAGCTTAGCTTCACATCGCTATCGTTTACAAGCTCGCTTTGCAAATCTGTAGCAGGTAGATGTTGGGCTCTAGGCTCAGACTTCCTGGCCTTTGCTGTGCTTGTATGCAATTTGCTTACAGCATGTAGTCGTTCTTTGATGGGGTTTGTCCCGTTTGCATTGGCCAGCAGCATGATGGCCGATAGGAGCAGAAGGGTGTAGAAGATTGTCTTTTTCATTTCTCTTTCTTTGATTGTCTGTTTTAGATTGGTAGATTATAGATTGAGTAGATGCCCTGTTTCGAAACGCTACTCAATGGATGAATTATTCGTAATAGCGAGGGCAAAAATAGAATTCTTTGGAAAACACGGCTTGTTTTTGGCTCATTTCTGTTCCTTTTATTTGTTATTCTTGTGGATATCATTCCATTATACTGGGAACTGCACGCTGTTTTCATTCATTGTTTAGCCAAGCGATCGTTTCTATTTACTTGTTCTCTCTCGTATGGAAGCGATTATTTCTGCTCAAAACGGCTCAAAGTTTGTCGATTTCAAATTATTGTTGTTACTTTGCAGTCGATAAAGACGAAAGGGTTCGTTGGCCGAGTGGTTAGGCACCGGTCTGCAAAACCGTCTACGGCGGTTCGAATCCGCCACGAACCTCAATGGGGAGCACGCTTAGCAATAAGTTTTGCTCCCCTTTTTCGATCCTTGCTGTATCGACTAAGGGCGCAGAGTAGGCTCGCTCCCTTCTGCATGGGCTTTTCCATTGAAAGATAATTTGTATCTTTGTAATCGAATACAGGGGCTGACTGGCTTTGACAGCGTGATGAAGCGATCTGTAAGCATGTAGTGCGTGGTTGGCTAGCACTTTAATCTCAGACGGCAAAATTTTAATTGGCGAAAATAACTACGCTCTCGCTGCGTAATCGAATAAAAGTAGATTGACGCTTCATCGCAGCCCAATGGTAGCGACGAGACATCGCACGATGGCCCAGGACCCGAGGCCGGTCGAGTATGCGGTGCTGATAAAATCGGGAATCGCCCTAGGAAGGCTCTCGGCCAAAGGCTAAATTTTAGAGAGATAAGGATAGAGCATCGGGTAGTTTCGGCCTCCGCTCCGTCTCGAAAACTCTAAGCGAAACTAAACATGTAGAAAGCACATTGATTCCATGTTTGGACGAGGGTTCAATTCCCTCCAGCTCCACAACCTGATGACAAAAAGGGCATATCGATTTCGTCGATATGCCCTTTTTGTCAAGTTAGATGTGGTGTGGAGAGTGAAAGCCGAAGAATGAAGATTCATCGTATGAATAGACGATAAAGTCTTGTATCATCTGTTTGAGCGATATTTTGAGTTATCATTTATTTAGACGATATTTGTAGCATGATAGCAGTAATATCGGCAGACATCGTTGCATCGAGAACGTTGCAAGAGCAAGAAAAATGGTTGATCCCATTAAAGAACCTGCTTGCCACCTGGGGCGAAAGGCCGAAGGATTGGGAGTTGGAGCGAGGGGACTTCTTCCAAGTAGAACTAGCCAATCCGAAGGAGGCTCTTCGGAAAGCTTTCGAGATAAAAGCGTTGATCAAGCAAGTGGCGCCAGCAGACGATAGCAAAAAGTTGAGCTCAATAGACATACGAATGGCGATAGGGATTGGCGAAAAAAACTATACGGGAGAAAGTATCAAAGAAAGCAATGGGCCAGCCTTTATCTATGCTGGCGAGAAATACGATCAGCTAAAAAGGGAAAACCTAAGCCTAGCAATCAAATCGGCTCATGCCGATTTCGACGATGAGATGAATCTTTACCTGCGCTTAGCTACTCTGTTTATGGACAGGTGGTCACTTTCGTCGGCCGAGCTAGTGCAGATAGTTCTCGGCAATCCACATGCTACGCAAGAGGAGATCGGTAGGCAGCTGGGAATAAAACAAAACTCGGTGAGCGGACGCTGGAATAGAGCCAATATAGACGAACTGCTCGAACTCGAAAAGATGTATCGCAAAAAATTAATGCCTTTACTCGGATGATCTTGTTTCTAAAACTGATTATAGCGCACTTTTTAGGTGATTTTCTATTTCAACCCAAGAGTTGGGTGCAGCAAAAAGAGAGTGAAAAAATAAAGTCGCCCAAGCTCTATTTGCACGCCTTACTGCATGGAGTCATCGTGCTGATCCTCCTGTGGCGTATCGACTACTGGCTTTTGGCTCTTTTGATCTCCCTTTCGCACTTGCTGATAGACTTATTCAAACTCTATGCGCAGCGACAAGAGCGCAGTTGGATCTACTTCCTTCTCGATCAAGCTCTACATTTGCTAAGTATCTGCTTGCTATATGGCCTTTTTTTCGAGCCCCAGATCAATCTGATGGACTTAGTCCAGCTACCGAGCTTGTGGATTTATTCTTGTGCTTTGATTTTTCTGACCGCTGTATCAAGCATTGTAATGCAGGTGTTTATGTCGAATTGGTCTCAGGCCTTGGATCAAGGATCTAGCTTGTCGCTGCCCAATGCGGGCAAATACATCGGCATCCTCGAGCGGCTCTTTGTATTTGTATTCGTTATTACGGGGCATTGGGAAGGGATCGGATTCCTGATTGCTGCCAAATCGGTACTTCGCTTTGGCGATTTGAAAGAGTCGAAAGATCGAAAGCTTACCGAGTACATTCTTATCGGTACGCTGCTAAGCTTTGCCATTGCCTTGGCTACGGGCATGCTGACGCTCTATCTGCTCGCTCAGCTCGCTCCCGCAAGCCTTTAAGCAACGAGCTATTCGCTCTCGACAGAGCTTTCCTTAAAGCATAAAATCCCCTCCGCAATGTACTTGCAGAGGGGATTTTATGCTTTATGTGGAGCAATTGTGGTGCTCTAACGCATGTCTTTGAGCTGCTCTTTGAGCTCTTGGCGAGCCAAGAAGATACGGCTCTTAACCGTTCCTAATGGGATATCCAGTGCATCGGCTATCTCGTGATATTTGTAGCCGCTCACGTACATCGAGAAGGGTTCTTTGAGGGTATCGCTCAGGGAGGCGATGGCATTGGTGATCTCTTTTATCTCCATGCTTCCCTCAGGAGTACTATAGCCGCCAGCATTGGGCAAGGCCTGATTGTAGGGGTCTGCATTGCCGTCGATTATAGTCTGGGTACGTACCAGCTTGTGATAATTGTTGATGAAGATATTTCGCATCACGGTGAGTACCCAACCTTTGAAGTTGATGTTATCTACAAATTTATCTTCATTATTGAGTACACGTAGGGTGGTATCTTGGAGTAGATCCTCAGCATCTTCGCGGTTTGCAGTAAGCGAAAGGGCGAAGTTGCGCATATTATCTTGCAGGCCTATCAGTTTTTCTCTAAATTGCAATGAGTTCATAGTGAATCCTTTCTATTTAGTTCGTTATATGGATAAAATATCCGCCGCTCAATGGGCTTATTCTGTCACTTCTCTCAAACAAAGATAGTATATTTGCTATCATATAGTGATTGATGGCTGCTTAGTGCCAATAGATGCCATCAATATCATGCGATGGATTGATAAGTGATCTCAGGATGGAAAAGAATAAGACAAGCAAAAATCTCAGCAATTCGAAGCTGCCGACGCCTTTGCGTTCGAAGCTGCCGACTACACTCTCCGATATGGCCTATTATGCTTCGTACTACCGCGAAAATCGCTTCGTAGACAAATTGCTCAAGGTGGCAAGGCTATTAGGACGCTGGGCTACCAAGCAGCTGCTTATACTCTATTACTTATGGCGCGATGGTGCCTTGCCTCAGCGCGATAAGCTACTGCTAATGGGCTGTCTGGGTTACTTCGTTTTGCCTTTCGATCTGATTCCAGATTTCATCGCTCCAGTAATTGGTTTTACAGACGATATGGCTGTGGTATCAATTGGCCTGCGCATCCTTAAGCGACATATTACGCCCGCAATTATCAAAAAAGCGAGCCAGCGAGCCAATCAGATTTTCGAAGAATAAACATGACGCTGTGTCATAAATGTAAATTAATTCTTACACACCTGAAAGGAACTACGTCAAAATAGAATTTTGACACCCCCTCCCTCCCATTTCGTTCCGCTATAGTGAGATCTTTGATTCATTGAAGTGCAGATCTCGTGATAAGATACAACAAAGGCTGCCCAATTCCAAATGAATGGGCAGCCTTTGCTATAAATGATGCTCTTGGGCAAGACTTTATCTTCCCCTTGCACGAATAGGTGCTTACTCTTCTACTACAGTTTCTCCTCCTTGTATCTTCTGACGGAATTCCTTGAATGAAAGAGTCTCTTCTACCAAGGTGATTTCGCCCTTCACGGCCGAAGCGATCTTTTCTTCGGTAATACGATCGTAGAATCCTCGTCTAGTATCTTCCTTAGCCAATAAATTTTCGTTGGCAAAGCGTTCTAGCAATTCGTCTTCCACACCATGCATGCCATACTGTGCAAACTGGCTGCGAGCCACGTGCTTGGCATAAGACTTCAGATCCTCTTCTGTAACCTCTATGCCGAGTTTCTTCACCAAGTCTTCCTTGATAACGTGATAGCGGAGGTCGCGGATGAGGGCGGGGTATTGCTCTTCTACCCAAGCTTCGTCACGATCTGGGTTTTGAGTTAATAACCAACGTTTCAAGATGGGGTCGGCAAAGCTGATTTCTCCAACCTTGGTTTCCAGTGCTGTGCGTAGGTCGAGCAAGAATTTGTAGTCGCTCTCCGAACGGAATTGGAAGCGCAGGCTTTCGGCCACTTTGTTGCGGAATTCCTCTTCAGTTTTTACTTCAGTTTCTTCTCCGAAAGCTGTTTTGTATAGCTCTTCGCCGAGTTCTGCCTTTTTGTGACGAGAGATCTCGCGTATCTCGAAGCTAAAGTCACCTGTATAAGCATCGCCTGTGCCACGCTCTACCTTAAATAGTGAGCTGAGTTCATACTTATTGCCATCGTAGGCCTTGAATGGGTTGAATACGATTACAGAATTCTTCTTGGCACCTACGAATTTAGCCTTTTCAGCTTCGTCTTTCATATAGAGTGGCAGTATCGAAGCGTCTTCTACTAAGATGCCATTCTCCATTGCTTGGCCATCTTCGAGCTGGCAGAGTAGCCCCTTCAGCATGTCGTTTTCTTCTACCTCATCGGCATCTTCGTAGCTGCCGTAGCTCGAAAGGATCGATTCGATTTGTTCGTCGATCATTGCTTTCTCGGGCTCGATATTGAAGAAAGGTACTTCGATGCTCTTGTCAATGACTACATCTACCTCGGGGCTAATGGCTACGTCAAAGACGAATTCGAAATCGTCTGTCGTATCAAAGTCATATTCTTTTTGCAGCTCTTCATTGGGCATAGGTTCACCCAATACGTTGATCTTATTTTCGCTAATGTAGGTGTATAACTGCTGACCAACAGCGCGGTTGATTTCTTCAGCCTTCACGGCTTTGCCATACATCTTCTTCACCAAGCTCATAGGCACCATTCCTTTGCGGAATCCAGGCATCTGGGCTGTTTGGCGGTAGTGCTTGAGTGCTTTCTCTACTTTTTCGGCATAATCGGCCTGCTCGATGGCAAGCGTAATCACTGCGCTCGACGAATCCTTATGTTCGATTGATACGTTCATGACTTTATTTTATTTCTATCTGTTATTTTCTGGCTTGAATGTCTGATTCTGAAATCTTGAGTATAGAGGCCAAAAAGCATCCATCTCCCTTCAAAACAGTGGGCAAAAATACAGCATTTCTTTGGTTTCTGCAAATATAGCGCGGTACTTACGATTGAAAATCACAGTTTTAGAAGCCATTCTAGTATTTTTTCTTTGCACTTTTAGTCTATGCTCCAAAGCAAAGGCTATTCGGCAAGCGCTTTGATAAACCCTTCGGCATCGCTATATGCGCCCGACATTACCTCTTCTACAACGCCACCAATCATGGCGGCAAACATAGCCGAGTTCATGCGTGAGATATAGGTGTGTCCGTCGGCTTTCTCATAGACAGAGATGCGGCAGGGCATCAGATTCGAGTAGATTCTTAGTTCATCTACCGAGAGCAATTTCTGCGCATACTGCGGCTTACACAGCTCAAGCACCTTCACTGGAGCCACTTCATATCCGTTCTTAGTCATCGTTGCTTGTAGGTCGTGCGTGTGGATTACCTTCCATCCGCCTTGTACAATTGCGTCCGTGAGTTTGCTTACCGTATCGTCAAAACTGTATTTGCTCTTGCTTTCGAAAAACATGTTGTCCATGGTATGATTCCTTTCTTTTATGATTTCTTCAATAGCAGCTCATCGATTGCTTTCTTTAGGTCGTTTTTGGGTAGGGCACCTGCCGCCATCTGTGGCGCTTCTCCCATAGGGCAGAAGAGCATGGTAGGGATACTGCGAATGCCAAACTCGGCCGAGAGTTGCTGCTCTACTTCGGTATTTACCTTGTATATATAGATATCGTCTGCATACTCAGCTGCAAGTTCTTCTAAGACGGGCGATAGCATTTTGCAGGGGCCGCACCACTCGGCATAGAAGTCGATGATACAAGGTTTATCGCCGATGTATTCCCACTTTTCGGGATTGGCTTCGTAGTTGGATACTCTCTTCAGAAATTCTGCTCTTGTTAAGTTGATTGTCTTCATCTTTTATTTTATTTTCTTTTATAGTTTTTTGTTAGTTTCCAATCTCGTTCGATTACTCTTCCCTATCTTCTAGTTTCTGTTCTCTGTCCTTCTTGGGCTCTCGCTTGAAAAGGTCGAAAGCCAGCAGCCCCAAAACGGCTCCGTAGGCTGTCATATTCCATGGCTTTGAGCTAATGGGACAAGTACCCGAAGCACAGCCCACAAAATAGTAGTAGAGGTATCCTCCTATGGCTCCCACTAGGAGGCCAATGATCTTCAGCTTATGTTTGATGATAAAGTTTTTCATTTCATACATTTGAATCACGACGTTTGGGAAATGCAACGAAGAAGCTGAGTTGCCCGCCTATCCTTAAGGGAGTAAAAAGCGTGCTTGCCACACCTTCTACAGTCTACGATCCCTTTGGCACGCATATCCCTCAGGTGATGCGATAGTAGGGACTGCTCGCATTCGATGAGCTCCAGCATTTCCGAAACCGTCTGCTCTTCTTTTTGCGACAATAGTGCTACTACGCACAAACGTATCTCGTGGCTCAAAGCCCTGAGCATATCGGCTGCATCCCGAAAATTTGATTTGTCTATTCTTTCCATATCACGATTGCTAGTCTGCCGCTGGCAGTTATCTGGCACGCTTTGATATATGAACACACATTCATTTGTTTTTGTTTTGGCCAGTGGCAGCAGGTGCTAATATTTGAGATCGTAAGTAATCCAAATATTCGCTCGCGATCTATTACAATAGCTTGAATGTCAAGTCTTTTGGTGTCTATGGTGTCTGTCTGGCGATACTCTTCGTTGAGGGTTTTAACTGTCACCCCTCGACGGCTGAGTCGGGCAGCATACTCTGGAAAAAGTGCCTCCAGCTCGAGCTAACGATGCGACGGAACCCTGTTGCGACCCACTCCTTCCGAAAACATCTCCTGAATGCGGGCAGAGGGCATGGCTGCCAGATCCTTGATTGGGATTCCACATTCTTGAAAAAGGCGCACATATCT
>CAZHWP010000040.1:0-5587 GCA_964535945.1 uncultured Porphyromonas sp.
TCCCAACAACATCAATGGCGAGCTTGCAAATCCCGCCAGACAGCGACCATTTTACAATTACATCCACTCCCATAGCTTTGATTTACAATCCCGCCAACGATAGAGGCTAAACCCCCATCCCACGATGTACTAGCGCCCTAGCGCTAGGACATCGCGGGACTAGAAACAACAATCATCCCCGTTGGGGATTCCCCTAGCGGACGACACAGAATAAGAGAGGGGATGGCTAATAGCCGAGGATGCTGCCGAGGATTTCGTCGGCGGGGATGATGCCGAAATGGCGCGAGTCGGGGCCAGCCAACTGATTGTCGCAAAGCACCCAATAGTAGTCACGCTGGAAGCGGAAGCTCTTTTGCTCTTTGCCATCGATGTACAGTTTGCCAGCCTCGAATGCCGGGCGTGGATGCAGTTCTTCGTCGCTAGGGCTCAGATCTGCAGCTCTGTCCTGGGTAGAGGCAAGCTCTTCGGCTATCGCCTTGCGATACGAAACCAAGGAGAGGGCTGTAAGCGGATAGATCGTCTGAGCACGAGGCAGCACAAGTTCATAGGCATCGGTCGAGCTCCAATAGCTGGGCATAGGCTGCAGACTGCCATTGATCCAGACTTGGCTATTGGCTACCCGCAAGGTATCGCCAGGGCAGGCTATCAGGCGGGCTACATAGGTTTGCTTGCTCTCCGCACTGCTCAAACGCGAGCGTAGCAAGAGCAGTTTGCCGGGGGTGGGCTGAGCTTGGAGGCTAACATAGAGGATCTTTCCCGATCTGATAAGTGGGTGCATGGCTTCGCCCTTCATTCGATACGTAGTAAAGAACAAAGAGCGTAGCACGATCACGAGCAAGACCAGCAGTGCTGGCAAGCCTACATAGAGGAGTCTGTTTTTATGGGCATCACTTATGGGCATGAACCAAACGCATCAGTCGCTTCCAGCGGATCTTTCCGCTTAGGAGCGATTTTTTGTCTTTATCGAGCGAGAGCCAGGTAATACTCGGATTGCCTACGATATGATCTTCTGGCACAAAGCCCCAGTAGCGACTATCGGCCGAGTTGTGCCTATTATCGCCCATCATGAAGTAATAATCCATCTTGAAGGTATAGCTTGTAGCAGGCTTGCCGTTGATAAGCACGGTGCTATCGGCGTTGACTTGCAGCGTATTGCCTTCGTAATTGCGGATACAGCGATGGTAGAGGGCTAGGTTTTTCTCGTCGAGCTGTATGGTAAGGCCTTTCTTGGGGATAAGCACAGGGCCGTAGTTGTCGCGCGTCCAATTGTGATTGTATCCGAGCGGATAGATGTAGCCTGGAGGGGTTGGCTCTACCACATGCTTGAGGTATTGCGGGTTTTGCTGCAGCTTGGCAAGCATCTCTTGGGTAAGAGGGAAGTGGTAGATAAAGCCGTAGTTATTTTCGGCCAGTGCTTGGAATCCCATCTCGGCAGCAGCCGTCATCGCTTCGGCGGTATTGATAGGCATTTCCTTCACATCGTCGTGGCTGATGCCCAGTTCATCTACATAGTCCTCGCTGAGCTGTGCCGATAGCTGCACATAGTAGTTGAGCTGCATATATTTGGGTTGTTGCTCAGGCTTGCCATTGATGTAAATGCGATTTGCCTTGATGCTTAGCTCGTCGCCTGGCAGCCCCACACAGCGCTTCACGTAATGGTCGCGCCTATCAACTGGTCTGTACGCGATAGGGCCAAATATCTCTGGGTTACCTTCGATATGGGCACGGCCTACCATCCTGAGCCAGGTGTAGTAGTCGGGGTTGGGCTCTTTGAGCGCTACCGTATCGCCAGCAGGGAAATTGAATACGACTAGGTCGTTGCGCTCCACTTTTCGAAAGCCTTTGAGGCGTTTGTATGGCAAGAGCGGCTTGTCGGTATAGGACTTGCCACCGAATAGTGGCATCACGTTGTGAGCCAAGGGGAATGCCACGGGTGTCATGGGCATACGTGGCCCATAGTTGAGCTTGCTCACGAAGAGGTAGTCGCCCACCAATAAGGTTTTCTCGAGCGAAGAGCTTGGTATGGCAAAGTTTTGGAAGAAAAACAAACTAAAGAGGCTTACCCCTACCACGGCAAAGAGCAAGTCGGCAAGGAGGGTAAGCAAAGATCGTAGCGCATTGTTTTTGACATTCTTGTACCAAGTCCAAGGGATGAGCTTGAAGAAGTAATAATCGACGATTAGCGGCCACAGTATGAGCCAACCCCACCCAGCCCAGGCACAGAAGAGTAGGTATAAGAACGTGAGGCTAAGCCCCCATATTTTTTGCTTTAGAGAGAGTTCCTTCCAGTAAAATTTCATCTTCATCTTAGAGTTTTAATAAATCCGACATGCTTAGGAAGCCGCTATGTGTGGCAGCGTACTCGGCAGCCAAGACGGCGCCTGTAGCAAAGCCCTCGCGGCCGTAAGCTTCGTGGCAAATAGTGATGCTATCGCAGTTTGATTGGTAGCAAAGCTGGTGGGTGCCAGGCACTTCACCTTCGCGAAAGGAGCGAATCGGCAGCATATCCTCTGGTAGTGTCTCCTCGCCTTCTTGCAGCTGCCAGCCTTGTAGCCTATCTGTAGCTGCTACTACTGCCTCTGCCAGGGTAATAGCAGTACCACTCGGAGCATCGAGCTTGTGCATATGGTGTGTCTCACTGAGTGTGCAGCGATAGTCTGGCTGCCCATTCATTAGCTCGGCTAGCCGCTTATTGAGAGCAAAAAAGAGATTTACCCCCACACTAAAGTTCGAAGCCCAAAAGAGGGTACCCTCGCCTTTGAGGCAACGCTCTCGTAGCAGGGGCATCTGCTCTTGCCAGCCTGTGGTGCCAGATACAACGGGTATGCCCGCCTCGATGCAGCGCAGGCAATTGCTGTAGGCAGCCTGTGGCTGTGTAAACTCGATGGCCACATCGGCACTATGGAATGCCTCCGAGTCGAATCGCCCTTCCTGCCCAGCGTCTATCGTCAATACTATTTGGTGGCCACGTGCTTGGGCAACTTTCTCTATCACCTGCCCCATTTTGCCGTAGCCTATCAGTACTATTTTCATTGTTTATTTAGCATCTATTAGCCCCTGCATCTGTAGCTTCGGCCAAAAGCATTGGCAGCCACTTATTTGTGAGCTAAGTCTTTTCTGGTAGCAAAGTTACACAATATTTTAGCGCAAGTTCATACCTGTAATCTTCCGATACAAATCTAAGGCGAAGATATCTGTCATACCCGCTATATAATCGAGTGTCGACTGGATCTTGCCATAGAGGCTCTCGGGGCAAATATCGTACTGGCTACTCACCCTACTGAGGAAGGTCTGACTATAGGCATGATGGGGGTTGTTGAGGGCTGCAATCATACGGTCTATTAGCTCGCTAAAGATCTGATGCCCAGCCAGCTCTACATCTACCACCTCTCGAGTCGAATAGATTCGTTTGGCAGCCATAGCCGCACAGGCTTGGTAGGCCTGCTTGGCTGGCTTGGATATGAGCGCAATGAGTGGGCCTATCTCCTCGCCCCTGAGGATCTGCTCTTCGTATGCAACGAAAGCCTTGGTACACTCCTCGACCAGATGACCTATCACACGCGAGCGGATATAGGCAATCTGTTCGTTGGTATCGCTTATATGCGTCAAGACTCGATGTACATGTGCCTGCTCACTGGGAGTGAGGAAGGCCAGGAGATAATCGAGCACCTCGTTGTAGGTAAGGATGCGCAGTTTGAAGGCATCTTCGATATCCATGATCTGATAGCAGATATCGTCGGCAGCCTCGACCAAGTACACCAAGGGATAGCGTGCGTAATGGCTGGGCGAATCGGCCTTCTTGATCAGGCCAAGCTCGTCGGCTATCAGTGCCATCGTAGCCTCTTCGGTAGCAAAGTAGCCAAACTTACCAGCAGCCCGATGGCTAGCCCAAGGGTACTTCACGATCGATGCTAAGGAGCTATAGGTGAGTGCAAAGCCCCCTTTGCGGCGCCCTACGAACTGATGCGTCAGTAGCCTAAAGCTATTGGCATTGCCCTCGAAGTGCAAGAAGTCTTCCCAGCGACCACCCTCCTGTCGCAAAGCATCTTCTAGAGCTGCTCCATGCCCCTCTCTGAAGTATGCCGAGATGGCCCGCTCGCCACTATGGCCGAAGGGCGGATTGCCCATATCGTGAGCCAGACAAGCCGTAGAGACGATCGAGCTGAGTGCCGAAGCGTCGAAAGGCAGCTCGCCATAGCGCTTCTGCAGAGCGCGCCCTACGTTGTTGCCCAAGGATCGTCCTACACAGCTCACCTCGAGGCTATGCGTGAGCCTATTGTGCACGAAGATATTGCCCGAGAGGGGAAAGATCTGCGCTTTGTTTTGCAGCCGTCGGAAAGGAGCCGAAAAGACGATGCGATCATAGTCGCGCTCAAACTCGGTACGTTCCCAAGGGGCATTAGCACTACAGGGTAGGTAATCCTCCTCCATCCCCAAGCGTTTGTCGGAGAGCAGTTTCTCCCAAGTCATCTTCTTCATAAGCATCTATCTATATCGGAATAAAGGGCAGGAGCGGTGCTACTATCAACGAAGTGGTGTAATAAGTAGCACGAAGCTCTGCGACTCGTAAGGCACGTAATGCTCGATGCTGGCGTGTCCTCCCCAGCCATCGATACCACCTACTCCCATCTGCCGAGCATCGATACAGATATCGGTAAAGGGTGCAATCGCTACTAGCTCGCTATGCATCTGCGTCTTCACAGGATAGCCATCGAGCGACTCGAGGCTACGATTGAGCGCCGAAGCCGAGAATGGTTTTTCCATCCTGAATTCGAAACCGGCTCCCGAGCGTGAGCTAACACGCCAATAGCGCAAATCGCTTTTAGTGCCGTTTTCTTGCGGACGGATATAGGGGAAGAACTGCTCCTCTACGGTCTGGCGATAGCTACCCAAGAACTGCGAGTACTTACGATCGCTATAATTTTCGATTGGGCCACGGCCGTAATAGCTCACTTGGTCGTATTCGCTAGGCATCTGCAGTCTAAAGCCAAAGCGGAAGAGAGGCTTCGACTCTTTGCTACCAGGTTGCAAGGCTTGGGTGTAGCGTATGCGTCCGGTATTGTCTATCTCGTAAGTCCTTATCAGAGTAGCTTCCATCGGTAGCAGCTTGAGCTCAACATGGATGTAGGCCTTGCCATCTTTGGCATACGCCTCGAGCTTTTCGCGCTTCATAGCTGGTTGGCGCCATTCCTCCCATCGGCGTTGCATCTGTGCCCCCATATCGTTGTCGATAGGAGCGCGCCAGAAGTTTGGCTTCCCCTCGCTTCCTGTGGCGAGCATATCCCTACCATTATATACATAGCGGCTGAGGTGTCCTGTACGGCGGGCTATATCTATTTGGAAATTCTCTCCTTCTACACGGATATAGCTGGCATTATTGTCGTAGAATCGCAGCTCTTCGAGCCTGGCATCGTTGGCAGTGAGTAGCTCAGCGGCTTTGGCTTGCTTCAATACGAACTGCTCCTTGGCAGCTACATGAGCAATTGGCAAGATGCCCATCGGCTTGTCTGCCACAAAATAGCATTGTAGGGTCCAGTCCTTATCGCTGGCTTCGTCTATCTGGAGGGCTGGCAATTGCAGCTTCTCG
>CAZHWP010000040.1:5597-20515 GCA_964535945.1 uncultured Porphyromonas sp.
GCATCGTACCACTCTGTAGCACTTGGCCATCGGCCGAGAGCTCCCAGCGCAGGGTGTAATGGCGGAGCGGCTCGAAGAAATTTTCGTTATATACCAAGAGTTCGGGGCTAGCAGCCGAGAAATCGTTGGCTAAGGAAGGACGTATGAACTGCTGGATGTACTGCACCTCGTAGGCATGCGGATTGTATATGCGATCGGGGTTTACGATACCGTTGTTGAGGAAGTTATTGTCTGATGCATCGTAGCGATTGAAGTCGCCCCCGTAGGCGTAATACTCCTTACCTTCGGGTGTATAGCGTCTGATACTCTGATCTACAAAATCCCAAATGAAGCCGCCCTGAAACTGAGGATAAGCCCTGATGAGCTCCCAGTAATCGCTGAGGCAACCCATCGAATTGCCCATGGCGTGGGCATATTCGCAAAGTATAAGTGGCTTGTCATAATCACGATCGAGGTAGTTTTTGCAATCCTTGGGCGAAGTGTACATGGGACAGTAGATATCGGTAGCCTTTAGCCCCGAGCGTTCGTACTGAACAGGACGGTAGGGATCGAGATTCTTGAGGTGGGTGTAGGTCTCTTCGAAGTTTTTGCCATGGCCAGCTTCATTGCCCATAGACCAAGTAATAACGGAGGGGTGATTGTAATTGCGAGCCAGATTGCGCTCGTTGCGTTCGATATGAGCCTGCAAGAACTGGGGGTCGTGAGCCAGCGATTCTTTTTCGTAGCCCATGCCATGCGACTCCACATTGGCCTCGGCCACTACATAGAGGCCATACTCGTCGCAGAGATCGTACCAGTAATTGTCATTGGGGTAGTGTGCCGTACGAACGGCATTGATATTGAGCTCTTTCATGATGCGTATATCTTGCAACATGCGCTGGCGAGACACGTAGTAAGCGCCATCGGGGTCCATCTCGTGACGATTGGCACCCTTTATGAGTATAGGCTTGCCGTTGAGCAGGAGTTGCTTATTCTTGATCTCGACCTTTCGAAATCCCACCTTAATGGGGATCACTTCGCCAGCACATTTAGCTACGAGCGTATAGAGATGAGGAGCCTCGGCCGACCATTTGAGTGGGTTTTTCACCTCAATCCGAAGCTGGTTTCCTACGTTCAACTTGTGCTTAGAGAGCTCATGGCCCGAGGGGTCATTGAGTATGAACTCAACGGGAGCCAACGAGCCACGTTTGAGATCTACCGTCAGAGTACCGTGCTGATAATTGGCATCGAGATCGGGCGTAATGCGCAGATCACGCAGGCCACGCTTGTCGCGCGCATAGAGATAGCAATCGCGCCCTACCCCAGCCATACGCCAGAAGTCTTGGCACTCGAGGTAGGTACCATCGCTCCAACGAAATACTTGGAAGGCGATCAGATTGCGCTGCCCCACTTTGATAAATGGAGTGAGATCGAACTCGGCCTCGAGCTTGCTATCTTCGCTATAACCTACAAACTTGCCATTGACATAGAGGTACATATTGGAGGTAACGGAGCCAAAATGGGCAATAATTTGCTTGCCTTTCCAATCGGCAGGTATCAGAAAGCTCTTGCGATACGAGCCTACATGATTGCCAGCGACAGGTACATGCGGTGGGTTGTTTTTGAACTGTCCATGCCATGGGTAAGGATGATTGACATAGACGGGATCGCCATATCCATGTTGCTCCCAGATGCCTGGTAAGGGAATCGAAGCCCAAGACTTGTCATTGTAGTCGGTCTTGTAGAAGTCTGTGGGACGCTGATCGCTATGCTCTACCCAGTGGAAGGCCCAGCGACCATTGAGCGAGTAGTAATGGCTCGATTCTTGGGGACTGGCTTTGGCCTCTGCCTCGGAAGGATAGGCAAAAAAGGCCGTGTGCATAGGGAGTCGATTCACTTGATTGATACGTGCATCTTGCCACTCCTTGCCCGTCTGCGCTAGCAGCGTATGAAAGGACAATACAGCAAGTAGGAGAACAAAGGCTCTCGTTTTCATGATGGTTCTGCTCTAATTAATTAAGGGTTTACGTAGAGAGGCCTTCGTATAAGCCTCGCAATCGGAGCACTAAGATAGCAAAAAAGCCAGAGCTATTGATTTTTTCGATTACATAAGAAGGCGCGAGCAAGCAAGACTTCGACAATGCGAGAGCCCACAAGAAAACAGCCCCGTGCAAGAGACAATGCTCATGCACGGGGCTGTATTTTCAATTAAATAATCTTATTGGATGCCAATCAATCTTTGGCTTGCGCAAGGATCTTCTCGCCATCGAGCGTCAAGTAGAGGCATTGCCCCTTTTCGATCTCGGCGTTCAGAACCATATCGGTCAATTTATCTTCTACCTCACGCTGCAGAGTTCGCTTGAGCGGTCTGGCACCATACTGAGGGTCGTACGACTCTTTGGCTAGGAACTCCTTCAGCTCGTCGCTCAGATCGATACGATATCCAGCACGTTCGACACGAGAGGCCACCTCGGCCAGCTCTAAATCTACGATCCGTCTGATGCTCGCTCTATCGAGCGGATCGAATTGAATGATCTCGTCGAGACGATTTAGGAACTCGGGGTTAAAAGTACGGTTCAGCGCCTTCTGGATTACCGATCGCTTGTGCTTATTGCTTGCAGCATCGGTAATATCTGCTTTGAACCCCACACCCTGCCCAAAGTCTTTGAGCTGGCGTGTGCCCGCGTTGGAAGTAATGATGATAACGGTATTTTTGAAGTCTACCCGTCTGCCCAGGCCATCGGTTAGCTGTCCTTCATCCATCACTTGGAGCAAGATATTGTACACGTCGGGGTGCGCCTTTTCTATTTCGTCGAATAGCAATACCGAATAGGGTTTGCGACGCACCTTTTCGCTAAGCTGTCCGCCCTCTTCGTAGCCCACATATCCTGGAGGCGCCCCCATCATTCGCGATACGGTATGCTTCTCCATGTATTCGCTCATATCGAAGCGTATCATTGCCTGTTCGTCATTGAACATTGCCTCGGCAAGCTTTTTGGCCAGATAGGTCTTTCCTACTCCAGTAGGTCCTACGAAGAGGAATACTCCGATGGGGCGCTTTTCGTTTCTTAGCCCTAGTCTATTTCGTTGGATAGATCTCGCCAAAGCATCTACAGCTTGATCTTGCCCCAGCACCTTGGCTTTGAGGTCGTGCGAGAGGTAACGCAGTCGCTGGCTCTCGGTCTGAGAAAGCGACTCCAAGGGGATGCCCGTCGACATAGAGACTACGCGTGCTACATCGGGCATATCTACCAGCATTTTATTCTCTTGCTCATCCTTGAGCCAAGCATCCTGAACAGCTTGTAGGTGCAACTTCACCTTGCGCTCCTCGTCGCGAATCAAGGCAGCCTGCTCATAGTTGAGCGCTTTTACAGCCGCCAGTCTCGACTCTTCTAAGCCGACGAGTTGCTTTTCGAGCTGCTTCAGCTCTTCGGGCAACTCAACGATAGCCGTACGCTTGCTGGCAGCAGCTTCGTCCATGGCATCGATGGCTTTGTCGGGGAACTGCCTGTCGCTAATGTAACGGGCTGTTAGATCTACTGCCGCTTCGAGCGCTGCATCGGTATAAGTTACCGCATGAAACTCTTCGTAGCGAGGCTTTAGGCAGTGCAATATTCTGAGCGTCTCTTCTGGAGTATTGGGCTCGACGATAATTTTCTGGAAGCGACGTTCCAGAGCGGCATCTTTCTCGATCGATTTGCGATATTCGTCGAGCGTAGTTGCACCGATGCACTGCAATTCGCCTCTGGCGAGAGGCGGCTTGAGGATATTAGCCGTATCGAGGCTACCCTGTGCTGCACCCGCTCCTACGATGGTATGTAGCTCGTCGATGAAAAGGATTATTTGCTTATTGAGTTTCAGCTCGTCGATAAGAGCTTTTAGTCGCTCCTCGAATTGGCCACGATACTTGGTACCAGCCACCAAAGCTCCCATATCGAGGCTCACGATTCGCTTGTCGAGCAGGCTGCGATTCACCTGGCGCTGTACGATACGTTCGGCCAAGCCTTCTACTACGGCGCTCTTGCCTACTCCGGCCTCTCCTACCAGTACGGGATTGTTTTTCTTGCGTCGGCTTAGTATCTGCACCAAGCGTTCGATTTCGTTTTCACGACCCTCTACCGGGTCTAACTTGCCATCACGAGCCATGGCTGTGAGGTCCGTTCCGAAGCGATCGAGATGAGGCGTCTTGCTTTTCTTGGAGCGAGTGGTAGCAGTGAGGCGTTCGCCACTAGCAGATGCAGCAGCACTTGCCTCCGACTCATCGTTGCTTTCGCCAGACTTATCTGCATCTGCTCCCTCCATACCTTCATCTTCGTCGGGATCCTCTTCCTGATAGGCTGCCTGGAGTTTTTCGAGCTCCAGACTTGAATGGTCTAGTGAAGCTTCGACTGGTCTGCCATGCTTATTTGTATTCTCTTCGTATCTTCTATTTGTCATTTCTTAGCTTCTTGTTTATTTGGAAAGTGGAAAGGTCTTTGCAAAAGGAAAACCTTTCGATAGAAAAACACACAAAAATCGTGCCTTCTATTCATTTAACGAAAATGGGGAAAGAATAGTTGTATGAATTTGGTTGAAAAAGGCAAAAAGGCTGACAATCTGTCCGATATGTCAGAAAATAGCAGCAGTCGATACATGCAAATCAATAGCCTTTCGCAGAGCTTTCTTGGAATTGTTCGGCACGCTTTAGCCACTTTGTGAACAAGAGACCTTGTAGCAGGCCACGCGTGGCGAGGTATGCAAGGAAGGCCATCCAAAGAGCCGATTCGCCCCATAAGCCTCGCAAGGAGAAATAGCAAGCGAAGAAAATGACGAAGGCCACAATCATGGTGCTGCGCATGATAGAGGTGGCTGTAGCACCCACTAAGATGCCATCCCAAAGGAAGGCTGCGAAGGAAAGGAGCGGTATGAGGGCTGCCCAATGTGCCATCGAAGCAGCATGCTCTAGCACATCCTGTTCGTTGCTCAGCAAACCCAATATCTGCTTGGGCAAAAGGAAGTACAGCAGCGTAACGAGCATGCTAACGAGCAAAGCTATTGAAAACAACTGCCGTATGAGACTGCGCAACTCGGGCAACTTGCGCCCGCCAATATAACGCCCAGCAAGTGCTTCGCCAGCATAGGCAAAGCCGTCCATGAAGTAAGAAAAGAGGGTGAAAAGCTGCATTAGCAGAGCATTGGCAGCCAATGTAATGGTAGCAATAGAAGCTGACGCATAGGTAAAGTAGAGGGTAACCGTGCCAAGCAATGCCGTTCGCAAGAGCAGATCGAAGCTACTACGTAGATAGAGCCCTATACCTTCCGTACTGCGGAACTGCCTCCAACGAAGCAAGCGGAGTACGCGAAAGTATTTGCGGTAGGCAAAGAAAGCTAGAAGTAGGAGTGAAAAGTACTGGGCCAAGATAGTACCCATCGCTAAGCCCTCCACGCCATAGCCTGCAAATCGGACAAAACTATAACTCAACAAGATATTGCAGACGTTTGAAATGATAGCCACAAACATGGGGATACGAGTATCTTGCATCCCCACAAACCAACCATTGAACACGTAGAGCAAAAGTGCTGCAGGTGCTCCCCATATTGCTACACGTATATAGCTTTGTGCCTCCACCCCGATGCTCTCTCTGCCAGCCGAAAGGAGGCTACCAAATTGGATAAGCAGTGGATTGGAAGCAATTAGCAAAACTCCGGCCAAGAGGGCAAAGCTGATACCTCTGCCCAGATTCAGATTGATGCGTTGCACATCGGAGCGGCCGTAAGCCTGGGCCGTAAAGCCCGTAGTGCCCATACGAAGAAAGGCAAAGAGCCAGTACACAAAATTGATAACCCCGGCAGCCACCGCTACAGCAGCGATCGCCTCGGGCCTACCCATACGCCCAGCGAGCGCCACATCGACTATCGAAAGCAGCGGAACCGTAATATTGGATATGATATTCGGTATCGCTAGGCGCATGATCAGACGCCTCATATTGGCAGAGTTGACTTGCAAGGGCTATGTGCTATAAGGTGAGGGCAATTCGCTACGAAAACTTCGAAAATAGAATCGGGATTATTTGGCCCTATTTGAGCTTATCCCGAACAGACTGAGTATAAGCAAAAAGGCCTGCCGAAGCCTCTTCGAGCATATCGAGCACCAGCTCAAAGCCCTCGGCTCCGCCATAGTAAGGATCGGGTACATGATCGTATAGCGACTCTGGAATAAAGTCCGTCATGAGGCGGATTTTCTCTTGCCCCTCGAGGCTTGGAGCCAAGTCGCGTAGCGCATCTCTATTGCTATGATCCATGGCGATGATGAGATCGAAACGATCAAAGTCATCCACTCGTACTTGGCGCGATAGCGACTCGAGTTGATAGCCCCGTCTTGCTGCATGGCTACGCATGCGAGCGTCGGGCAACTCGCCTTGATGGTAGCCCGATATGCCAGCCGATTCGATCTGATACTGATCTGCCAAGCCTTTTTCATTGACATAATGGGCAAAAACAGCTTCGGCCGATGGCGAGCGACAAATATTGCCCAGACACACAAATAATATCTTCTGTTTCATTTTTTTCGATTAGGTTTAGGAGTATCTAAAGGTCTCTGTATGAGCCTCACAAATGGAACAAGAGAGATCCGCCATAGTTCATAGACTCTCTCACTGAGCAGTCTTTGCTTGTCTTTGCTCACGCTTCAATTGGGCGCGGCTCTTACTCTTCGTAACCAAATACACACCCGAAAGGATAAGTAGTGCAGCTATGAGCTTCACGAGTGTGAAACGATCTTGCCCCATCATCAGCGCCATACCAGCACCTATCAGTGGCATGCCATAATTGTAGATACTCACCACTGTAGGTCGAAGCACTTTTTGAGCAATAGGTAGCAAAAAGTAGGCTACGAAAGTGGCAAATACAACTACAAAAGTAAGGCTCAGGTAGAAGGTAGCGTCGAAGCTAGCCCATGGCGTTGCCAGGGCTGCAGGCACTCCAATAGGCAGCACCATAAGCCACGAGATCAGAAAAAGCCACTTCATGAGCGTTATGGCCGAATACTTCATGATGATATCCTTGAAGAGCGTTAGGTAGAGACAATACGAAAAAGAGGCCACGGCACAGATCAAGTCCCCTTTGAGGCTGGCTGTGCCGCTGAGATCTCGATTGAAAACCAAGACCAATACGCCTGTAGCACCTATAGCAACTCCGATAGCTTTGAGCCAAGTGATAGGCTCGCGTAAGAAAACAGCTGCCAGCAGCATCGTTACGACGGGCCCCATCGTAGCAATAAGCGTCTGATTGATCGGTGAGGTCATAGAGATGCCCACTGCAAAGACTCCCTGATTGAGCAGGACTCCAGTTAATGATGCTCCCACAAGCTTGAGTAGATCCTTTCGATCGATCGATTCGTGGGGAGTAAAGAGCGAGACGAACCAAAAGAGCAAGGTACCTCCCGTAAAACGGCAAAAGGTATGCACATAGGGCGAGATCCCCTCGGGCGAGATAAGCATTTTGGAAAAAGGGCTATTGAGCCCAAAGATAATGGTAGCCGCCAGCATGGCTAGGTGACCATAGCCTTTGGCTCTACGTGCCAAGGCAATCGAATCCAACTCTCTATTCATGGTCACAAAGGTACTGAAATATGCATAGACCTTTGCACCAAGTCTAGATCGACTGCGTTCTTAGGCGTAGGCTATTGAGTAGCACCGAGATGGAGCTGAAAGCCATGGCAGCAGCAGCGAGTCCCGGATTGAGCAAAAAGCCATTGATAGGAAACAAGACACCGGCTGCAATGGGGATGGCCAGCAGATTGTATATCATCGCCCAGAAGAGGTTTTGCCGGATGCTCGAGCGTGTGGCCTTGGAGAGTTTGTAAGCCTCGACCAATAGTCGCAGGTCGGCTCGCATCAGCGTGAGCATAGCCACCTCTATCGCTATATGACTGCCATGCGACATAGCGATGCTCAGATCGGCTCGGCTAAGCGCTTCGCTATCGTTGATGCCATCGCCCACCATCGCTACCTTGTGGCCAGCAGCTTGTAGTTGCTCAAGGTATTGAGCCTTATCGGCAGGCATCATAGCCCCCTCGTACTTTTCGATACCGAGTTGCTTTGCCACCATAGCGGCCGACTCTGCTCTATCGCCCGTAAGCATAATAGGCTCCAAGCCC
Source organism: uncultured Porphyromonas sp. (assembly GCA_964535945.1). Classification (GTDB taxonomy): domain Bacteria; phylum Bacteroidota; class Bacteroidia; order Bacteroidales; family Porphyromonadaceae; genus Porphyromonas. Next base: position 13,714 of record CAZHWP010000040.1, read on the forward strand.
AAATCTTTCAATTGGGCTATTGCCTCTGCAGAATACTCTTGCAACTTGTCGCTAAAGGCAAATCGGGCTATCAACTGGTCGGTTCCTGCAAAGAAGACTTCACCCTCGCCATCGTAGCGCTGGGGCATATCGGCAGGCCAGTCGGGAGCAATCTCCTCGACGAAGCGCCACGATCCGATGCGATAGGTCTTGCCTTGATAGACAAACTCCAAGCCTCTACCAGCCAGATTCTCCACATCTGCCAGATGAGGCATATCGATGGGAGCCTCTAGGGCAGCGCAAAGTGCATGTGCCAGCGGATGCGTGCTCTTTTGTTCGGCAGCATAGAGCAGTGCTTCGAGTTGCTGCTTCTCTGGCTCGGCAAGCCACCATTTCTGAGCAGTCAGCTCGGGCTTCCCTTCGGTAAGGGTACCCGTTTTGTCGAGCACTACGGTATCGACTTGGCACATCCGCTCAAGCGCTTCGGCATTGCGTATCAAAATATGGGAGCGTGCAGCCCTCCCTATGCCAATGACTAATGCAGTAGGAGTAGCCAAGCCCAGAGCACAAGGGCAGGCGATAACAAGCACGGAGATTGCCGACAGCAATCCCAAAGCCTGCGCTTGTTCATGGCCAGAGAATTGCCATACAAGATATGTAAGCAGTGCTATTCCTATTACTATAGGCACAAATACCCCAGCCACTTTATCGACAAGCCGCTGTATGGGCGCACGGCTTGCCTGAGCCTCACGTACACTACGAATAATACCCCCGAGCACACTATTTGCACCCACACTTACAGCCTTTACCGTAAGCAATCCTCTGCCATTAATAGTACCAGCATAAACAGCTGCACTAGGCTCTTTATCGACTGGCAAGGGTTCGCCACTGATCATACTCTCCTTCACCTCACTATGCCCATCGATCACCACTCCATCTACAGCAATCTGCTCACCTGCTCGCACTCGTATCAGATCGCCAGGCTCGATGGCTGCAATAGGCAAGATCTGCTCCTCGCCATTGCGAAGCAACAAGGCCTCGGAAGGCTGTAGGCTCATCAGTTCGCGCAGGGCAGTTCCTGTACTACGGCCAGCACGTTTCTCCAGCAATTTGCCCAGCAAAACAAAGGCAATAATCATGGCCGAAGCATCGAAGTATAGATGCCAGCCAGCTGTGCCAAGCCTGTCGGAGAAAGCGAATAGGAGCACCGTGCTATAGAAAAACGAAATGCTGGTGCTAAGTGATACCAGGGTATCCATCGAGAAGATCCCCTTGCGTAGCTGCTTCAAAGCATTGCGGTGAAACGAAGCGCCCGCCCATGCATAGGCTGGGATAGTGATGACAAACATCAGCCAGTGGAGGGCATGACTCATAGGCAGTAGCATCAGAGCCATGAGCAGGATCGAAGCGAGCCCAGCTACAACTGTATGCCGAAGCATGGTCTTATATTCACGCTCTTGTGTGGCATCGATCTGGCGGTAACGTTCGGCTTCGTTATCTTCTACTATGAGGTCGAAACCGAGTTCGCGACTGGCACGTTTTAGATCTTGTGGGCTACTTAGCTGCTCATCGAGTTCGAGGCTTAGCAAGTTATCGCCAAGCAAGACGTGGAGGTTTCTCACACCAGCGAGCTTGCTCAGGTGCTTTTCGAGTCCCTGTGCACAGGCCGCACAGCGCAAGCCAACGACAGCAAAATCTTTCTTAGAATACATGGGTATAGAAATTGGTACGATGAAACAATATGTTAGGGACAGATCAAGAGAAGAACTCTCTGGACGGAGCCCAAGTCAATAATGATTCATGGGTTAATAAAACGCTAAAGAAAAGCGCCCTTACCTGAATAAGCGTGGCTCAGAATTGCATAAACATCACGGCTCAGGCTCTTCCGATTTGATCCGTTCAGACTCGTAACCCGCAGCCTCTAGCAGCCTATTGAGGGCAAAAGCAGAGACCGACTTATCATGTTGTACGGTTACGATACGCTTATCTGAGTCGATCACGACTGAGCGCACACCTTTCATCAGCATCAGAGCAAGCTGGATAGAGTTAGCCCCCTCGCAGCTTAGCAGCCTGAACACACTGTAATACGACTTTTCCATAGCTTAATTAGCTTCATGCGACCCAAAATAAGAACTTCCACCTAACGAAACTTGAGTATAAGCAACTGCAAACTCGAAGCCCCACTTCAATAATGAGTTTTTTACACAATTACAGCCAATACTTAGCCAAATAACAAAGAATTCACAATCGCAAAGCAATATGAAGCCTCATTGCAAACACCCATTATAGGAATTCCCTTCAAAAGGTCTGTATATACAAGAAACAACGCAGTAAGTAGATTGTTTCTTATCTTAAGCAGAACATTTAATACACTCCCTAGCAATTACCTTCCATTGCAAACCCTCAAAAAAAGAAAGTTTAGCGCATTTATTTCTATCTTTGGATATTAATCCGTTTATACTTTACGAGAGAATACACTTGTGATTGAAAGTTTACCTGCACACCTACGAAATTTCCATTGCTACCTAATATGTGTTGAGTTCATAGCAAGCAAACACATCGACATAAAAGGTAAATGGGGGCACTTACCTAGCTATGCACTGGGTGATGCTATGATGAACAGCCACGATTATGGCCATTTATACAAGGCTTTGTTTAAGCCGAGCACCGATGGGAGCAACAACCTTCCTTCACGTCTCATTGTCAGAGCAGACAATACAAAACGGAAAAGTTTTGCGAAGGGAGAAAAGTTGAAAATTTTTCTTACGCTAATCGGTAATCGCCATAATGAGCTTGCAGAGCTACTAGCATTTCTGCCCGAGTTGGAGGGGTTTCACTTCTTCAAATCTCACCATTTATCCTTCAGTGGCTACCAGACTTTTAACCCACAAAAAAACTTTTTTGAATCCTCTCCGACATCAGCTATAGCAGCTATCGACGCAACCTACATCACCAGCAAATGCAGCTCATGGAAGCACTCACTTGAGCTACGGTTACTGAGTCCGACTAGCTATTTCAAAGATCACATTCTTGCCGACAGCATAGACTACAACGAGCTACTCAACCGTATCGACCAGCGTGCCTACACATTGTACTATAGCTACATGGCAAACGATACGGAATTGATTCCACAGCGAGATCCCATTCAAAGTGACGGCACTTGCCTTATCAATGCCATTAGCTTCCCCATAGAGCGAACGCTCAAACGCAACAGCTACGATCTGTCGGGTCTAAAGGGGTTTGTTTGCTACGAAGCCCCCTATTCTTACTTGCACGACTTCCTCTTTACTCTAGCTCACTATATCCATATAGGCAGCAACACACTCAGAGGAAATGGACAAATACAGATTCTTGCACTCTCAGACCAAGCATTCGCTGGCTACATCAACAAACTAGGTGAGGCGTCGGTAGAGCCCGAGCTGATTCGATCGCTACATGACAACAGCTACACAGCAGCCCCTTATCGCTTGTTCAACATTCCTAAAACAGATGGCTCGTATAGACAGATCAGCATTCCCGACCCTAAAGACCTGCAATTACAAAAGCTAATGAATGAATGCATCTATCCGCAAATAGATCGAGCACTCGCAGCACAATGCTACGCATACCGTCGAGGAAAAGGTCCCACTCAAGCAATCCAGCAATTAAGTCGTTGGCAAAAGGAGCTATCAAAGAGCCATTACTCTATCCGCTGTGACATAGACAACTTCTTCGACAGCATCGACCAAGAGATTCTACTCAAAAAAGTATACACTCAGCTTCACGACACGAGACTCTACTCTCTGATACAGCTCTGGATTAGCTCTGGCAAGGTGGACAAGAGGCAGAATCTTGAAAGCTCGGAGCTCGGCATTCCTCAAGGTGCCGCCATCTCTCCCCTACTGGCCAACCTCTATGTCTCCGACTTCGATCGCTATATCGAGAAAAACCTTTCGCCCTATTTCATTCGCTATGCAGACGACCTCATCATACTACTCCCTCATAAGTGCAATCCGCTTAGCAGCCTTCAGAGTTTAACCGACTACCTCAAGCAACACCTAAAACTGGATCTCAATAAAGACTTTGAAGTAGCTCCACTCTGCGATGGATTTAGTTTTCTCGGCATCCATTTCGCCCCCGATGGCAAACTCTCAATGAGTAGCGACAAACGCCGTCATATTGAAAAGAAAGTATGGGATAGCCTAACTCTCGTACAAGGGAAGGACTTCTCCGCCCTCGAACAATGCATCGATGGCATGAAAGCATACTATGGCAAGCTAATCGATCTCGACGAGCAGATGGAAATAGACCAAGACCTACTCGACATTTATCGCAGATACATTGCAGACTCGTCCAAGAAAATCGAAATTGCCGAACTAGTGAAGCTTTTTTCACAGCACGGATTCCTAACGCCAACTCTTCGCAATGGCAATTGGGGTAAAGGGATAAAACGAACAAAAAAGAAGGAAAAAGGAAATAGCGAAAAGGAGACAAAAAAATCACTCGCCCAAAGGCTCAAGCTCCAAAAGAAGCGTCAACTGCAGGAATTAACAGAAGACTTCGAACTCGTTCTTTCTCTACCTGGCAGTTATATAGGCATTGCTAAAAATAGGCTCCAAGTCAAAAACAATGGAAAGCTCATCTTCTCAAAGCCCCTCAATAGCATCAGACAAATCTCCATCCTTTGCGATGGCATCAGCATCAGCAGCTACATCACCAAATATTGCGCCAAGAAGGGCATCCACATCAATTATATCGATCCCCGTGGCGAACTATATGCTAGCATCAGCGGCCCAGAAAAGATATTGCCTCAGAATATGCAAGCCCAGCTCGAACTCAGCGACGAGAGGAAACAGTTTTTCATACACAAATTGATCGAGAATAAGGCTAGCAACCAACTCAAGCTCATCAAGTACTACAATAAGTATTACAAGAAGTCGGATCCCTATTTGGGCTCCCAACTGCAAAACTGCATCGACACCATGCAACAGCTGCTCGAAACGCTCCCCAGCACACTTGAGTACGAAGCACTGCGTCAGGAGCTCTTTCTTTGGGAAGCTCAGTTTGCACTCATTTATTGGCAAGGCTTCCGACTCCTCTGCCAGAAAGCGGGCTACGACTTTGAGAAACGAGAGCATCAGCACGCAATAGGATTAGTCAATCAGCTACTCAATTACGGGTATGCTATCTTAGCATCGCGCATTCAGCAACTCTGTACGGGATGCCATATAAGTCCAAACATCAGCTACCTGCACAGCCGCAGCGATAGCAAACCCACCCTTGTCTTTGACCTCATGGAGCAGTACCGCAGCTTTGTAGTAGACCGAAGCGTCCTGGCACTACTCAGCAAGGGAGAAGAGCTCAAGCAGGAGAAAAATGTTGCTAATTTAAGCCTCGACACGCGCAAAAAGATCATTGCCCAGCTCAATGATCGCTTTTACAGTGTCGAGCAACATAAGGGCAAAGAGCTACTACTCAACGACCTAATGAACAAACTCATGCTTGAACATGCCAACTACTGCAGAGGAAAGAGCAAAAAGCCCTCCTTCTACAAGCCCAAATGGTAAACTCACAGCTAATGTGTATTAATGATAGACAATAAGAATCATGAAGAAGGGGGAAGGGTTAAGGGACTCACTGGAGTAAAGAAACAGTCATTAGATAATAATAGGACGAATGGAAAACTACTTGATATGCTACGACATAGGCTGCAATAAACGTCGCCGCAAATTGGCCAAGCAATTGGAGAAAGAGGCCTTCCGCATCAACAAGTCGGTCTTTGTTTACCTAAACAGTGAGCACTCGATCGAAACACTGCATGCCGAACTGAGCCAGTTTTGTAGCAAAAAAGACAGCGTCTATATCTTTCCACTTTGTGCAGCATGTGCCGATAAAGCGATATCTATGCAGCAGCAAACAAAAAGCCGTCGCCGCCGCAGATCGATCTTCGTGTAGCTTGCTCTCTACAACCCTATCGACAACAAAAGGGATAAAAAGCGCAACGATTTTCGAACTTTTGCTTCGCGACCAAAGATCTTTGACATACTGATTTTCAAGCGATTAGAAAAATTTACTCTGAAAGAAGATTTCGAAAACTGGATCTTGAGTAAGAAACCGAGATACATTTTCGAAAAACCGACTTTTGAACCTTTCTTAAGCTGCTTGATAATGAGTAGCTTAGGAAGGTGGCTGCCAGTTTTTTTCGAAAATCAGCCAAACAGCAGGAAGGACTTTATATTTTCGAAGCTTTCCTACACAACTAAACAACTCATACAGAGCAAGATATTCAGGGAAACCCCGAAAACTGTCGTATATAGCTCACAAAAAACCGAGCAATTTCGAAAATATTGAGTACCTTGCAGGCGAATGCTAAGCAAGAACATCAGCGAAGCTAAGTTCCTGAAGATCAGCTTATCACTTTACGACAAGTGTCTCCAAGACAATTAAGACATTCAAAGTGGATTGCCAAAAAAAAACTCATAGCACATCACTTTACGACAAGTGTCTCCAAGACAATTAAGACACGATTTATCTGGGTATCCCTCTGCTACGCTGGATACCGTTAATATCACTTTACGACAAGTGTCCACAAGACAATTAAGACAATACTAATAGGATCTAAGATTGATTCTGTCCTTTTCAATCACTTTACGACAAGTGTCCACAAGACAATTAAGACTCTTTCTTTTTTATGGGTTAATAATCTTGTTAATTAATTTGTATCACTTTACGACAAGTGTCCACAAGACAATTAATGTAAATCTTCAGCAAAAAGTTTACCACTTGGAGGCAAATTTAGTTTAGTATTTCCACAAAAACGACTAAATTTACAAAAAGGTAAACA
>CAZHWP010000041.1:0-20211 GCA_964535945.1 uncultured Porphyromonas sp.
CTTGTATGACGAAAGAGCTATACAAATAATGGATGCAGATCGCGGCGCCAAGTGTGAGGGCGACAGGAATTTACTGTTGTGTAGCTAACGTCGCTGGGATTGCAAATCCCAGCGAACAAGCATTTGATGGGACGCTCACATAGGGGCGCCCCTATGTGCCACAAATCTCAGCCAACGGTTACATTTGTTCGACGTCCCTCATCCGATAGCACTTGTATGACGAAAGAGCTATACAAATAATGGATGCAGATCGCGGCGCCAAGTGTTAGGGCAACAGGAATTTACTGATGTGTAGCTAACGTCGCCGGGGTTGATAATCCCAGCCAACAAGCATTTGATGGGACGCTCACATAGGGTGCCCCTACGTGCCACAAATCCCATCCAACGGTTACATTTGTTCGACGTCCCTCATCCGATAGCACTTGTATAATGGATGAAAAATGAGGCGCCAAGTGTGAGGGCGACAGGAATTTACTGTTGTAAATGACTAAGACCGAATCACGCAGGCAACGAAATTTTTCGCCATTAGACAATGCTATCAGACAATGCTATCCTATGCTAGCTATAAGCCTGCTAAATATCGCAGCCATCTTCTTCGACGCCGCATTAGCAGCGCGTATCACATCGTCGGCATCATTTACGAAGTCGTCGGCAAAGTGATAGCCCTCATTGGTGATTACCGACATACCAAAGACACGTATGTCGGCATGTCTTGCCACGATCACCTCCGGCACTGTGCTCATCCCTATCGCATCGCCACCCACTTGGCCCCAAAACTTATACTCGGCAGGTGTCTCATACGATGGACCAGTAAGCCCAACGTAGCAACCCTCTTTGACGGCTATATCGAGCTCGGCTGCGATAGCACGCGCCTTAGCAATAAAGTCGCGGTCGTAGGCACGAGTCATATCGGGGAAGCGTGGGCCAAACATCTCTACATTGCGACCAATCAGCGGATTGGGCAGGTTGTTGATATGATCTTTAATGATCATCAGATCGCCCACCTTAAAGCTCGTATTGATGCCACCAGCAGCATTCGAAACAAAAAGATTTTCGATGCCCAGCAGCTTCATAACACGTATGGGGAAGGTAACCTGATCCATGCCATAGCCCTCGTAGTAGTGAAAGCGTCCCTGCATAGCGATTACAGGCTGTCCCGCCAAGGTACCACCGATCAGGTTGCCCTTATGGCCTATAGCCGTAGAATGTGCAAAGTGCGGAATTTCTGAATAGGGGATAATGGTTTTATTCTCGATTTGCTCGGCGAGCTCGCCCAAGCCACTGCCCAAGACGATAGCTGTAACCGCCGCTCCCGATAGTCTTGAAGACAGGTACGACGCAGCCTCGTGATAATGTTGTTCTTGCAGTATCATATTCGTTTGTATCTCTATTAGGTGATAATTATTTCGATTTGTTCATCAGTTCGTAAGCCATCTCCTCGGCCTTATCGAGCAGCTCGCACTCGCCAGGTACCACACGCTTATGCATCAGCAGCTCCCCATTTACTAGGGTACTATCTATGACGCTACCCGAAGCCGAATAGACGAGGTTCGACACCAAGTTATGATTTGGGATCATCTCGGGCATACGCAGATTGGCCAGGCAGAAGTCGGCCACGGCACCCTCTTTCAGGCTTGGCTCGGGCATACGCATGATGCTTGCCCCCTCGCTCGTAGCTGTATGGTAGATAGCAGCAGCGGTATTGGCCGTAGGGTCTTGGCGCCAAGCCTTACCCATCAGAGCGGCAAGCTTCATGGCCACACACATGTCGAGGTTGTTCGACGAAGAGCAACCATCCGTACCGATCCCTACCGAGATATTTTGCTCAAGCATCTCCTCGTATAGGAAGCGATAGCCCGATGCCAGCTTCATATTCGAAGCCGGATTGTGAACCAGCTTTACGTCGTGCTTAGCGATCAGCTCCAGCTCGCCCTCGTCGAGCCATAGCGCATGAGCCAATACCAGATTGGGGCTTAATATTCCCAGCTTATCGAGGTAACGCACTGGGCTGAGCCCATACTTCTCGATACTCTCAAGGCGCTCGCCTTCTGTTTCGGAAAGGTGTAGATGGATCAGCACATCCTTCTCTTGGGCAAAGCGGTGGCAAAACTGCAACTGCTCGCCACTAACGGTATAGATGGCATGTGGGCCCAGCGAGAATTGCACCCGATCGCTCAGCCGAGCAAACTCATCGTAGTAGCGGTAGCTATTCTCCCTGTCAAGCTTAGCCCGTTCGGCATCGCCCCGGTCGAAGAGCGTATAGGAGAGCACGGCACGTAGCCCACTCTCCTCCACGGCGCGAGCCGTAGCCATTGGGAAGGAGTACATATCGAGAAAACCTATCGTCCCCGACTTGATCATCTCCAGACAAGCCAAGCGAGAGCCCCAATAGACATCCTCCTCGTTCATATGCTTCTCTACTGGCCAGATCCAATTCTCGAGCCAGTCCATCAGCTTCAAGTCATCGCCATAGCCTCTAAAAAGAGTCATCGCAGCATGCGTATGGCAATTGTAAAAGCCTGGTATTGCTGCCAAGCCCTTTGCATCGATCAGCCTTGTGGCCAGATGATCGGGTATTTCGGGAGCGATTCGGCTTATCAGCCTACCCTCTACGAGGATATCCTGCACCTTACCATCCAGCAAGGCTTGCTTGATTAGTATGCTCATAAAGGTCTCTTAGCGATAGATGCGATAAAACTCGGCTACAGCCTCTATTCCTTTACGGAAAAACTCCAGCTCCATACTTTCGTTGGGAGAGTGAATGGCATTGCTCTCGAGTCCAAAGCCCATGAGTACAGACTTGATGCCGAGCACTCGCTCGAAGGCTGGGATAATAGGGATGCTACCTCCACGGCGCACGGCCAGCGGACGTTTGCCAAAGGCGATGGTATAAGCCTCTTCGGCAGCTTTGTAGGCTGGCAGATCGATGGGGCAGAGATAAGCCTCGCCTCCATGCAGCGGAGTCACTTTTACGCGCACATGCTTAGGAGCGATGCTGGCGATATAGTCGATGAATAGCTGCGATATCTCTTCGTGATCTTGATTGGCCACTAGGCGGCACGAGACCTTGGCATAGGCCTTCGAAGGGAGTACGGTCTTGGCTCCTTCGCCTTGATAACCACCCCAGATCCCACACACATCGAAAGAAGGACGACAGCTATTGCGCTCGAGCGTGCTGTATCCTTCCTCGCCAAATACGGCATCGACATCGATGGCTGCACGGTACTTCTCTTCCGAGAAAGGCACCTGCGCTATCATATCTCTTTCGGCTTGGCTTAGCGGCTCCACCTTGTCGTAGAAGCCTGGTATCGTGATGCGTCCCTTTTCATCTACCACCTGAGCAATCAGCTTGCAGAGCTCATTGATGGGATTGCCTACGGCACCACCGAAGTGTCCCGAGTGCAGGTCGCGGTTTGGGCCCGTCACCTCGATCTCCCAGTAGGCTAAGCCTCTCAGGCCGGTAGTCAGCGAAGGTGTTTCGGCACTGACCATGCTCGTATCCGACAGCAGGATCACGTCGGCCTGTAGCATCTCTTTGTGTTCGTGGCAGAATGCTTCGAGGTGTGTCGAACCGATCTCCTCCTCGCCTTCGAAGAGGAACTTCACATTGCAGCGCACCAAGTCGTGTGCCAGAGCCGTTTCGAAGCCTTTCACTTGGATCATCGACTGACCCTTATCATCGTCGGCACCTCTAGCCCAGATACGTCCATCGCGGATAACAGGCTCGAAGGGCTCACTCTTCCACAGCTCCAGAGGTTCGGGAGGCATCACGTCGTAGTGTGCATAGATCAGTATGGTTTTGGCAGCGGGGTCTATCATACGTTCGGCATAGACCACGGGGTGTCCTGCTGTAGGATACACCTCGGCCTTCTGCACACCGAGAGCGAGCAAGTGCTCACGCCAGTGTTCGGCACAACGCATCATATCTTCTTTGTGCTCGCTCTTGGCGCTCACCGAAGGGATGCGAATCAGTTGGAACAATTCGCCCAAAAAGCGCTCTTCATTCTCTCTAATATACTCTTTAATCTGTGACATACTTAGCTTTTATCTGTTTCTTGATTTGTATTTCTGTCAAAGATAGCAAATTTCATTTACCTTTGTTCGAGTATAGAGGCGCTACTGCTTTTCGGCTCTCCCATACCTCGTCGGGAATGGCAATAATTGGCTTCGATTCCGACGAAAACGAACCATTAATTAGCCTCCTCAACGGATTCAGTATATACACAGATTTGCATCATGGATAATATAGTACAATGGCTTAGAGAAATTTTCCTAGAGCCATCGATTACGCAGAGCATCGTGATACTCTGCGTCGTTTCAGCCTTGGGCTTAGAGCTTGGCAAGATCAAGATAGCCAAGATTTCACTCGGCATCACCTTTGTATTCTTCGTAGGCATTCTTTTCTCCCACTTCGGAGTCGTTTGCGACCCGCAGATGCTCAGCTTTGCCCAGAGCTTTGGGCTAGTGATCTTTGTCTATTCACTGGGGCTACAGGTAGGACCCTCCTTCTTCCCATCGCTCAAGAAAGGGGGCATCGCCTTCAACCTCATCTCGCTGGGCTTGGTGCTTATTTCCCTACTGCTCTGTCTGCTGCTTTACTTCACTGTGGGTGTATCGATGCCCAATCTGATGGGGATACTGGCCGGGGCAACTACCAATACGCCTGCTCTTGCAGCTTCGCAAAGCACCTTGCAGCAACTCGACCCCAACTCGGCCAAGTCGATTGCCGAGATGGCACTCGCTTGTGCCGTCACCTACCCCTTCGGTGTAGTAGGTGTGATACTCGCTCTGATAGCCCTCAAACGCCTTGCCCCCACAAAGCAACAGGAGCAAGCCGACGAGGCGCAGAAAGCATACATCAGCGAGTTTGAGGTAGTCAATCCGGCGCTCGATGGCATGAGCATCAAGGCGCTCGCCCAACTCTCCGAAACGGACTTTGTGATCACTCGTGTATGGCAAGATGGGAAAGTGCATGTAGCTCACTCCGAAACAAAAATCCAGCTCGGCGACAAAGTGCTTTGCGTTGCCGACAAAGCCGAGCTGCCTCGCTTGGAAATTCTATTCGGCAAAAGGGAAGAGAAAGACTGGAATAGCCCCGATATCGATTGGAACGAAGTGGGCGAAGAGCTCACATCCCGACGCATCGTCATTAGCAAAGCGGCGCTCAATGGGACCAAGCTGGGCGAACTAAACCTGCGCAAGCTACACGGTGTAAACATCAGCCGCATAGACCGTGCGGGCATCGAGCTACTGCCAAGTCGCGACCTGCACCTACAGCTCGGCGACCGACTGACAGTGGTAGGTGAAAAACAAGCGGTAAACCGTGTGGCCGAACTGCTGGGCGACGAGATAAAACAGCTGGACCAGCCCCACCTAACGACCCTCTTCGGAGGCATCGTGCTGGGTTGCATCTTAGGCTTGGTGCCCTTCTTCTTGCCTGGCATCAGCATGCCTATCAAGCTCGGACTGGCAGGCGGACCCATCATAGTGGGCATACTCATGGGAGCCTTCGGTCCCCGCTTCCGACTAACCACCTACGTGACCAATAGTGCCAATCTGCTCTTGCAGCGCATCGGCATCATCATCTACCTTGCTGGCCTCGGCCTATCGAGTGGAGCACTTTTCTTCGAAACGATCATCCATGGCGACGGACTACTCTGGGTAGGCTTTGGTGTCCTCATTACCCTCTTGCCGACTCTTCTCATCGGGTGGGTATCGCTCAAGCTACTCAAGCTGCGCTACGATCATACTGCTGGGCTTATCTGCGGTAGCATGGCAAACCCCATGGCACTCGACTATATCAATGGCGTGATAAGTGGCGAGAAAGCCTCCGTAAGCTACGCCACCGTTTACCCTCTGAGCATGTTCCTACGCATCATCGTGGCTCAAATCATGATCATGCTCTTCTTATAGAGAGCCACCAGAGCGGGTTGCATCGGGCAGAGTTGCCTGTTTAGAAGTCGAGGAGTTTGTAGCGTTTTCGGGTCTCGGCGATGCTCATCGGCTCTTGGTAGTGCCACCACTCTTTGATGTAGGGACGTAGTCCTACAGAGCGCATCAGACTGCGCAGCAAGGCTCTATTGGCCTTTGCCTCTTTGCTTATCAGGCCTTTACGCAGCAGTAGCTCATCATTGTCGAGATGCGAACTCGGGCCAAAATGGTCGAAGGGGCTACCCATATCCAGCTCTTTCCCTTCATCGTCGACGATACTGAGGTCAACCGCCACGCCGTAATTGTGCCTACCTCCCAATCGAGCTCCTGCCACATAGGCCCGATAGGCTGTACCCTCTACCGCCCTACGCATACGTCGCTGCACAGAAAGGGGACGTGCCGCATCGAAGACTATCAGGCTATGGCCCGGATGGCTCACACGTAGTCGACGTTGCGCCTCGGCAATGCGCTTGGCAAAGCCAGGCTCGAGGTAGGCTCGCTTCAGATCGCCGTAGAGATTTTCACCCACGAAGTTATTCGTGCTTGCATAGCGCAGATCCACCACGATACTGCTGTCCAAACTTTGTATATCTACCATGCCTGCAGCCTGTAGCAGCGAGTCGAGCCGTGTCTGTGCTCGTAGCTCCACTTGTGTAGCCAATAGGCATAGCAACAACAGAGCCAAAGGCAGAAGAGTGATCTTTTTGTTCATAAAACAAACATACACATTTCCCCCCTAGCGATAAGCCTTCACGAGCAAAAACATCCAGTTACACAGCCTCATTCGCAAGGGGGCGATGCTCCGCATTCTCAAAAAATAGACTTACTTTTGTAAAGATGCGATCTCTCAGTTCGCAATCCTCTTTACCCCAAACACATCGACCCATATGAAGAACCCAATCCGATACAGCTACCTCTATTTCATTCTATGCCTACTCACCCTCTCCAGCTGGAGCAATGCACAGATTAGCCTTAGCAGCCAAGAAGCGAAGGAGCTACTCGCTCCTATCAAAGCACTCGAAGCGAAGCAGCGAGCTAAGATAGGCATCGAGATCACAAACTGCTCGAGTGGCGATCTGCTGCTTGCCCATGGTAGCGATCGCTCCTATATTCCTGCCTCACTGGCCAAACTATTCACTACAGCTACAGCACTCAGGCTGATGGGCCCAGAGTATCGCTATCGCACAGAGGTAGTGAGCGAGGGCGAGATCAAAAACGGCGTCCTAAAGGGCAATCTGATCATCAAAGGCTCGGGCGACCCGTCGATCGCCTCCAATTATATCCTTTCCGACTCGGCACGCTTCATGCAGTCGCTCAGCGAGATGCTCTTTTACTACGGCATCAAAAAGATCGAAGGCGACATCGTGGTAGATGCCTCGGCATTCGAGGCGAGAGGGGTCGAAGAGAGTTGGCTCGACGAAGACAAGGGCAATTACTACGGGGCTGGTGTCTATGGATTCAATATCAACGACAATCGTATCGACCTCATACTACGTAGCCGTAAGGCGGGTAGCAAAAGTGAGATCAGAGCCATTTACCCTCCGCACCCCGAGGTCAATTGGGAAAACAAAATCCTCTCAGCCCGTCGAGGCGATACGGCACGAAGCTTCGGCAAAGGCACAGCGCAGCACCGATTACTAACTGGCATCATCCCTGCCAATCGATCTACATATCGCTTGCGCACCGACCTCCCAAACCCGATGCTCTACACAGCCAATCTGATTGCCGAGAGCTTCGTCAAGTCGGGCGTGGAGCTCGCTGGCACCGCTCGCTTCAGCTACGAACCTCTAGCTAAAAGCAAACGCGATTTGCTTAGCTACGAGTCCATGCCTTTGGATACCCTCATTCGGATCTGCAATTTCCGCAGTCTCAATCACTTTGCCGAAGCTTTCCTCAAATCCATCGCAGCCTACTCGCCAGTAGCACCCCATCACGGATTGAGTAGCCAGCTGGGAGCCCAGGTACTACACGAATACTGGCGCAATCAGGCAGGGATCTTCAAGGGCGAACTGAGCTTGGTCGATGGGTCGGGACTCTCTCGCTTGTCAAGCCTTAGCCCTTCTGCGCTGTCGCGACTATTAGTTGCTATGCAAACGACCAAAGACGGCAAGGGCGAGATCTTCCTCAATAGCCTCCCTCGTGCTGGCGAGGAGGGTACGGTAAAAAGCTTTATGCGCAATAGTCATCTCGAGCTCTATGTCAAGAGCGGCAGCATGAAAGGGGTACAAGGCTATGCAGGTTACCTGCGACACAAAGGCGAGCTCTACAGCATCGTACTGATAGGCAATGATCTGAAAAACAAAACGGCACTGAGGGTGGCGTTTGAGAAGTTGATTGCAACTGTTTTCAACTCATAGTTGCTAGCATTGTCTAATGGCGAAAAATTTCGTTGCCTGCGTGATTCGCTTTTGGTCACAGACAGCAGTCTGCTCCCGTCAAGCTCACACTTGACGCCTCATTTTTCATCCATTATACAAGTGCTATCGGCGTGGGGAAGGATCGGTTTGTCGCTGGGATTTGCAATTCCAGCGACCTGTTACATTTTTTTCGACGTCCATTTCCCAATAGCATTTGTATGATGGATGAGCTTCTAGGCGCTGGGTTGCGATGCCGACGGGAGCAGACTCATGTCTGTGACCTAGGCAGAGACGTTCCAGCAACGAAGAAGATCGCCATCAGACAAGGCTATGCTGATCCCTGAAGGGGATGCCCTGGATACAGCCCAGGGATAAAATGCCGTTTACGGCATGTTCCCTGGGTGTGATGCACGAATGATTAACCCCCCGTTTCCGATTTCTGCACTGTGCCGTCGGCACAGTGCAGAAATCGGAAACGGGGGGTTGTGTTTGCTTCTTTGACCCCAGGAAGGCAAATCGGCTTCGCCTCCTTGCCGTATCCTGGGGCTATAAGCAGAAAGCATCCCCGCTGGGGATTTATTGCTTACGCGCAACGATTCTGTGGCCGCCCACGTAGGGGCGCCCCTACACCAGCGGACGATTCCGAAACGAATAGGACGGGATTGCAAATTCCCAAAAAAAAAGAAGTCGCTGGGATTTGCAATCCCAGCGACCCAATCTATCTCATATGATAGCGCTTGTATAATGGATGAAAATCGAAGCGCCAAGTGTGAGCTTGACGGGAGCAGACTCATGTCTGTGACCTAAAGCGAATCACGCAGGCAACAAAGATTTTCGCCATCAGAAGATGCTATAAGATAGCCTTGTATAATGGATGAGCTTCAAGGCGCTGGGTTGCGATGCCGACGGGAGCAGACTGCGGTCTGTGACCTAGGCAGAGACGTTCCAGCAACGAAGAAGATCGCCATTAGACAACGCTATTTATAACGCTCCTTCAGAATCCGAATCATATCTTCCGACATACTATCGAGGTTGTAACGTGGGTTCCAGTCCCATTCGTTACGAGCGCAGCTATCGTCGAGCGAATTTGGCCAGCTATCGGCAATTCCTTGGCGTAGCGGATCTATCTCGTAGCTCATTTCAAACTCGGGTATCAGCTTCTTCACGGCAGCAGCGATCTGTGAAGGCTCGAAGCTCATGCTTGCAATATTAAACGAATTGCGATGCACCAGGCGACTTGGGTCTGCCTCCATCAAATCCATACATGCACGTAAAGCATCGGGCATATACATCATATCCATATAGGTACCCTCCTTGATCGGGCAAGTAAATCGTCCCTCACGTACAGCAGCATAATAGATATCTACGGCATAGTCTGTTGTGCCACCACCAGGCAGCGTCACGTTCGAAATCAGACCGGGGAAACGTACCGAGCGTGTATCTACTCCAAAGCGTTTGTGGTAGTAATCGCCCAGCAGTTCGCCAGCCACCTTGGTAACGCCATACATCGTTTTGGGTCTTTGTATCGTGTCTTGTGGTGTTTTCTCTTTTGGAGTATCGTTGCCAAATGCACCTATCGAACTCGGAGTAAATACGGCACAGCCTTTTTCTCGAGCCACTTCGAGGGTATTGAATAGCCCCCCTAGTCCAATCTGCCAAGCGAGCTGAGGCTTCGCTTCGGCCACTGCACTCAGCAGAGCGGCCAGATTGTAGATGCTGTCTATCTTGTACTTATCTACTACCTCAGCGATTTGCTGTGCGTTGGTGATATCGACAATTTCTGCTGGGCCACTCTCGAGGAGTTCACCCGTGGGTGCTGCCGAAGGAATGTAACCTGCTACTACGTTTGAGTTGCCGTAATTTTTCCTGAGCTCCATAGTCAGTTCCGAGCCAATCTGGCCGGTAGAGCCGATGATAAGGATCTTCTTCATCTAAATAAGTACTTATTATGTGTTTTTGATTCTGCAATGCCTACTCTGGACTTCTATTCGAAGGCCTGCTATTGCTTACGCACTGCAAAAGTATAGATTATTCTGCAGATACCCTTATTTATGGAGATTTATCGCTAAGTATTTTGCTATCAAAGGTAGCACGAAGCCATACCAAGAGCTTCAATCCAGTCCTTTAGCGTGTTGAATTTCTATTTAATGATTCTTAATCATAAATACAAAGGGCTGACTGTATTGGCTACGTACCGCTTTGCCTTTGCTCATGGCGGGTATAAAAGCATCCGCCTTCTTCATGTTCATTTTTGTTAGTTGAAAAAACCAAAACTTCTTGAGGCCATTGCTTCGTGCTGAGTTTGGACGCTGGGCAGAGATCTACCCATCCGATATCGGAGTATATTTTTTCAAAACAGCTCCTTCGATCTTCTTAGCGAGTAAAAAACCCAAGCATTCGTCAACGAATCTCAATGATAATTGATAGGCGAACCAATTTTCCTAAAAACTCTTTTCGAGTTTCTTTCGAAAGAAACAAAAAGCAAGATCCCCATTCCATACAGATATTATTGGCGCCACACCGCATGTACAGACGATTTGCTCCATTTCGAATCGGAAGCATCTATCATTACCGGGGCTAAAGTTACATAATAAAACATCATTTGCAAGTTTTTCGGACTAAATTTGTTCATTCTAGTATGTTTTGGTCTTTTTTTAGAGTGCTTTGGTCTTTAATGAAGAATTTTTAAGACGTTACCATATTACACTACGATTCCCAATCCCAGCCAACGGTAGGCGGCCATTTGGGGCTTTTCCGTCGCCATCCAGCGATGGAATTGCTGGTAATGGGACACCCCAATCATCCGATAGCACCGGTATAATGGATGCTGTTCAGAGTTCCACGAAGGGGATTTTGTCCAATCCAGCCCCAGGATGGTGGTGGTGAAACCCCGCCTTCCTGGGGTACGCAAGGCACGACCAATTCCCCCCTCCCCCGATTTTTGCGCTGTGCCGTCGGCACAGCGCAAAAATCGGGGGAGGGGGTTATCATTCGCCATCCATTACCCAGGGAACATGCCGCCCGTTGGGCGTCATTTTATCCCTGGGCTATATCCAGGGCATCCCCTTCAGGGATCAGATTAGCATTGTCTAATAGCGCATATCTTTGTTGCCATTAGACAATGCTATCCGATAGCACAGGTATAGCGGATGAAAAATGAGGCGTCAGATTGCTCTGATTAATCGGAATAGTCTGATTAATCGGATCTGCAAAGCCCGAAAATGAACATTTGATGGGACGCCCACTTGAGGGGCGCCCCTACGATCTGCAAATCCCAGCGACGCACCGATCCTTCCCCCCACGCATGATAGCACTTGTATGATGGATGAAAATCAAGGCGCCAAGTGTGAGGGCGACAGGAATTTACTGATGTAAATGACTAAGACCGAATCACGCAGGCAACAAAGATTTTCGCCATTAGACAATGCTAGCAACAGGCAACGAAGAAGATCGCCATCAGACAATGCTAGCGACCAGACAATAAGTATTATTCTTACCTTTGCCTAACCTTCTAAAATAGCAAACAATGAAAAAAACCTATAGCATCAACCTTGCTGGCCGCGTGTTTCATATCGACGACGATGCATACAAACTCTTCGAAGATTACCTAGGGCGTGCTGGCAAAGAGCTCGAGCACGAGCCTCAAGCCATCAAAGCGTGGGAGCAAAAGCTCGCCAACTGCGCCAGCGACAAGCTCAGCAGCATGCAGCAGGTTATAGATAGGGAGCTAGCAGTACAGATATTCAAAGAGCTGGGCCTCCCCCAAGGAGCCTATATCGAGGCCGAAGAGATTAATCGGAGCGGAGCGCAGAGTTCAAACTCGCGCTACTATGCCGAGTTCAATAGTGGCGGAGCAAACACGCACAGCGAAAAGCGCTTCTATCGCGATACCGACCACGGCATGATCTGCGGCGTTTGTAGCGGACTGGCAGCCTATACGGGATGGAATCTGACCGCCATTCGCGTTATCCTGCTCATCGTTACATTTACTGCCAACGCAGCTTTCTGGCTTATCATCTTGGCTTACCTCATGGCTTGGCTAGTAGTTCCGCCAGCAGTTACCGCCTCTCAAAAGCTCGAGATGTATGGCAAGCCCGCAACGGACGAGAATATCGGCGAGCAGCTGGCTAGCGATGCCTCCATCTACCACAAGTCCGATGGTAAGTTCAGCTCCTGTCTGGGCTGCCTCCTCAAAGGCTTTCTACTTGCACTCATACTTGGCTTTATACTCTCGCTTATATTCGCCACCTTCTCCATGGGATGGGACATGCTTTCTGGCGAAAACGATCTCATCAGCAATACCCTCCAAGTACATACGACGAGGCCCCTACTCATCAAGCTAAGCATCGTAGCCGTACTGATACTAATCGTGCTGCCCTTCCTTATACTCGACAAAGCCAGTTGGCTGAGCAGGCAGTTGCGACTCAACTCTTCGGCGCGCTGGCTCCTACTCATGCTCTGGATAGCCAGCCTAATCGTCGTTATCGTACTGCTCATTTGGCTTGGCAGCAAGTTTAGCATCGAGTTCTACAATTGGTTTCGAGATATCGTCAGCAATCTACGCCACGCCTTTACTTTCTAATCACCCCGCTACAGAGCTCTCAAGCATACTAAAGCAAGCCCAATCTGCGTTTTTTATACTGGAGCCATAGACAAAAACAGGCTAGGGCTTCTTTCTTTGAAGTAAAAAAAACAGACGAATGAAAATCATAGCTGTAGGAGCAAATTACCCTACCCACGTAGCCGAAATGCAAGCAATGGGACTCACTGCCTCGCCAAGTGCCAGCAGCAGTTCCGAACCGATCATCTTCCTCAAAGGAGATGCCTTGCTACGCCGTGGCTATCCTTTTTTTATTCCAGACTTCAGCTCCGATATCCACTACGAGTGCGAGCTCGTATTACGCATCGATCGCATCGGCAAGCATATCGCCGAGCGCTTTGCTCATCGCTACTACAGCGAGGTATCGGTAGGCATCGACTTTACGGCACGCAGCCTGCAGCAGCAAGCCAAAGCAGCGGGGCAGCCCTGGGCACTCGCCAAAGCCTTCGACAATTCGGCTGCCGTGGGGCACTGGCTCAATAAACACGAAGCAGGTATAGATGTCAATAATGTAGAGATAAGACTCGACATTGATGGGCATACAGTGCAGCAAGCTTCTACTGCAGAGATGCTGTACTCGGCAGATAAACTGATAGCCTATGTGAGCAAGTTTATGACCTTGCGCATGGGCGACCTCATATATACAGGCACTCCAGCTGGTGTGGGTCCTATAGCGATAGGACAGCGGCTGGAAGGCTACCTCGGCGGGAACAAATTGCTTGATATCCCGATTAAATAATAAATACCGGAAGCAAATGAAAGCAAAACTAATCAAGATACTTGGCACGCTCTTAGCTATCACAGGCTTGGGCCTCCTCAGCACTCCCTCTGCGGCACAGCTCCCCTCAAGCTTTGCCAGCGAATCGATCATGGCCAAAGGCCGATGGGTAAAGATTCGCATCGGCGAAAGCAATATCTACCGCATCAGCTTCGAAGAGCTACGCAAGCAGGGCTTTTCCAATCCCGAGAAAGTGGGAGTTTACGGCTTTGGCGGAGCGATCCTGCCCGAAGACCTCTCACGTATCTATACGCACGACCTCGCTCAGGTGCCCATCTACCGCGAGGGAGAAAACATCTACTTCTATGGACAGGGAGTGAACAGCTGGTATTACAACCCCGAAAAGCTGACCCTCGAGCACTCGGTCAACGTCTATAGCCGCGCGGGCTATTACCTCCTATCCGATGCTGCCGAGCCTCTCCAGATGGATAGCTACAAGCCTGGCTCCTCCGAGCCAGAGGCAACCTTCACCCAGTACAACGAGATCTTACTGCACGAGCTCGAAGCGATAAGCATCAAAGACTCGGGACGCGATCTCTACGGCGAGTCGCTGGGTATCAATACCTCACGAACCATCCCCTTCAACCTACGCCCAAACACCATCAACTCGGCCAACGTAGATGTTACCTTGAGCTGGGTAAGCCGCCCCAAATGGCTGGGAGGCTCGGGCGAGATCAATGTATTTCTCAATGGTGTGCTTACCATTACAGACCGCATCTCCCTATCCAGCTACCACCCCTACTACTCCTTCTTGGGAGGCATCAAGCACCGGGTCTATGCCAAAAAAGATATCAGCGGCCTATCAGGCAAGCTCAATGTAGATCTCAACTACAGCACCACGGGCGATAATGTATTCCTCGATTTCCTCGAGATAGCTACGCTCAACGATATGCATTACGACGGTAGCACCATGAATATCCGTCACTTTACACAAGCATACAGCCCAGGCAAGAACTACCGCTACCGCATCAGCAACGGCAATAATCTAAAGGTATTCTTTGCAAACAACTCCAATAGCTGTAGCCTCGTCAACCTACAAAATGCAGGCGATGCGGCAGAGTTTATAGCCGAGCCTCTCAGTGCCGATGGCAAAGTGGTCAATACCTTCCTGGCTCTTGAGCTAAGCAAGGCAGCCAAGCCCGAGTTTATGGGCGAGCTGCCCAATCAGAATATCCGTGGCAATGGCGAGCTAGACCTCATCATCATCAGCCCCGATGCTCTCATGAGCGAAGCCAAGCGCTTGGCCGACTTCCACCGCGAGCGCGAAGAGATGCGCGTATTGCTGCTGACACAAAACCAGGTCTTCAACGAATTTTCTGGCGGTACGCCCGATGCCACTGCCATCCGACTTATGAGCAAAATGTTTTACGAGCGTTGGAAAGCGAGCAATAGCACTGGCGTTTGCCCCACGCACCTCCTGCTCTTTGGCGATGGTGCCTCAGACAATCGTAAGCTATCGGCCTCCTGGAATAGTACTCAGCTGCAAAACACCGAGTTTATTCTCACCTACCAAGGGGTCAATTCGCTCAATATCTTTTCATACGTGAGCGACGACTACTTCGTAGCCGTCGACAATCAACCGGCCTCTACCCCTATCGGACTCAAGCGTCCCATGCTCGGGATAGGCCGATTCCCTATCCGCACGATCGAAGAGGCCAAGGTCGCTGTCGATAAAACCATCAGCTACATCGACGATAAGAGCCCCGGCGTATGGCAAACACGCACCTGCTTTGTAGCAGACAATGGCGACTCGCATGCCATCGAAAGCCTGCGACTAACAGATACCATCAAGACCTTTAGCCCCGCCACACAGATCACGCGCGTATATATGGACACCTACCAGCGAATAGTCGAAAACGGGCTACCACGCGTGCCAGGTGCCAAGAAGAAAATGATGGAGGAGCTCGAAAAAGGCCTCCTGATTCTCAATTACAACGGACACGGCGGACCAGCCGGATGGGCCGACGAGCAGCAGCTTACCATGACCGATATTGGCGCATTCAAGTACAAGCACTTGCCCATCTGGATCACAGCTACCTGCGACTTCTCAAACTTCGACAACATAAACACCTCGGCCGGAGAGGAGGTATTCCTCAAACCGAAAACCGGTGGAGCAGTCTTGTTTACTACCACACGTGTGGTGATGAACACACAAAATGAAAAGATGAATGGCTACCTCCTTCGTAGGCTATTCGACAAAGGACCCGACGGGCGCTACCGTAGCATGGGTACCGTATTGGCCGAGGCCAAGCGAGACATGATGGTCTATAAGCCAGGATCGGGCTGGGGACAACCCGACTCGATCAACAACCTCAGCTTTACACTACTAGGCGACCCCACCATTCGCTTCAAGCTACCCACACACCAGGTGGTACTGAAAAGCATCAATGGGCAGTCGCTCGAGCATGCCCCAGAAGGGAGCATCCTGCTCAAGAGCCTGCAGCGTGTCGAGCTCAAAGGGCAGATCGAAAACGACCAAGGGCAGCTCGATGCGAGCTTCAATGGGCAGGCAGTAATTACCGTTTACGACGGCATGCGCAATATCAAAGCCATCGCCATACCTGGCAATAACTTCAACGTCAACTACAACGACTATACCAATGTGATCTATGCTGGGGTAACTACGGTCAAAGACGGGCTCTTCAGCAGCGAGTTTATAGTACCCAAAGATGTGCAATACTCCGAGACGAGCAGCAAGATCAACCTCTATGCCTACTCGCCCGAGACTAAAGCCGACGCCATGGGTGTAAACTACTCCATGAAGATTGCCCTGGGCGAATCGCCCGACAATATCGTCGATACGATCGCCCCCAAAGTGGTCAAATGCTACCTCAACGATAGCACCTTCCGCTCGGGCGATGCCGTCAATGCCACCCCACTATTTGTAGCAGAGATCTTCGAACTAAACGGACTGAATATCTCGGGTAGCGGACTCGGACACGATATGACCCTGGTCATCGACGGGCACTCAGACTATACCTACAACCTCAATAGCCACTACAACGCTTCCTTTACCGAAGCAGGAATGGGTAGCGTCCATTACATGCTCCCCGAGCTGGCAGAGGGCGACCATACGGCCCGACTTACCGTCTGGGATGTCTTCAACAATGTGAGCACGTACGACTTCAAGTTCCGTGTCGTCAAAGGCTTAGCGCCAAATATTGGCGATATCATCGTCTTCCCCAACCCGATAAAAGGCGACGAGGCTACCTTCCGTATCTTCCACAATCGCCCCGAGTCGGACCAAGAGCTCAGCATCGAGATCTTCGACTTTACCGGACGCTTGGTGAGCAAAACGGGACCGCAGATCGTCTCATCGGGATTCAGCGAGCCGATCGACGTGAAGTGGGATCTACGCTCGAAGTATGGTGTGACCCTACCCAACGGACTCTACCTCTACCGCTGCGTCCTATCCACTCCACAAGGTCAAAGCAGTAGCGAAACCAAGAAATTAATCATAGATAGACAGTATTAGACAATAGTTAGGCGGCCTGCACGTTAGTACTTCTGTAGAGAACTGGGCATAGCAGCCCTCAGTAAGGACCTGAGGCGATGCCCCCCCCCTAGCGAAAGGACGAAACAGCTACAAACGAATTGTAAAGCAAAACACAGACAAAAAAAACAGAAAGATATCGTATGACAAGCAAGAAAATAATCCTGGGATTTGCCAGCGTAGCACTCCTGCTACTCAGCAATAGCTTTGTTCAAGCACAGACAGAGACTTCCGAGCCTCAGCTCAATCCCGTAATTACCTCTGTACCCTCACTGGGCATATCGCCCGATGCGCGCGCAGCTGGTATGGGCGACCTCGGTGTGGCCACCTCGCCCGATACCTATTCACAGTTTTGGAACCCAAGCAAATACGCCTTTATGGATACCAAAGCCGGCATCAGTATTAGCTACACACCTTGGCTGGCCAAGCTGGTCAACGACATCGCTCTGATGCAGGTGACAGGCTTTTACAAACTAGGTACCGACGAAAATCAGGCGATCAGCGCCTCCATCAGATACTTCACACTCGGTAAGCTCGAGACCTTCAACGAAATGGGAAACTCGATGGGGGTAGCCCATCCCAATGAGTACTCCATCGACCTCGGCTATAGCCGCCAGCTATCCGAAGACTTCTCGATGGCTGTCGCTCTGCGCTACATCCGTGCCGACCAAAGTGCGGGCGGACAAGACTCGGAGACCCGTGCGGGCAATGCCTTCGCTGCCGACGTGGCTGGATACATGCACAAGTACGTGATACTTGGCAATGCCGAGAGCCTCTGGACACTGGGCTTCAACATCAAGAATATCGGTACCAAGATCTCCTACGACGGAGGTACCAATACCTCTTTCATCCCCACCAAGCTACACCTGGGTACCGGACTGCTCTACCCACTCGACGATTACAATAGCCTCAGCTTCAACGTCGAAGCAAGCAAGCTCCTAGTGCCTACCCCTCCGCTCAACGACCAGACCAATCCCGAAGCTACGGCTGCGGCATGGAAGAAATACCACGAGACCTCGTCGATAGGAGGTATCTTCTCTTCATTTGGCGATGCTCCTGGCGGGTTCAAAGAAGAGCTGCAAGAGATCACCTGGGCGCTCGGTGCCGAATACAGCTACGACAATAAGTTTTTCGTGCGTGCTGGATACTCCTACACCAACCCCAATAAGGGTGCGCTGCAGTACTTCACAGCAGGGGCAGGATTCAAGATGAGCGTGTTCCGTATCGATGCCTCCTACTTGATATCTACGATCCAGAGCAACCCGCTCGATCAGACCCTACGATTTACACTGGCCTTCGATATGGATGGCCTACGCAACCTCTTTAACTAATATGAAAACAATCCGTATCGGTTATGGATTCGATGTACACCGCCTAAGCGAAGGATACCCCCTTTACTTAGGCGGTGTGCTTATCGAGCATAGCAAAGGCCTGGTGGGACACTCCGATGCCGACGTGCTGATACACGCCATCTGCGACGCCCTGCTCGGTGCCATCGCTGCTGGCGATATCGGTTCGCATTTCCCCCCTACAGACGAGCAGTACCGAGGCATAGACAGCAAGATCTTGCTGGCAAAAGTGATGGAGCTGATAAGCCAAGCGGGCTACCAACTCGGCAACCTCGATGCCACGGTGGCAGCCGAAGCACCCAAGCTACGGCCGCACATCGATCGGATGCGCAGCTGCCTCGCCGAGCTCCTACAGACCGACATAGCTAACGTATCGGTAAAAGCTACCACCACCGAAGGGCTGGGCTATACGGGCCGCGGGGAGGGGGTGGCGGCGTATGTTTCGGTTTTACTCTTTCCTCTTTGATAGCTGGATAGCATTGTCTGAGGGGTAGAATCGGTTCGTCGCTGGGGATTTGCAGATCGTAGGGGCGCCCCTGCGTGGGCGTCCTCAGTGCATCCACCCATACAATATAAAAATAGGGCGTAAGCAATAAATCCCCAGAGGGGATGCTTTCCGTTTACAGCCCCAGGATACAGCGGGGCGAAGACCCGCCTTCCTGGGGTACGCAAGGCACGTCCAATTCCCCCTCCCTCCGATTTCTGCGCTGTGCCGACGGCACAGCGCAGAAATCGGAGGGAGGGGATTATCATTCGCCCATCCATTACCCCACGAAGCTAGCACTGGGGCGCTAGCATATCGTGGGGCTAAAAACAAAAATCATCCCCTACAGGGATTCCCTGGCGGACGATGGGGCGCCCACGCAGGATAATATCTATATTTGCAAAAACATCATTTTACATGGCACAAAGTCTATCCAAAATCCTCATCCACGTTGTATTTCATAAAAAACGAAGTTCACCTGAAATCAGACAGGCAGACCGCTCCCAGCTATATGTCTATCTATCAAAGCTACTGGAGCAAGAATCTTGCAATGCAATCATTGTAAATGGGGTGGCTGATCACGTTCATTGTCTTATCGCTTTGGAAAGAACAGCTGGAAATATTGCAAACGTCATTGGAAGCATCAAACGAAAATCATCCATGTGGTTAAAAACAATCTCATCATATTATAAGGACTTTTATTGGCAAGGAGGATATGGCGTATTTTCGATTGCTCATAAAGATCTACAAGTCCTATTTCAATATATTCTTAACCAAGAAAAGCATCATATGGCTGTAAGTACATATGATGAAATGATAAGATTATGCAGAAAAAATGGAGCAGAGGCTGATCCAAATCAACTCTTGATTGATTGACACATATCCCATAGGGGCGCCCCTGCATATTCATCCATCCATACAAAATAAAAATAGGGCGTAAGCAATAAATCCCCAGAGGGGATGCTTTCCGGTTATAGCCCCAGGATACAGCGGGGCGAAGACCCGCCTTCCTGGGGTACGCATGGCACGTCCAATTCCCCTGCAACTCCCCATTTCCCAGCCGTGCCGTCGGCACGGCTGGGAAATGGGGAGTTGCAGGGGCTTATCATTCGCCCATCCAATACCCCACGAAGCTAGCGCTGGAGCGCTAGCATATCGTGGGGCTAGAAACAAAAATCATCCCCTACAGGGATTCCCTGGCGGACGAGGGGACGCCCAC
>CAZHWP010000042.1:0-20019 GCA_964535945.1 uncultured Porphyromonas sp.
ATGCAATTATTCAGGCACATACAAATTTCAAGGGTGATGCGTGTCGAAGTCAGGATAGAGTCGTGGCAGCTCTATTGAGTATTGTTTTGTAAATCTATTTGCAAGATGTTTGTTGTCTACAAGCTCATTGTTTTGCTCACTCGATTAATCATCAAATCAAACCATAAGAACTAAATGAAAACAAGAATGAAATCCAAGTCGTACTTGCGCACGTCGCTAGTGGCTTTTGCAATGCTCCTGATGCTTGCGCCTCTTGGAACGGATGCTCAGACATTTAAGGAGGTAAAATCTAAAGGGAATAGTACCTACGTACTCAAAAACGATGGAACTGTATGGACCGCAGGTAGGAATCGCAATCATGCGCTGGGGCAAAACCTCGCTGCAGATAGCTCAAAAAAGTTTAGCAAAATCGCTATTCCTGCGCTTGTCGATGAGCTATATAGTGGCCATGAATTTGGAGTAGCACTCACCGAGGAAGATCTGCTTTGGTTTTGGGGTAACAATAAAGAATTTGAAGGCGGAAACAATAGCGATAACGAGTCCTTTCCGTTACCAACTAGTACCATGCCAGATCATAAGTGGGTCGAACTTGCTACGGGTGCCATGCATGTAATGGCAATCAAGGAGGACGGCACACTCTGGGGCTGGGGCTCCGACGTTACAGGCCAGCTTGGCGATGCCGATCCTATGCTGCAGCAAAAACCAAATCCTGTACAGATAGGCTCAGATACAGACTGGGATAAACTTAGTGCAGGTTATTGGCAGACGCTTGCTATCAAAAAAGACGGTAGTCTATGGGGCTGGGGCGACAATAAGATGGGACAGCTTGGTCTAGGCGATGGCTCTCCGATGGTCGTTACATCTCCTACTCGCATCGGTGAAGATTCGGACTGGAGTGATGTTCATATTGGCTCTCACCACGTATTGGCTATCAAGAAAGACGGAAGTCTTTGGTCAAGGGGCAATAATCTGGGCAAGCAGGTCAACGAATCTGCAAGCATGAGCGTCAATTCGCCTTACTGCATGAGCACCGAAAAATGGAGCGAAATTGCCGGTGGTCTAGAACACTCGTTGGCAATCAAAGAAGATGGTTCTCTATGGGCGGTAGGATCGAACCGCTACGGACAGTTAGGCCTAGATCTTAGCGGCAATACTGGTACGCTGCAGCGTGTGGGTCAAGCTACAGACTGGGTTGAGGTGGCCGCTGGGGCCTATCATTCGATGGCTATCAATTCGAAGGGCGAGCTTTACACCTTCGGTCGCAACGATCATGGTCAGCTGGGCTTAGATCTTGCAGACGAATCGCTGTCTGTACCTACCCAGGTTGTAGATGAGAGCCCATCATCTATGGCTGCATTGATAGCTGGCCAAGCTTACCTAAGCTACGATGCCAAGCAGTCTAAGCTGCATTTATTTCTACCTGCTACTTGCCAGTTTGCAGTCTATAGATCTCTTTGATCTGAATGCACGTTTGATCAAACGCTTCTCCAATGATGTTCACACGATTGATTGTAGCGATTTGGCCGCAGCCTCTTATGTCTTGCGTCTAAACTTTGCCGATGGCTCCACTCAAGTCTTGAAGTTTCAGAGCAAGTAAAAGCTTTCATTGAGTATTTTTCAAAGCACTCAATGAGCTAGTAAAAGCTACACGAATATATAAAACGCCCCTGCAAGCATGGATCCAATTGAGGGATCTTTCTTGCAGGGGCGTTTTCTTACTAATCAATAGTTGGTCTAGTGAAAGCGATCAAGCCTGTTTAGACCATTGCAAAGCACTCTATTACATCATGCCGCCCATGCCGCCCATTCCGGCTGGCATAGCTGGAGCAGCTGCGCCTTCTTCCTTCTTGTCGGCGATTACACACTCCGTAGTCAAGAACATACCGGCGATCGATGCTGCGTTTTCAAGAGCCACACGGCTTACCTTAGCTGGGTCAATTACACCTGCTTGGTAGAGAGGTTCGAATACATCCTTGCGAGCATTGTAGCCAAAGTCGTCTTTACCCTCGCGTACACGCTGTACCACTACAGCACCTTCCTTGCCTGCATTGGCAACGATCTGGCGCAATGGCTCTTCGATGGCACGCTTAATGATGTCGATACCTGTAGTTTCGTCCTCGTTGTCACCCTTCAGATTTTCGAGGGCAGAGATAGCACGAATGTAGGCTACACCACCACCAGGCACTGTGCCTTCTTCGATGGCAGCGCGTGTTGCACTCAGAGCATCATCTACTCGGTCTTTCTTCTCCTTCATTTCTACCTCACTAGCAGCACCTACGTATAGTACAGCCACACCACCAGCAAGTTTTGCTAGGCGTTCTTGCAGCTTTTCGCGATCGTAGTCGCTCGATGTCGCTTCTATTTGCGCCTTTATCTGAGTTACTCTTTCTTCGATCTGCTCCTTGCTGCCTGCTCCGTTTACGATGGTTGTATTGTCCTTGTCCACAGTAATCTTTTCGGCCGTACCGAGCATTTCCATGCTAGCGTTTTCGAGCTTCAAGCCCACTTCTTCGCTTATTACAGTTGCACCAGTTAGGGTTGCAATATCTTCGAGCATAGCTTTTCTGCGATCGCCAAATCCTGGAGCCTTCACAGCACAGATCTTCAGACCAGCACGCAAGCGGTTTACCACGAGGGTAGCCAAAGCTTCGCTATCGATATCTTCTGCAATGATGAGCAGAGGCTTTCCAGTCTGTACGGTTTGTTCTAGTATTGGAAGCATCTCTTTGAGTACAGAGATCTTCTTGTCGTAGATGAGGATGAATGGGTTTTCCATCTCTACCTCCATCTTCTCTGTGTTTGTAACGAAGTATGGCGAGATGTAGCCCTTGTCAAACTGCATTCCTTCTACTACCTCTACAGTCGTTTCTGTTCCCTTGGCTTCTTCTACAGTGATTACGCCTTCGGTTTTCACCTTGCGCATAGCTTCAGCTATTAGTTCACCGATTTGCTCATCGCCATTGGCAGAAATCTTAGCAACGTTTTCGATTTTCTCGAGGTTGTCACCCACCTCTTCCGATAGCTCGGCTAGGTAGTTTACCACTTCCTTTACAGCCTTGTCGATACCACGCTTCAGATCCATTGGGTTGGCTCCAGCGGTTACGTTCTTAAGGCCTACGTTGATGATGCTCTGAGCCAATATGGTAGCAGTAGTTG
The DNA here is from genome assembly GCA_964535945.1 of uncultured Porphyromonas sp. Classification (GTDB taxonomy): domain Bacteria; phylum Bacteroidota; class Bacteroidia; order Bacteroidales; family Porphyromonadaceae; genus Porphyromonas. The sequence continues at coordinate 3,157 of CAZHWP010000042.1, forward strand.
TACCATCTCCAGCGTCGTCGTTGGTTTTCGATGCTACTTCCTTTACCAGTTGAGCACCCATGTTTTCAAACGCATTTTCGAGCTCGATTTCTCTAGCCACAGATACACCGTCTTTGGTAATAGCGGGTGCACCATAAGCCTTGCTAAGAATCACGTTTCTGCCCTTAGGTCCGAGGGTTACTTTTACAGCATTTGCTAGTTCGTCTACACCTTTCTTTAGAAGCTCACGAGCTTCCATGTCGAATTTTATTTCTTTTGCCATTATGTTTATGTTCTTATTGATCCGTTATTGTATTAATTGCTGCGAAGAGTCGCGCCTATTTAGATTATTGCTAGAATATCGCTCTGGCGCATGATAAGATAAGTCTCGCCTTCGAGTTCTAATTCTGTGCCAGCATATTTGCCGTAAAGCACTTTGTCGCCAGCCTTTAGGATCATCTCCTCGTCTTTTGTTCCATTTCCTACTGCCATTACTTCGCCCTTTAGAGGTTTTTCTTTGGCCGAATCTGGGATGATGATGCCACTTGCTGTTGTTGTTTCTGCAGGAGCTGCTTTTACAAGCACGCGATCTGCTAATGGTTTGATGTTCATCGTTACTTAATTTTTATTGTTAGATAGTTCTTATTTGTCAATTGCTAGCCCTGCGAGCTAATAGAGAAGGGTACTGCATCATTAATACTCGTCTATCAATGATGCTGTAAACTATGTGAGCAATTCTTGTGCCATTCAATTTGAGCTTCGGTATATAAGACCCAAATAGGCCAGATCTGCTGACAGCATTGCAATACGCAACCAGATGCTGTCAATATGACAGATGTCCACTTGAGTCTCATGTTGCTTCCATGTGCTTATTCACAGGCTGCTTTTTCATTGTTCAGATTGTCCCAAGCTTCTCAATCCGTTGCCATTAGCTTCAAGTTTCGAGCACTGCCGAGCAAAAGCATGATCAACAGCAGATCGTCAGTTAATAGCTCATTATGCCGAGAACTCAATGAATCCAAAAGCTGTAGTTTGGTACAGAAATGCACCATTTGAGCCGAGTCGAAGGCGAAAAATCGGACAAAAACGCGCGCTCCTTGCGTTATTTGCATACAAAGGAGCATTGGAGCCAAAATAACGGGTTGTTATAACTCTTTGATCACCAGTGTGATGCGAGAAATGTGTACGCGAAGTAGTGGAAAAATCTAGCCTAATCTAGCCTGAAATCATGGGACTTTTTTCTAAAATCTACGGAGAACTTTTTCGAATTCTCCGTAGATTTGAAAAAGTTCTCCGTAGATTTCAAATGCAGAGCAAAAACAGCGAATTCGTTGCTCCTAGTTTCGGAAAACGTTTCCTTTTGAAGCAGAACGTTTTGGTACGTAACTGTATTAAAAAATACGCCTGCCGAACACTGGCATCGAGATAGAGATACAGCGATCAATTCATCTTGGCTACGCCACTTTGTGTTCTACTCGCTGTGGGTGGCATTTGTGTGGGACTTACCATCTCAGCCCTCCAAGTTGCCTCTCCCCAATTGTGCAGACTAGCAAAGCGCAGTCACTTTACAGATCCTATTCATCGGCGTAATAATGATCCTATCGTAGGCAAGCTACTTTTGGCTTTTTGCTTGTATCTAAAAGCCTGACATATGAGCATTATCTCTTATCTTTGTAGTCTATGAAATCATTTCAAGAACTCATCAGGAATAGGCGTAGCGTACGCAAGTTCAATAATAAAAACTTAGGTCCCGAGTCGGTTGCAACAATTCTAAAGGCGGCTTTGGCTGCCCCCTCGGGAAGGAATCGTAGAGCTACTCAGTTCCTTTTGGTCGAAGAGAAAGAAAAGCTCAAGGCGCTTTCTATGCTCAAAGAGACTGGGGCTGCATTCATAGCCGAAGCTCCTTTTGCTGTGGTGGTGATGGGCTCACCCATGTTGGCTACTCGTTGGTACGAAGATGCTTGCATTGCAGCTACCTATATGCAGCTACAGGCCGAAGACTTGGGCATAGGCTCGTGCTGGGTGCAGGTATACGATGCGCTTACCCCCAATGGGCAAGAGTCAACGCAGTATGTGCGTAACCTTTTCAATATTCCCTATCAGCTCGAGGTGCTATGCGTCATTGCCATGGGGCATTACGACGAGCGCCCCGAACCCCGCTCCGACGAGGAGTTGAGATTCGAAAACCTATTTGTAGGTGCATATCCCGATATCGAAACCGAATAAGCGCTGACACTATCTGCCAGCGAATGTTTTTAGCAACAATGAAAGTCATTATTTTAGGATCGGGTCGCTTAGCTACCCAATTGGCTTTGGCGCTTTGTGAGGCTGGGCTGCCTCCTATGCAGATTTATAGCCGTACGATGGCACATGCGCAGCGCTTAGCTCATAAGTTATCTCCACAAACAGAACCTATCGATTCGATTGCGGCTCTGCGCTTAGACGCCGACTATTATATCCTAGCACTTAGCGATGCTGCCTTGCCAGATCTGATTGCCCAGATGCCTCCAGTCGATGCCGTGCTTGCTCATACGGCAGGATCGGTGCCGATGAGCATATTTGAGGGTAGAGCCTCGTCGTATGGGGTCTTTTATCCCTTGCAAACCTTTAGCTTAGATAGGAAACTCAATTTTGCCGAGATACCTTTATATATAGAGGCCAACGGAACAGAATCTCTGGCCAAGCTGAATGCTCTTGCTGCCAAAGTGAGTAAGCATTGCTACGAAGCCGATTCAAGTCAGCGTAAAGCGTTGCATCTGGCAGCAGTCTTTGCCTGCAATTTTACTAACCATATGTATAGTATCAGCCAAGCTTTGCTTAGCGAAAGCCACTTGCCGCCCAGTTCGCTCGCTGCACTCATAAGCGAAACGGCTGCCAAGGCTGCACTCATGCCAGCTATCGATGCCCAGACTGGACCCGCCATGCGTGGCGATGCAAGCACGATGCAGGCTCACCAGCAGCTCTTGACAGCTCACCCCGAGTGGCAAGAACTTTATACTATGCTCAGTGACGATATACAGCGCATGCAAGCCAATAGGGGGTGTCAAAAGCTTAATGTTGATACAGATTCCTAGGCTGTGTTAGCAGGCAGCACGTGTGAGGGGGAAATAGGAGCAGACTTTCGTCTGAGACTGTGGCAACAATCCTGAAGGCAACGCAGCAATTATGACACAGCGCGATGTTTTATTTTACCGACCTTTTCGTAAGGTTTCATTATTTTTTCATCTATGAGTAGTATCAATTTCGACTTAACACGTATCAAAGCATTCGTATTCGATGTAGATGGGGTAATTAGTTGTACCATATCTCCTATGGATGCCGAGGGACAGCCCATGCGCACGATGAATGTAAAAGATGGCTATGCCATGCAGTATGCTATTAAGCAAGGACTTGAGATAGGTATCATTACAGGGGGGTATAGCCCAGCCATTGCCAAGCGTGCGGGCTACCTTGGCATCAAGCATGTGTATATGCGTTCGGCCAATAAGGTGGACGACCTCGATGCCTTTATGAAGCTAACGGGGCTTCAGCTCTCCGAGATACTTTATGTGGGCGACGATATTCCAGACTTGCCCGTAATGAAGTTGGTAGCACTACCGATAGCTCCAGCCGATGCTGCCCCCGACGTCAAGCAGGTGGCTACCTATATCTCGCAGTTTCGAGGAGGCGAGGGGGTGGTGCGCGATGTCATAGAGCAGGTACTCAAAGCGCAGGGCAAGTGGTCGGATGGCGGAGCATTTGTTTGGTGAGCTTCTCGACGATCTGCTTACAATTGAAACTCTAAATGAAGATGAACTCGCACCCAACATCTATACCCCTAAGTCCCGAATTAAAACATCTCGAGGGCTATCGGCTGATTTTAGCCTCACAGTCGCCTCGTCGCTTAGAGCTCCTACGAGGTCTCAATATCCCATTTACCCAAGCTGTAGTGCCAAGCTTCGATGAGTCTTTTCCCAGCAGTATGCCTCACGATGAAGTACCCGAATTTCTTTCTCGTCGAAAAGCGGAGATTTATATGGCTCAAGGCTTATTGGCCGACCGCGAGATCTTGCTCACTGCCGATACGGTAGTTATTACCTCAAAGGCTCTCTTGGGCAAACCAGCCAATAGAGCCGAGGCGGCCGCCATGCTTGCCGAGCTGAGCAATGCCACTCACCGCGTGCTTACGGGTATCTGCCTGAGTACCAATAGGCAGCTTCGTAGCTTTACCTGCTCCAGTACGGTGCACTTCGCCAAGCTTAGCGATGCCGAGATCGATTATTATCTCGATTATTATCGACCCTTCGACAAGGCCGGAGCATACGGTATTCAAGAATGGGTGGGCTATGTGGGGATAAGTCGTGTCGAAGGTTCATTCTACAACGTAATGGGGCTGCCTGTACACCTGCTCTACCAAGAACTTTGTAGGTTCAGACCCGAATAAATTTTGCTTCAAAAACGTATTATTCTAAATTCGCTGCGTATTTCTTTGCCGAGTTCGAGAATTGTACGTATATTTGCAGCCCGAAGCATATCGAAAAAAACTAACAATAACATACAGAAGCAATGAAAAGAACCTTTCAACCCTCTAATCGCAAGAGGAAAAACAAGCATGGTTTCCGCTCGCGTATGGCTACCGCTAATGGTCGCCGCGTATTGGCCGCACGTCGTGCCAAGGGCAGAGCAAAACTAACCGTATCTGACGAGTATGTAGGATAAAATTCCTGCAAATTTGCCTTTTTGGCTCACATAACTATTGTAATTGGGGAGATTTCACATGAAATCGCCCCTTTTTTCTGTCCTTTTTGTTATATTTGCTTTGCAGATGAGCTGTTGGGAGGGCTTCGTATCATAGTCTCTTTCTCATGCTCTTTGCCTTCCAAGGGAGCAGCGCAACCGAGTGGGTAGGCGTATGATTGCAGAAGTGTAACGAGGGCATTCTTTTAGGGCTACTCGTTTCTTGTTTTGAGCTTTTGCAGTACTTGGAGGATCACTAGAAACGACACTATATATTAGACTTAGTGTAGAGGTTTCATACAAAACAAAATCAGCACTAAGAGGCTGCTTTCATAATTATCGAATCTAAGATGACAAAAAAAGAAAACAAAAGGAAGCTGATATTAGCTCATATCAACGGAGTAGACAAACCTGGCGTTACGGCAAGTCTAACTTGTATACTAGCCAAGCACAAGGCCTTTATCCTCGATATTGGTCAGGCAGATATCCATAGCAACTTAGCATTGGGAATCCTCTTTCAGACAGACGAAGAGCATTCGGGAGATGTGCTGAAGGATCTGCTCTTCAAAAGTTACGAACTCGATGTAAATATTCAATTCGAACCCATTAGCGAAGAGAAGTATGCCAAGTGGGTGAGCATGCAAGGAAAAAATCGCTACATCATTACTATTGTTGCCCGCAAGATTACTGCCGAGATGATCGCTGCCATAGCGCAAGCAAGTGCCGATCAGGGGCTCAATATCGATGACATTAAGCGCCTGACAGGGCGAATACCCCTCGACGAGACAGAACGTGCGGCAAAGGCAAGTGTCGAATTCTCGATGCGTGGCAATTTGGCCGACAAAGATCTGCTACAAAGCCAGTTCATGCAAATATCCGAAAATCTTGGGCTCGATATTTCGTTCCAGCAGGAGAGCATGTTTCGCCGCATGAGAAGGCTTATTTGCTTCGATATGGACTCGACGCTGATTCAGACCGAGGTGATAGACGAGCTGGCCGAACGCAATGGTGTGGGCGATGAAGTAAGGGCTATCACCGAGAGTGCTATGCGTGGTGAGATCGACTTTACAGAGAGCTTCAAGCGTCGCTGCTCGCTCTTGAAGGGGCTCGACGTGTCTGTGATGCAAGAGATAGCAGAAAATTTACCCATCACCGAAGGGGTTGAGAGACTGATGAAAACACTCAAGATGATTGGCTTCAAGATCGCGATCCTCTCCGGGGGATTTATGTATTTTGGCAATCACCTCAAACGCAAATTCGACCTCGACTATGTCTATGCCAACGATCTGGAGATAGTAGATGGCAAGCTAACGGGGCGTTACCTAGGCGATGTGGTAGATGGCAAGCGTAAAGCCGAGCTGCTACGCCTGATCGCTCAGGTAGAAAATGTAGATATTATGCAAACGGTGGCAGTAGGTGATGGTGCAAATGACTTGCCTATGATCGGTACTGCTGGTCTAGGTATTGCATTCCAAGCTAAACCAAAGGTGAAAGCTGCAGCCAAGCAAAGTATCTCTACGGTAGGTCTCGATGGAGTACTCTACTTCCTCGGATACAAAGATTCGTACCTCGACGATAGATTGCTAAACTCGTAATCATCCTATTGATATTATGCTAAGACATATCGTGCTATTTCAGTTAGATGGCTTTGCTTCGCCACAGGCCAAAGCAGAGCATCTCGAGCAAATCCGTGTTAAGCTGGAGGCTTTGACCCAGCAGATCGAGTGTTTGGAGGGGATGAAAGTGTCTATTAACTGCAACCCCCAAGAAGATTTTGACTTCGTGCTCGAAGCCTTGCTGCAGACGCTCGATGAGGTGAAAACCTACTCAGAGCATCCTGCACACCAGCGGATAGTAAAGGAGCTCATTGCTCCTTACAAGGTAGCTCGTGCCTGTGTAGATATAGAGTATTAGTCGCTAATACTTCAATAGCAGAGCTTAACGTCTGCATTCGCTCCTTTGTTTTGTATGGCCTTTGTGCTTATACAAAACAAAGGAGCGTTTTTTTCTGATTTCGACACCCATCATCCTTGATTTTTGTATGTGGCTGATTATTCGGTTTTTATAACTCCACGAAGGCGTCGCTGGGGCGCGACTGCCATCGTGGGGCTAGCAAAAGGGGTATCCCCTTGGAAGGGGAAGAGCGAACGCCATCATTTGCAAGAAGGCTATAGCGTAGATCGATCATACTTGCTTCACTTCAATGGGGGAGTTAAATCAACACTCTTTACATCTATTCTATTCACACGATTCTGAATTGAATCAAATGGGATGGCGCTTGGTCGATGACAGGAAGAGACTACGTCAAAGGTGGAATATCGAAACTGCCCCCTTACTCAAAGGCTCTTTTCAATCGGCAGACTTGCTCTATTGTGTTCGTTATATTGTGCCGAGCATACGAGGGTTGCATAGCCTGTTCGAGGCTTACCGGTTTGCTGCAGATAGATAGGCAGGCTGCAAAGCCTGCTTCGCTCAGAGCTGCACTATCTTCTATACTTCCTGCGATGAGCAGAACGGGTATCCGATGTTTAGCCGCAACTTTCAGTACTCCTAGTGGTACTTTACCCATCAGGCTTTGTGCATCGGCTTTGCCCTCGCCAGTAATGACAAGGTCGGCCGCATCTATTACTCGATCAAAGTCTACCTTCTCGAGCATCAGGTCAATGCCAGGCTTGAGTTCGGCTCCAAGAAAGGCGAGCATTCCGCCGCCCATTCCCCCTGCCGCACCAGTGCCTGCTATCTGGGCGAGGTCTATTCCTCTTTGCTCCAGTACGAGATCGGCCAAGCTCTTCAACCCAGCATCGAGTAGTTCCACCATTGCATCGTCTGCTCCTTTCTGTCGAGCGTAGGCGTGTGCTGCACCAGAGGGGCCGTAAAAGGGGTTTCTTACATCGCAGGCAATAGTGAAGTGAGCATTGCGAAGAGCAGGCAAAGCATCCCTGTCGTCGATGTGTTTTATTTGGGCTAAGTGAACACCCGAAATCGGGTGGTCAATACCGATTTCGTTTCCCTCAGCATCGAAGAAGCTAAAGCCCAAAGCTTGCAACATACCCATGCCAGCATCGTTGGTGGCAGAGCCTCCAATGCCAATCACAAAACTACGGCAGTTCAGTCTTTCTAACGCATCCCTGATTAGCTCACCCGTGCCGTAGCTTGTTGTCAGCATAGGGTTTCGCTTATCTGTTGGCACCAAGTTGAGCCCACTGATGCTAGCCATTTCTATATATGCAGTCGATCCATCTTGCGAGATGCCATAGTGGCTATCCCTCAACTCCATGATGGGGGAGTGGGCTTGTACTGCTACTTTTTTGCCCAAGTTTTGCTCTAGGAGTAGGTCTAATATGCCTTCGCCGCCGTCTGCAATTCTTATTACGTCGATCTTGCATTGAGGAAAAACTCTTTGTACTCCTAGCTTGGCAGCGTTTCCCGCATCTACCGAGCTAAGGCATCCCTTGAACGAATCGATGGCGATGACGACTTTTTTCATTTCAGAGGACTTCTGTCGCTTTCGTCGTATTGTCTAATCTCTTCGAAGCTGTATGCAGCAAATGTGCCCAGCCAGTGATCGCCTCCATAGTTCGAAATGAATATCTGGCTCATACCTTCTTGGTAGAGAGCCTTGGCAGCCTTGGCAAAGCGTGCTGCCAATTTGTCGGCACGGGGCAAGTGTTTGGCTATTGAGGCCATACACCAAGCGCGTGAGAAGGAGAGTCCTACTAAATGGACGATATGGTAATCTGTGAGATCGGAAACCGTAGGGGCAGTGCAAAGCCGATCGATTCCTTCTGTGGTGAAAAAGCGATCTATCCAGTCTTTGAATTCCTTTTCACTCAAGACCCTTCTCATAAGGTCTGCCTCCATAAGCGATGGCGAGAAGAAGTCGGTGGCATTTGGCTCCCACGATGCTGGCACGGCAGTATCGTTTCTATAAAGTTCTAATGCTTTATTCCGAAGAGCCATTTCGAAATCGACTGTCCCAGTAGCCTTACTCCAGTCTAGAGCAAAGCCAAGTGCGAAAGCCGAGTTGCTATGCGTGCCAATCCGATCGGCGTAGCTTAGCTTGGGAAGGTAGGCTATCCACAGCTCTACAATTTTATCGCATAGTGGGCCGAGATTGGCTCGCCACTCTACTGCCTGCTTGGCAAGGGGGGCATATTTGCCCGATTCTAAGGAAAGGCGTAGGAGCTCTTCATCGAGTTTGAGTAGCCAAGCCCAACCATAGCAGCGCTCAAAGTTGGCTCCTGCTGGACGATCGAAGTAGGCTGCTTCGGCATGCAGATTCTCTTTGGTCAATGATTTGTTTAGTGCATCCACGATGCTATCGGCAATGCTGATATCTGGGCTTTGACGCAAGGTGCGCACGAGCATCCAGTGGCTGTGTACGCTGCTATGCCAGTCGAACGAGCCATAAAAGGCGGGGTGAAGCTCGGCTGGACTGAGGCGGGCATCTTCTTCGCTATTAATTACATGTCCCGTTTTATTGGGATACTCGGTATGAATACTGCTTAGGGGCATGCGTGCAAGGCGGAGCAACGTTTCTGTATCTTGAGCGTGGCCAAGAGATACTAGAAGGAGTGCCGTGCAAAGCAGATAAAGGCTTCTTTTTGTCATTATAGATGTGCTTTAGAGGGACTATTAACTTGATTTCTTTGGGGCTGTGTCAGAATTCTTTTTTTTTGACTTAGTTCCTTTAAGGTCTGTGGGAGTTAATCATTTGCAATCAGGATGCAGTGCCTCTCTTTCGGAGAGCTGGGCTTAGGTGAGAGGTTAGTTGTAAGAGTAGATCGAATAGAACCATTCTGCCGTTTACATTGCGTCTGATATGCATGATGGCGAGCTCCAGCTCGTCAAATACTTGCTTGATGTTCTGTCCAGTTACGCATCCTCTCATACTTTCTGCCATTGCTACCTCGTTTGGGCTCAGATAGTTTAGTTCGGGCTGCTTGAGGTTGTAGATATATAGCTCGCGAAAGCTACGGATGGCATAGCGAAGCAGGCCTATTTGCTCCTCACGCCCCAAGCCCGCTAGTTCGTCGGCCAATAGCTTCATCCCTTTGGGTTGAGCTTCATCTATGACAGCCAGCATCCGACCAAAGTTTGCTAAGTATTTGTCTTGAGCGCCATTCTCATGAGCCAGATCCATGGCTTCACGCCAGTTTCCTTGGGCCTGATGTGCTACCTGTTTGGCTTCTTCGGGGTCTTTGCAGAGCCCTCTCAATAGTAGTTCTTGGCTTATAAGTTCAGGGCTTAGTGGGCTTAGTTCGATTGCTTGAGTGCGGCTTCGTATTGTTTCGATAATCTTTTCTGGCTCGGCAGATACCAGTAGAAAAATGCTTCCCATCGGAGGCTCTTCTATTAGTTTCAGTAGCTTATTCGACATCGATTCGTGCATGCGCTCGGGTTGCCAAAGCAATAGCACACGGTATTTGGCTTCGTAGATCTGATAGCTCAGCTTGTGCTCCACGGCTTCGGCCTCGCGACTATAGATTATCGGTTGGCTATTGCCAGCATCTAAGTATTCCAGCCAGTCGTTTGGGGTAAAGTAGCTCTGTTCGTTGAGCATATCCAGCCAACGAGGCAAAAAATCGTCGCTTGGAGTGGGGGAGTCGCTGGCTTTGACAACTGGGTAGACGAATATCAGGTCGGGGTGCATACGTCCATTGAATAGCGTGCAAGAGCGACAGCTGCCACAAGCATCTTTATCCGTAGGGTTCTGGCAGTTTAGATAGCGAGCGTAAGCCAAAGCCAAGGGATAGGCTCCCGAGCCATCCTTGCCTGTAAAGAGCTGGGCATGAGGCACAAGTCCTTTTTTTGCAGTTTCGATGAGGTATTCTTTTAGATCCTCGTGTCCGATTACGTCTTTGAAGTACATAGTAGTGTTGGTTTCTGTTGGGCTTAGCACGGGGCTGCCATACCCTAATTGCAAATGTACTAAAAAGCAAGCTGATACATCCTTAAAGACGCGTTTCGAATTGGGCAGCGCTCTCTCGCTTTGACGCTCTTGTTCTTGCCATTTGTTTAGCTAGTTCTTCCCCTGTTCGTGCATATTTGTGTACCTTTGTTTCGAATCGAATAGACGATAATGGTGCATAGACAATGAAGAATCAGTATTTAGTATCAGCTCGAAAGTATAGACCCGATAGCTTTGCCACGATGGTTGGTCAAGAAGCTCTCACTGCAACGCTTCAGAATGCAATCTTACAAGACAAAACCGCTCACGCTTACCTCTTTTGTGGTCCTCGAGGAGTGGGTAAAACCACTTGTGCTCGTGTTTTTGCTAAGACCATAAACTGCCTCAATCGGACCGACGGGGGCGAGGCTTGCGGTAGCTGTGAGAGCTGTGTGGCATTCGAGGAGCAACGCTCTATGAATATCTACGAGCTAGATGCTGCTTCAAACAATTCGGTCGATGACATCAGACAGCTTATAGAGCAGGTAGCCCTCCCTCCACAGATAGGTCGTTACAAGATTTATATCATCGACGAGGTGCATATGCTCTCGCAGGGGGCATTCAATGCTTTCTTGAAGACGCTGGAGGAACCACCCGAATATGTCATCTTTATTTTAGCTACTACCGAGAAGCATAAGATCCTTCCCACAATACTTTCTCGTTGTCAGATCTTCGATTTTAAGCGAATACCAGTACCCGAAATTGTAAAGCACCTGCAGTATGTAGCTCAGTCGGAAGCTGTGGAGGCCGAAGAACGTGCCCTTAATGTGATAGCGCTCAAAGCCGATGGAGGAATGCGCGATGCACTCTCTCTCTTTGATCGAATGGCGAGTTTTGGTGAGGGTAAAATCACTTACGAGGCTACCATCAACAACCTCAATATCCTCGATCATGAATACTACTTCCGAGTTATTGAATCCATCTTGCAAGGCGATTATAGATCGGTATTGCTTACGTTCGATCAATTGCTAAACAAGGGCTTTGACGGGCAGGTATTCATAAATGGATTTGCAAGCTTTTTGCGCGATCTGCTGATGGCTCAAGACCCATCTACTCTGTCGCTACTCGAGCAGCCCGAGTCTGTACGTAGTCGCTATGGCGAGGTGGCAAAGCGCTGCCCAGATACACTACTCATCGAAAGTCTGCAGCGACTTAATGCATGCGATCAGCAATATCGTTTGAGCAATGGCAAACGTCTGCTAGTGGAGCTCTGTCTGATGTCGATCTGTGCCGACTTTATGCGTATTACTAGGCCTACCCCGCCACCTGCACCTAAGCAAGGCGGATCGAATGATACTGCAAGGGCTCAAGTGCAAGCAAGCAATGCTACTCAGCAAGCAAGTAATGCTACTCAGCAAGCAAGTAATGTTACTCAGCAAGCAAGTACACGAAGCGAGCAGGCAACTACGCTTTCGGATAGCAAACAACAAAGCTACCAGGCCAAGGAACAAACCGCTCCAGTAGCAGCTCCAGTCAATGAACGGCCAGCTATACAAGCAGATGATTCGATCGTTCAGCAAGCACAGCAAACTCAACAGCCACAGCAAGCACAGAATACAAGCCCGAAGCAAGGCGTAGCAGCGACTGACTATTCGATGCTTGGCGGAGGTGTTTCTCTGAAAGGACTGCGACAAAGAAGGGCTTCGGCGAAGGATACTCAGCAAGAGAATTCCGAGACTGCCTCCGATGAATTACCTCATCGAGCCGAAATGAAGATAATTAGCAACGATGAACTACAGAAGGCTTGGCTCGACTATTTAGAAAACGAACTAACCGACGAGGTGTATATCAAGCAGTTTATGAAGCAGTCGTTGCCCGTACTAGCAGATGACAATAAAACAATACAGGTATTGCTGCTCAACATGCAGCAGCAAGAAAACCTCGAGGAACAAAAGTTTCACTTGCTTCCTTATCTAAGAGAAAAACTGGGCAATCCATCGTTGCAGATGGAACTTCTCATAGATTCGAGCGAACGAATGAAGCTCCCGAGTACGTCGAAAGAAAAGTTGGATTATTTGCTCAAAGAAAATCCACTCTTAGAGCTTTTTATTGATGAACTAGGCTTGAGCTACTGAGACCAAATAGTAGGCCTTGCGTCTCAAGATCGGTGCTTCCTTTTACAGAGTGTAGAAGCGTTTTTACTGCTAGGCTCTGAATACAATAGACTATACTCCCAGAGAGCTTCTTAGCTGTTCGACTTGGTTATTCCAGAGGTTTTCCATATCGTCTAGCTCATCGGGGTAGCTGTAGTCTGTGATTTCGAGTGTACGATCACCAGTCAATTCAGAGTTGTGTATCGTAAATTGAAAAAATGCGTCGGGATCAAGCTCTTTTGTCCAGCGAAAACGTATCGATTCGCCATCGCGCATCTCCAATACACGAGCCGTTTCGTGGCTCTCTTTTCCCCAGCTAAAGTGATAGAGCCCCTCTTCGTCTATTTCCACTCGGTCTGCAAACCATTCGGATAGGCCAGTGATGCTAGTAAGCTGACGCCAGAGACTAGGCTGTGTAACTCGTTCGAAAAGGAACTCTAAGTGGAACTTCTCTTTCTTCATAGTTGATTAATATTAAGAATTTTACTCTCGCTAAGATACGAATCTTTTTGCAGACAGCAAGAGCAATTTTCAACGGATTGAGGTAGCAAAAAAGGGGCTGTGTCAAAAAAAAATGACACAGCCCCTTTAAGGAATCTGTTTACTGTGTGTCGCTATTCAGCCCAGAGCTTTGCTAAGTTGATGATCGTATCTACACTGCGTTGCATGGTGTCGAGCGAGCAATACTCAAACTTGCCGTGGAAGTTCATCCCCCCAGTAAATAGGTTGGGGCAGGGCAATCCCATATACGAAAGCCTAGCTCCGTCGGTGCCACCCCTTATCGGTTTGATGATAGGCGTTACACCTGCTGCAAGCATCGCATCCTTGGCTTTCTCTATGAGCTCGGGATGTGGCTCTACTTGCTGACGCATATTGTAGTATTGATCGCGTAGCTCGAGCGTTACAATCTCTTCGCCATACTTCTTGTTGATATAGCTTACAGCGGCTTCGATGATGCGCTTCTTCTCTTCGAAAAGCTGCATGTCGTGGTCGCGAATGATGTAGGCCATACTGGCAGACTCTACGGCCCCGTTTAGGGCTATGAGGTGATAGAAGCCTTCGTAGCCCTCGCAGTGCTCTGGTCGCATATGTGCTGGGAGCATCTGATGCAGATCGGAAGCTATCTGTAAGGCATTGATCATCTTGTCTTTGGCAAATCCGGGGTGGATATTTCTTCCCTGGATAGAGATCTTGGCCGAAGCAGCGTTGAAGTTTTCGTATTCCAATTCGCCTTCATATCCTCCGTCTATGGTGTATGCAAACTTTGCACCGAAGCGTTCTACGTCGAAGTGGTCTACGCCACGACCAATTTCCTCGTCGGGGGTAAATCCAATACGGATTCTTCCGTGAGGGATCTCGGGATGCGCTAGCAGGTGCTCTGCAGCTGTAATGATGGCCGCTACGCCCGCCTTATTGTCGGCACCGAGTAGGGTAGTACCATCGGTGGTAACGATGGTATGTCCTTCAAATAGCTTCAGCTCTGGGAAGTCCGCTACAGTCATCATCAGATCTTTATTGAGGCGAATGTCTTTGCCGTCGTAGTTTTCGATGATTTGTGGCTTTACATTAGCACCACTCATGTCTGGAGCTGTATCGACGTGTGCAATGAAACCAATCACAGGCTTATCTTCCAAGCCTTTAGTGGCAGGTATAGTACCCATGGCATAGCCATGCTTATCGACCTCTACTTCGGTCAGTCCTAGCTCTTTCATCTCTTTGGCAAGGTGATTGAGTAAAACCAGCTGTTTGTCGGTCGAGGGGAAGGTCTCAGAGCTTTCATCGCTCTGCGTATCGAAGCTTACATAGTGCAAGAATCTATCTTTCAGTGTCATATTAGTCTTGTTGTCCATTTTGTGATGATTGATTTACCATTTATGCTTTCGCCTTACGAGAGTCATAAATAAAGTATAGGATGATGAGTGCATACATGCCTATCGAGAGCCATTCGGCTGCCGAGGTCTGATTCCAAACCGTTGCAAAGGCATCGAAGCCTGCGTACTTGAGTACGGCGCTTACTACTCCCATCAAGGCACCTCCAGCAATAAAGCCCGAGGCAATAAGGGTACCACGATCGCGACGAGCCTTGTTTACATCGGCGTTTTTGCTACGCGAACCTACGTACCAGCTCACCAAACCACCGATTAGAAGTGGGGTGTTGAGCTGTAGCGGGATGAACATACCTAGTGCAAATGGGAGGGCTGCAACGTTGATCGAAGTGAGGATAAGTGCCAAGATAGCTCCTACACCATAGAGTATCCAAGGAGTTACTCCGCCGCTCATAAGGGGTTTGATAACGGCAGCCATTGCGTTGGCCTGAGGGGCTACCAATGCGTCATCGCCTACGAAACCGTAGGTCTTGTTTAGTACCATCATTACACCTGCTACTGTAGCTGCCGAAACGAAGGTGCCGAGGAATTTCCACTTCTGCTGTTTGGCTGGGGTGGTGCCGAGCCAATAACCAATCTTAAGGTCGGTAATAAAACCTCCAGCCATCGATAGAGCGGTACATACTACACCTCCAATGATCATCGAGGCTACGATACCTTGATCGCCCTTAAAGCCTGCAGCAACCAAAATTACAGATGAGAGCAATAGAGTCATCAGTGTCATACCAGACACGGGGTTGCTACCTACTATAGCAATGGCATTGGCGGCAACAGTGGTAAATAGGAATGAGATGACAAAGACGATGAGCATCGCTACGATGGTGAAGGCCCAGTTGTTTGTAACTCCAAACTGGAAGAAAAATAGTAAAGTAACGAAAGCTGCTAGCAGACCGCCAATGATAAAGCGCATAGGTAAGTCCTTTTCGGTGCGATGCGTTTGTACTACTGCACCCTTCTGCCCCGATAGCTCAGAGGCGGCGAGCTTTACTGCCTGACCAATGATGCCCGACGAGCGGATAATACCTATAATACCTGCCATAGCAATACCTCCAATACCCAAGGGGCGAGCGTAGTGTGTGAAGATGTCTTCGGGACTCATCTGAGCGATGGTAGTCATCACGCCATCGCCAATCGGAACGGTCATTGCTGGGCCAAAGTAACCGATGAGTGGTACGATTACAAACCATACCAAGAAGGAACCTGCACAGATGAGTGTGGCATAGGGCAAGCCAATGATGTATCCCAGCCCCAAAACGGCTGCACTTGTATTTACTTTCACTACGAGCTTGAGATCGTTGGCCACAGTCTGCCCCCAAGTCATGAGGCGGGTACTAAACTGCTCGGTCCACAAGCCAAAGCTACTTACAATGAAATCGTAAAGTCCACCGATTAGCCCACTGATTGCTAGGAGCTTGGTCTGCTTGCCAGCAGCTTCGCCCGTTACGAGTACTTCGGTAGTTGCCGTAGCTTCGGGGAAGGGGTATTTGCCGTGCATGTCCTTTACAAAGTACTTGCGGAAGGGGATCAACATAAGGATACCCAAGCAGCCTCCGATAAAGGAGGAGAGGAATATCTGCCAGAAGTTGGCTTCTAAGCCCAAGATGTAGAGAGCGGGTAGTGTAAATATCGCTCCAGCTACTACCACTCCCGAGCTAGCGCCTATGGATTGGATAATTACATTTTGGCCTAGCATGTTTCGCTTACCCGAGAGGCTGCCTATGCCGACAGCTAAAATTGCGATTGGAATGGCGGCTTCGAATACCTGTCCTACGCGCAGTCCCAAATAAGCTGCTGCAGCAGAAAAGATGATTGCCATGATTACTCCCATGCTAACGGAGTAGCTGCTAATCTCTTTGGGGTTTGAGCCTGCCGGCATCACGGGGCGATACTCTTCGCCCTCTTTGAGCTCGCGATAGGCGTTGTCTGGCAGTTTGGTCGGCTGTGTGTTCTGATCCATAAGTCTCTAATATCCTTTTATGATTAATGATTGTGGGCTCTCAAAGCAGCGATAGACCTCCTACTTTGGATATGCTCTTCAGAAAAATGAGCAGAAAAGAGCATCGATTGGTCTGCTAATTTGTGAGCCGATTTATTTTCTAGAAAATATCCTTACAAAAATAGGAAATTGATTGCTTAATACAGCATTTTACGGAATTAATCTCTTCTAAAGCACTCATAATAATGCAAAATCCCCCCTCTGCCCAAGCCAAAGGCTCTTGCAGAGAGGGGATTTCTATTG
>CAZHWP010000043.1:0-20010 GCA_964535945.1 uncultured Porphyromonas sp.
TTCGAACCCGATTTCTGGAAATCTGTTTAGGGTGACGCATTGTCGAAGTCAGGAGCAGAATCAACTGTAAAACTCAATTTAAACGTTAATTCTGTAATGGTATTCATCCAGGCGAAAGAGAGGTTTTGGTACAGAACTGTACGATTCAAGGCGGATCGCTGTCAGAAAAACGCCTCAAAACGCTAAATCCTTGCGTTATTTGCGTACTACGGAGCAATTGGGCCAAAATAATGGATTCTTACAATCGCCTGACAATCAAACAGATATAGAAATCATGCAAGAAAAAGGCGAAAAAAACAAGCCTAAACTTGGCTAAAAAGATAAGGACTTTTTCTAAAAACGTCGGAGAACTTTTTCAAAACGTCGGTACTTTTTTCAAAAAGTACTTATCTTTTCAAATATTGCTCGAAAGCTGCGAATTCTTTGCACCTAGTTCCGAAAAGGCACTCCCTTTTGAAGCAGAGCAATTTAGTACGTAAATATACCAAAATCACTCCCTCCGACCCCTACTAATGATGATGCAAAAAGCTCACTTTGGGACATCACTCATGTGTGAGTAGCTTGAAAGTTGAATAAAAAGAATTAACTTTGCAGCGTTTTAGATGACTCACTCGCAGCCAAGCTACAAACTTAGGTGTGATGGGAAATTAGACAAACACTAATTTTGAGTAACACAAAAAGTAAGACAATGAAAACATTTCAACTCTCAGGCTCTGCTCGCCAAGACTTTGGCAAGAAGGCCAGCAAGGCAGTTCGCAAAGAAGATCTGATCCCTGCAGTTATGTATGGTGGTGAAAAGCACCTTTCGCTTTCCGTATCGCAAGAAGGTGTTCGTAAACTAATCTACACCCCAGAGGTATTTATCATCGATCTCGAAATCGATGGCAAGGTACACAAAGCTATCTTGAAAGACCTTCAGTTTCATCCCGTTACAGACGAGATCATTCACATCGACTTCCTCGAAGTAAACGACCAGAAACCTATCATTATGGAAGTGCCTGTAGAGCTTGTGGGTCACGCCGAAGGTGTAAGAGCTGGTGGTAAGCTCATCCTTACGATGCGTAAAGTAAAAGTAAAAGCTCTTTATACAGCTATGCCAGAGAAGCTAAAAGTTGACGTTAGCAATGTAGGCTTAGGCAAGAGCATCCAAATTGGCGATCTTCACTTCGAAGGACTGGAGCTAATGAATGCTAAAAACAACGTTGTTTGCTCAGTTAAGCTTACACGTGCTGCTCGTGGTGCTGCTGCTAAGTCACAAGACTAAGCCATAGCGAGTAAACAAACTATAAATAGTACGAAGCAGCCAGCCGATAAGTCCTTTTGGAGGGCTTTCGGGCTGGCTGCTTTGCTTAGAAGGCTCTGCCCCTCTAGCAGCAAAAAGAGACAGAGTGCATCGGAGGCCGAAGATATGAAGTACTTGATAGTAGGACTGGGCAATATAGGGCCAGAATACAAAGACACAAGGCACAATATAGGATTCAGGATTGTAGAGGACTTGGCAAGTAAGGCAAATACTAGCTTTGTAGATGCCCGCTATGCTGCCTTTGCAAAAGTATGCGTAAAAAACAAAGAACTAGTGCTAATAAAGCCGAGCACCTTTATGAACCTAAGTGGCAATGCTGTAAGATACTGGATGAGCCAGGAGAAAATCCCTATCGAGCGGGTATTAGTGCTTGTCGATGACCTTGCATTGCCTTTCGGTACACTAAGGATGAAACCTAGCGGTGGTGATGCTGGGCACAACGGGCTCAAAAACATCGCTACCCTACTTGGCTCAAACAAGTACGCGCGCCTACGATTTGGACTAGGCAGTGAATTTAGTCGTGGCTCTCAGGTAGATTTTGTACTAAGCCCATTTAGTAGCGAAGAAGAATCGGCCATGCAGCCACTCGTTGATAGAGCAAGTGAAATGGTGAAAAGCTTTTGCCTTAGTGGCATCCAATTCACCATGAACCAATTCAATTCATGAGTTCCATACAATTAGGTCTCCAATTTCAAGATTTGTAAATGCAAGAAGTACGTATAGACAAATGGCTATGGGCTACTCGGATTTTCAAAACACGTAGCATAGCTAGCGATGCATGCAAGAAAAATCGCATCAGCATAAACGGCACTACAGCCAAAGCTGCACGAACGGTGCGTGTGGGCGACATAGTGGAAGTACGAAAGGCTCCAATCACATATAGTTTTAGAGTATTGCAGTTGACAGGCAATAGAATGGGTGCCAAGCTAGTACCTGAGTATCTAGAAAACATCACAGCTGCCGAGCAATATGAAATCTTAGAACTCAAAAAGCTATCGGGCTTTATAGATAGAGCAAAGGGTACGGGGCGTCCCACCAAAAAAGACCGAAGAGAACTGGAGCAGTTCGACGAAAGTCGGACTACAGAGAGCATGATCTTCGATTGGGACAGCTTCGATTTCGATGATGATGACGATGAATAACTAAGTCGCATTTGTAAAAGCACAATCATGAGCAACAGGTTTGAATTTGAAGCTACACTTATAAAGGTAGAGGACATGGATGCCGCATACATCGAAATTCCTTTCGACATCAAAGAGATCTTTGGACGAGGCCGAGTGCCTGTGCTAGCCAAATTTGACGGAGTAGCGTATCGAGGTAGCATCGTAAAGATGGGGACCCCCTGCTACATTATTGGCGTCCGCAAAGATATTCGCAAGCAGATAGGGAAGCAAGCTGGCGACTCTATCCATGTAGAGATAGAAGTCTTAGTTCCGCTCATTGCCAAAGACAATACACGATGATCTTTGCCAGCCTAAGCAGGTACTAAATAAAGCATAGGAATGAATCTATTTCGTTTTGCTCAATCCTTGAAACGCCTCAAGCACTTCCTCTTTCATAGAGGAGGACATGGGGTACATTCACACTTTGCATACCTGCTCATTCGCGATGTAATAGAGGAAAAGCATCCCTACTATTGTTTTTCTTCACTTCGCAATAACAATCCGTTTACAAAGCTCGATCCCGATAGATTGGACTGCATAGGAAGCAACTTGCATCTTGAGCTAGTATTCCGTCTTTGTAACTTCGTGCAATGTAGTGAGGCCTTCGTCTTAGGGCCCAAGAACTCTGTCGTATCGAACTACATTAAGGCCTCTTCGAAAGAAATCAGATTGCATTGTATACCAACAAGTACTTCGATGAGCTTGGAGGATCAAAACTCAATACAAAGCCTAATAATTGTAGTTGAGAGCCCACGTATGCTAGACAACTTGAAAACCTGTTTAAGTCAATTGCCACCTACAGAATTCCTCACCATATTACTTAAGAAGAATTGGAAAGAAGCAAAGGAGCTAAAAAAATGGGAGGCCATAAAATGCGAATGGCCAGCCACGATGCAAATGGATCTGGTAGAGCTTGAAATGCTTTTTTACAGCCCAAAACTAAACAAGAAAGCCTACAAAGCTTTTATATAGTTGTAAAAGAGGATCGCTAACAGCATCCTGCAATACCTACAATTAACCCAAACATCAATATTTTCAAAATGACAAAAAGCAAATTATACACTGGGGGTGGCGACAAAGGAACTACCAGCTTGGTGGGTGGTGAGAGAGTATCTAAGTATCATCCAAGACTCGAGAGTTATGGCAGCATAGACGAACTAAGCTCCTTCATCGGTTTATTGATGAGTGAAGAGATAAAACCCGAAGACAGGGAATTTCTGGCAAGAATTCAACATAAGCTATTCAACATAGGCTCGTATTTGGCTACGAACCAAACAAGCCAAAAGCTACTTATAGAAAGCAAAGTGAGTCCAGAGAGTATTAGTAAACTCGAACGAGAGATAGATCGTATAGACTCTGCCCTACCCAAAGCCAAAGCATTTATATTGCCTAGTGGCTGTCGTAGCTCAAGCCTGGCTCATGTTTGTAGAACGGTGTGTCGTAGATGCGAAAGAAATATCTATCGAATGATGGAAGAGGCCGAAGTAGAAGATGCAGTACTTATCTACATGAACCGTCTAAGCGACTACCTATTTGTGCTTGCACGGCAAGAAGTGTGGCGTAATACAGGAGGAGAGGTAAACTGGGATGCCAGTATCGATTGAGGAAATAGGATTTTGACTTCTAATTAGCTCGATTTTAATCTTCAAAAAACGCTAAAACAGGTTTCCCAAAGGCCTATAACACCCTATTATTTTAAGGCAACACGTTATATCAGAGTAAGTTTTGAGCTACAGCTAAGAATTTATTCGTAATCCTTTGTCAATCGAAAGAAATCTTCTATTTTTGTGCTCTGTTTAAGAGGAGTATTGGCTTTAAAGCCGATACTAATTACGTCAAGTTTTTTGAAACAATAAAGCACAATTGATATGTATTGGACCTTAGAATTAGCATCAAAACTAGAAGATGCTCCATGGCCTGCAAGTAAAGATGAGTTAGTCGACTATGCCCAACGTTCTGGAGCTCCACTCGAAGTGATTGAAAACCTCCAAGAGCTCGAAGACGAGGGTGAAATCTACGAATCGATCGAAGACATCTGGCCAGACTATCCCAGCAAGGAAGACTTCTTTTTCAATGAAGAAGAGTACTAAAAATTTGCCAACGCAAGGCTTTCGAACCCTGAGTACAATAAATGCACTCAGGGCTTCGTTTATTTAAGCAGTGAAGAAAACAAAGTTTTATCTCTATTTCTCGGCACTTTTCGCACTAGGGACTCTCATTTTCCCTACGAATGTGCAAGCTCAATCCGATCTGGTATTGCTGCAGTACCAGCGTGCCATGTCCTATTACAGTCCTGCTTTTGCAGGGTTGAGAGGCGACGTGCAGCTAACTGCTCTGCACAATAGGCAATGGGAAGGGATGCCCAATAGCCCCAAAAGCTTTTTAGTAATGGGCGATATGCCCATTCAATTCTTCGATCGTGAGCACGGCGTAGGCATCAAAATCGTTTCGGAAACAAGGGGTTTGTTTAGCAACGCTGAGATAGGACTTCAGTATGCCTACAAGAAAAAACTATTTGGAGGTACGCTTTCTATTGGTGCTCAAGCGGGCATCATCAATAGTTCGTTCGATGGTACTAAAGTAGAGCTGGAGACTGAAAATGACCCTTCCATTCCCAACGTATTAGTAAATGGCAAAGCATTTGATGCTGGTGCTGGGATCTACTTCGATCATAAAAAATGGTATGTTGGTATCAGCGCTGCCCACCTAACAGCTCCACGCCTTTTGATGAACGAACAGTACGAGTTGCGCTTGGCAAGGCTCTATTATCTTACAGCAGGATACAATATCTTACCCAATTATTCGTTATTTTCGTGGCATCCATCTATCTTTGTAGCTAGCGATTTGAATACTTATCGACTGGATGCAAGTATGGGTGTTGCCTACAACGAAAAGTTTTTTGGTGCAATAAACTACCGATTAAACAGAGCTGTGGGTCTCTCAATGGGAATAAAACTCGGCAAATTTTATGCTGGATACGCCTACGAGATTCCCACCAACGACTTGGCTAAAGCTTCTTGGGGCTCGCATGAATTGCTTCTAAGCTATTCATTCCCCCTATTTAAAGCAAAGCAAGCAGACGTTAAGTATAAAAGCGTCAGACACCTCTAGGGTTTGAGTTCAAACTTTTGGAGTGTTGCCTGCCGGTACTTATAGAAAAATAATAAGTTACGACAACGATATAGAACAGTATATGAAAAAACTCATGGCCCCTGTGGCCTGCATCTGCATTATGCTAGGCACTCTAGCAGCCTGCGCTCCATCGAAGTCAAGAACTGGAGGCGAGCTAAGTGGTGCACGCCTAACCTCGTGGAACGAACCCACACCATACGGCATGGTACAAGTGCCCCGCGGATCAATCGTACTTGGCAACAAGGACAGTAGAGACAGTTTGTGGGGAATGCCCGACGAAACAAAGGCGATTTCGGTAGACGCATTTTGGATGGATAGAACTGAGATCACAAATGCACAATACAGGCAGTTTGTCTATTATGTAAGAGACTCGATCCTGCGCGAAAGGCTTGCCGATCCAGCTTATGGTGGCAACGAGGAATACAAGATCACAATGGATAAGTATGGCGACCCTGTGAAGCCACACTTGGACTGGAGTAAAGCTTTGCCAGCAGAAAGAAGAGCTACCGAAGAGGAGCTAATGGCTCTGAAAAGCGTTTACTATACCAATCCGGTTACTCTCGAAACGAAGCTCGATCCTGATCAAATGGTTTTCAGATACGAGACCTATGACTACCGATCGGCAGCATTGCGTCAGCATCAACTCAAGGCTTCGAAGCGAAACCTCAATACAGACATTCCTATCAACCCCAATGAGGTCGTATTGATATCGAAAGACACAGCCTTTATTGATGATAGCGGCAACATAATAAGTGAAACTATTACTCGCCCACTAAGTAGTGAGTATGACTTCCTTAATACATATATCGTTGCAATCTATCCCGATGAAACCGCTTGGATAAATGACTTCCCCAACGCTCGAAATGAATCGTACATGCGCATGTACTTCAATCATCCTGGATACGACGATTATCCTGTTGTAGGTATATCTTGGCAGCAAGCCCAAGCTTTCTGTGCTTGGCGTACAGAGTTTTTCAAGAAAGGAATGAGACTGCCTGCAGGACAGGTGGTGGAAGACTTCAGGCTACCAACTGAGGCAGAATGGGAATACGCAGCAAGGGCAGGCGAAACGGAAAATAAATTCCCCTGGAGCAATGAAAGTATGCGTACGGGGCAAGGTTGCTTCTTAGGCAACTTCAAACCAGGAGAAGGCGATTACACAGCCGATGGTCACTTAATTCCAGCCAGAGTATCGAGCTATTCGCCAAACAACTTTGGGCTATTCGATATGGCAGGTAACGTTTCGGAATGGACTAGCACAGCATACACCCAGTCTGGGCTACTACAGATGGCAGACATCAACCCCGAACTCGAATATAAGGCTGCACAAAACGACCCCTACATTATGAAGCAAAAGGTGGTTCGAGGTGGATCATGGAAAGATGTAGCACGTTTCGTAAGGTCTGCCACTCGACTGCAAGAGTTCGAAAACGTAGGACGCTCTTACATTGGTTTCCGTTGTGTACGATCATCGATAGCATTCTCTTCGAAAAAAGGGAAAGCACCAAAATCTAAGGCACCAAAGAGCAAATCGAGTAGAGGTAGTGCAGCTCGTAGCGCACGTCGCAACTAACACAAAAGATTGTAGTTATCATTTGAATTGAACTAAGCAAGAAAAGACATCAAGATGAATCGATATAGAAGATATAAAAACAAAGTGGAAATGTTTCTGGCCAGCAATAAGGGACGTCGACTACTAAACTTCATGTATAGTTGGGGGGCTGCCGTCGTAATATTGGGGGCACTTTTCAAGTTACTCCACTTACCTATGGGCAATGAGATGCTTTTCATCGGTATGATTACTGAGTTTTTCGTATTCTTCATCTCTGGCTTCGAAAAGCCCGCTGCAGAATACCACTGGGAGGAAGTATTCCCCGAGTTGGACTCAAAAAACCCAATGGATAGAGCCGAGATGGAAGCTCGCAGAATATATCTCCAAGAAAAGGCTGCTCAAGCACGTGATAGAGCAGACGGTACAGCTTCGCCACACAGCAGTCAAGCTACTGCTATTGGCACCAGTCCAAGCTTCGCCGCTACTGGCACAAGCACGGCTGCCACATCTGCACCCTTCCAGGTAGACCCCGCTCTAGCTGCTCTGGTGCCAGAAGATCAGCTTCAGCGACTGAGCGATAGCATCGGCAAACTAAGTGAAGCGAGCGAGCAACTGGCCAGAATTGGCACCATGGCTGCACAAATGACGAACACATACCAAGACTTGCAGTCGCACCAAGAAGGCATCAAGCTCAACTCTCAATCGTACATGCAACAAATGGAAAATCTAAGCCGCAACATTTCTGGCTTGAACACCATTTACGAAATTCAGCTTAAGGGAATCAGTTCTCAAATAGACAGCATCGAACGTATCAACCGCGGTTTGACTCATATCCGCGATATGTACGACAATACTGTGGTAGATAGTACCAGCTTCCGCAACGAAAACGAACGCATGGCCAAGCAACTTGGTCAGCTCAATGACGTTTATGCTCGTTTGCTCCATGCTATGACGGTGAATATGGGCATGCCAGGCAATTATAGTGGCTACCACAACCCTCAGCCACAAACACAAGCTTCGGCTCCCCAAGACCACAACATCAATAACCCCAGCATTTAATCGATATGGCTGCAGGGGCAAGTGGCAATATTAATCGTCAGAAGATGATTAACCTCATGTACTTGGTGTTTATAGCCATGACGGCTCTAAACGTCTCCAGCGAAGTACTTGATGGATTTGCCAAAGTAGATAAAAGTCTGGAGACATCGATCGATGGTGCCGATGTTCGTAATAAGATGGTTAGAAACGAACTCAGTACCGCCTTTGCCACCAATCCAGATAAGGTACAGGCGTGGTACGAGCGTAGTCTGCTTCTGAATAAAAGCGCCGATTCTCTATTCAATCTGATTGCAGGTCTCAAGAAAGCCATCGTAATAGAATCGGATGGCAGTGATGGCGACGTCAACGATATCAGACGCAAAGACGACTTGGCTGCGGCTTCTATCGTCATGCTCAACCCTATCTCTGGAAAAGGCAAG
Organism: uncultured Porphyromonas sp.; assembly: GCA_964535945.1. Classification (GTDB taxonomy): domain Bacteria; phylum Bacteroidota; class Bacteroidia; order Bacteroidales; family Porphyromonadaceae; genus Porphyromonas. Next base: position 8,629 of record CAZHWP010000043.1, read on the forward strand.
CTACTGCGTTCGAAGGTAGATGAGTTCAGAACCCTGGCTGCACAGCTGATGAATGACTCTGCCAAGTTTAAGCATTTGGCTGAAGCACTAAGCACCAAAGGCCGTACAGTGGGCAAAAACTGGGAGAGTAGCCTCTTCGAAAATATGCCCACCGCTGCTGCCATTACCCTACTCACCAAGCTCCAAAGCGATGTTCGCTATGTAGAGGGTGAAGTATTGAGCCATTTAGTAAAGAGTGTAGACGTAGGCGACTACCGTGTAAACTTAATTTCTGCACAGGTGATACCACATAGTCAGATAGTAATGTCTGGCGAAACTTTCAAAGCGGATATTATCCTATCGAGTGTAGATACTACTCTTCGCCCCACAGTTTTTGTTAATGGGCAAACTTTGCCAGAAAGCAACTACGGCCTATTCAGCACAGTTGCAGGCAAGCCTGGTGTATATCCACTAAAGGGATACGTCGAAATGAAGCAGGGCGATGGAAGTTCACTCCGTCGTGAATTTGAAAGCCAGTATACCGTTACTGCACCTATGGCTTCCATTGCACCTACTATGATGAACGTTTTATATGCTGGGATTGACAATCCACTTAGCATAGCTGTTCCTGGCGTTGCCTCCGAAAATATTTCTGCAACGATGAGCAATGGCACCCTTACGCGTAGTGGCAATCAGTGGATCGCACGTCCTAGCAAAGTGGGTACTGTAGCTGAGATCTCGGTTTCTGCCAAACAAGCCGATGGACGTAGCACCCAAGTAGCCAAATCGAGTCTTCGAGTACGTGCACTTCCCGACCCACTACCCTATATTGAGTATAAAGATGCTCAGGGTAATCCGAAACGCTTTAAGGGTGGCAGACTCAGCAAGCGAGAAATATTGGCTGCTGGAGGCATTAAAGCCGCGATCGACGACGATTTGCTCGACGTGAAGTATTCGGTTATTAAATTCCAACTCACCTTCTACGATTCGATGGGAAATGCTATCCCCGAAGTATCGAACAATGCATCATTTTCGGATAGACAAATCCGTCAGATACAGAATTTGAGTAGAGGGAAACGTTTCTATATTACCGAAGTTATAGCCAAAGGCCCCGACGGCATCGAGCGCAAAATCCCAACCATTGAAGTAATAGTGAACTAACTATAAGGTATGAAAGCAAGTAAATCAATCATAGTGGCACTTAGTTGTCTCCTTAGCATAGCAGCATTAAATGCTCAGAACGAAAGAGACTACTCCCCTACGGTTAATAAGGCTCCTCGCAACGTAACTCAACAGAAGAACGAGGTTCGCCCCCTTACAAATCGTGCACAGGAGTTTAACAAACGACTCACTCAACGCAGCAACAATGCCCCTTGGATGCGTGTCATATACCGTCGTGTCGATTTGAGCCAAGAGGCCAATGCTCCACTCTACTATCCACCTCAGCCGACAGCAGATAGGCAAAATTTGTTCAGTACGCTTTTCAACCTACTAAACACAAGCACTATCGAAGCTTATGAATACTTGGATGGTTACGAAGTTTACACAGAAGAATACGCCATTAAGTTTCAAGAATTTCTCGATCGATTTGGCATCTACTACCAACCCAGCAGCAACAAAGATTCTGGAAGACAATTTGATGTTGCAGCCAACGATATACCTTCGGCATTAGTTAAGGCATATTTCGTAAAAGAGCAGTGGTATTTCGATTCAGAAAACAGCAACGTCGATATCAAGATCGAAGCGATCTGTCCAATCATCATCGAAGATGACGAGTTTGGTGAGAGCCGTAGTATGCCTCTCTTCTGGGTGCCTTACGAAAACATACGTCCTTACATCTCTCAAGACAGAGTAATGCTTAGCAGTCTAAACAATGTGCGAAAATCGACACTCGATGACTACTTCCGCCTCAACCTTTACAAGGGAGATATCATCAAGACTGAAAACTTACTCGGACGCTCGCTATACGACTATAATAGCAATATTGATTCGGTAAGGCTCGAAGGCAAGCGCATCGAGAAAGAGCTCGATAGCTTCCGTTCTTCGCTCTTTGTAACCCAAGATAGTACTTGGAAGAATCAAGCAGAGCTAACTAAGAAGGGACGAAAGGCTAAAACAACTCGTTCGGGTAGGAACATTACTTCACGCACCCGTAGTCCTAAGGATGAAGAGGCTGTAGTGAGCGTTGCTGCCGATGTAGAGGAAAAGCAAGAAGCACCTGCCGAAGAGAAAAAACGCTCTAAACGCAGCGAATCTGCCACACGAAGTGTAAGAAGAAAATAACGTACATTTTTATCAATCAAATTGAGCAGCTTGCCCCACAGGCAGGCTGCTTTGCTAATAGCCTGAGCAATCGATGCAACAATACCTAAGTCTCTTCCTTTCTTTTTTCAAGATTGGGCTATTTACCTTTGGAGGGGGCTACGCCATGATCCCTCTAATTGAAGAAGACTTGGTGAAGAAGCGTCGATGGCTCAAGCAAGAAGAATTCATCGACCTCTTTGCCATGGCCCAATCGCTACCTGGCATATTCGGTGTCAATATCTCTATCTTTATTGGTTATCGGCTCAAAGGTAACTTAGGTGCAGTAGTTGCAGCCTTAGGCTGTATACTACCCTCTTTTATCATCATCCTCTGCATCGCCATTTTCTTCGAAGCATTCAAACACAATCGTGTAGTAGCAGCCATGTTCAAAGGGCTTCGTCCAGCTGTAGTAGCACTTATTGCTGGCCCCGTCATTAGCACTTGGCGTACCCTCAAAATGAAAGCCAGTGCCTTATGGATTCCTGCACTAACAGCCTTGCTGGTTTGGGGCTTTGGAGTCTCGCCAGTATGGATTATTATCGTCGCGGGCTGTAGTGGAATAGCCTATCGCTACTTCATTGAGTACCGCATCCGTCGCATGAAATCGAACTAACCCCCGTATAGTCAATATGATTTACTTACAGCTTTTTTGGGTATACACTGTTATCGGGCTTTTTGGTTTTGGTGGGGGCTATGCCATGTTATCTCTCATCCAAGAGAAGGTGGTACATGAATACCAATGGATCAGCGCTCAAGAATTTACCGACATCGTTGCCATCAGTCAGATGACTCCGGGGCCAATTGGGATCAACAGTGCCACCTATATTGGCTACAGTGTTACGGGCAATGCTTGGGGGTCTATCGTTGCAACCTTTGCGATCTCCTTACCCTCTTTCATATTGGTACTACTAATCTCACATTTTTTCGATCGTTTTAGAAACAACCGCTTTGTCGATGCTGCATTTACAGGTCTTAGGCCAGCTTCTGTTGGGCTTATTGCAGCCGCAGCCCTCATGTTACTGCTCAATCCCAGCTTCTTGTCTGCAAGCATCCATGGCAGTATGCAAGAGTGGACTATAGATAAGTTTTTAGTGAAAGACAACTTCATCGATTGGTGGAGCATAGGTATTTTTTTCCTAGCCTTCTTCGCCACCATCAAACGCCTTATACATCCGATCTTGTTGATTGTTTTATCGGCAATTGTCGGATTGTTGATATACTATTAAACGCCCATCAATCGACCATTTAGAGCAATTCGTTGCTCAAGGTTGCATAGGTCTTCAAAAACTCTTCTATATCGCCTTCACTAGTATCCCACGAGCATACCAACCTGATAACCTGCTCAGCCTCGTTCCAAACATAAAAGAAATACTTCTCCATCAACGGTTCGATTAGTTGCTTAGGCACTTTTAGAAAGAGTGCGTTCGATTGGAGTGGATAGACAGCCTCTACATGTCCGATAGCTTTTAGGCCATTGTATAGACGAACAGCCATAGCATTGGCATGCTTTGCATTGTCGAGCCAGATATTCCGCTCTAAGTAAGGTAGAAACTGTGCAGACATGTAGCGCATCTTCGAGGCCAATTGGGTTGCCTGCTTGCGGTAATAAGGGATGTGTGCAGCCACAGCCTCGTCGAAGCAAATCACCACCTCACCCATCATCATACCATTCTTGGTACCTCCGAAACTAAGTATATCTACCCCAGCCTCAACGGTCATTTCTCTAAAGCTACAATCAAGCGCTGCACAAGCATTGGCAAGCCTTGCTCCATCCATATGTAAGTACATGCCATAGCTATGAACAAAGTCGGCAAGCCTTCGTACTTCTTCTATAGAATAAAGTGTACCGAGCTCTGTAACCTGCGAGATATAGACAAGCTTGGGCTGGCTATGATGGCAGTCTCCAAAGCCATGCAAATGCCCTTTCAATAGCTCTGGGCTAAGCTTGCCATCGGTAGTATCGATGCTAACAAGAGCCGTTGAGCTGAAGCGAGCAGGGGCACCACACTCATCTACTACTATGTGTGCTGTGCTTGCAGCAAGTACAGAGTGGTAAGAGCGAGTCATTGCTTTGATTGCGATCGTATTGGCACCAGTACCATTGAATACAAAGAACGGTATAGCACTCGAGCCAAAGTTCTTTCGTATTGCCTCGGCAGCTCGCTCTGTCCATGGGTCATCGCCATATCCTACAGCATGAGCTTGGTTGGCATCTATTACTGCTTGCATTACCAAAGGGTGCACGCCCGAGTTATTGTCGCTTGCAAAACTTCTCATATTTTCTTGCGTTCTAATTGATAATACTACCCCAAAGATAAATCCTTTTTACAGACTTGCGTTCTAATACGAGCATTTCGGCAAAAGGCAGCAAATCGAAAAAGCTTCACTATCTTTGCGAGCAATAACTAAAAGACATTAGACATGACAGATACACCCAACTGTATTAAATGCCATAGTGCCGTTACCTATTTCGATGGTAGCCTTTATCATTGTACAGAGTGCTTCCACGAATGGACTCAAGAAGATATGGATCATGCTCAAGCTGCCGATAAGATACTCGACAGCAATGGTGTGGAGCTATTCGATGGCGATGACGCAACTGTAATCAAAGATCTAAAAGTGAAAGGCTCATCACTCGTAATTAAGCGTGGAGCTAAAGCCCGAAACATTAGGCTATCGACAGAAGATCCCACACATGTACAGGCCAAAGTAGATGGTCAGACCATCTTTATCCTCACCGAATTTCTAAAGAAGTAATAGCACAGCTACTGGGGTGCTCGATCGGGTCTTCAACTCTATTTATAATTGCCCCTCATCTGCAAAACTATAGTACTTGCCATCTCCCACGATAATATGATCTACTAGGGGGATTTCGATCAGCTTGGCTGCTTCGGAAAGCTTGCTTGTTAGCCGTTTATCTTCATGGCTTGGCTGCACCTCTCCAGATGGATGATTGTGAGCTAAAATAATGGTAGAAGCAAGGTTGTTGATCGCACGTTTGAGTATCAGCTTGATATCTACAACAGCGCCCGATACGCCACCTGTACTTATCTGAAAACAATTGATCAGCTTGCCTGCCCTATTCATAGTAAGCAGCCAGACCTCTTCTTGTTGCTTATCTTCTATTTTGGATTGAATTGCTTGGTAGGCAGCCTTGCTCGACAAAATAACAGGGTGCTGATCCATTGCATGCCTAGGCATACGCCTATTCAGCTCGAGCGCTGCCACAATAGTAGCAGCTTTTGCTGGCCCTACACCAGCAAAACGATTTTGCATTAGATCTTCTACGCTCGCCTTAGCCAAGCTTGACAAATTGTTATTGTATGCTGCTAAGATCTCCTGTGCTAGTTCGACCACAGTTTTTGTTGTGGTGCCAGAGCATAATAGTATAGCAAGCAACTCAGAGTCGCTCAGCTTATCTGCACCATGCACTAATAATTTTTCTCGAGGTCTGTCCGAAAGATCTAAGTCTTTGATTGTTAGCCTACTTTTATAGAGCGATTCGACTCTAACTGGCTCAACTTCTTCTCTCATAATGGCAAATATGAGGCGTTACTTCTTACGAGCAGCCTTTCTAAATTCTTGTTTTTCGATATAAGCGGCACGTTTTTTCTGACCTTTCTTAGTATCTGCAAAGCCATTGAATAAGAAGGCCTCTTCCCACTCTAAGGCATTGTCTTCGATTTTCGCCTTCGAGCCTGCTTTGTCCTTATGTAGCCTTACTTCGTCATAAAGTCTATGATCAAAGTCGTATGCCATAAAATGCAAATCGTCTGATGAGACACTGATAAGTTGATAAAGAGGAAATCCAGATCCCAAACAATCGTGTTTGTCGTCAAATCCGTTTCGATATTGCTTGGGCGAAGCTGTACTAACTACATAAACAGGAGTTATTGGATTCTCTTTCTTGTCTTTATTTATGATTCGAGAATAGCTATGATCATGCCCCTGCAACACTAGATCTGCTCCTTCTGACTCAAGAATCGAGCGGAACCCATAGTACATTAACGGATTGAAGCGCCCTTCACGAACTGCATAAACAGGATGATGCATCACTACCACCTTCCAAGGTTGAACAGCTGTCTGAAGTTTGTCTCTGAGCCAAGATCTATGCCTACCGATTGAGCTTGGGCTACCGATTCCATTCGAGTCTAAAACGATAACGCGCATAGAGGGAAAATCGATGTAGAAGCTCCTTCCCTCGAAAGCCTTTGGGCCATTATCGGGATTAGCAAACTGCGCTGTCCAGCGAGTATCGAGTTTGCGAGGGAGCGTCTTTAAATATTCGTGATTGCCGGTAGCAGCTATCATGGGCAATGTAGCAGGCCAAGAACCTACACTTCTGTACCAAATGCCCCAGTACTTATCGTCGGGACCTTCGAGCAAGTCTCCACCCCAACAAATAAAATCGATCGGCAATTGTTTCTGACGAAGATTAGAAAAGAGATTCTCGGTGTAAGATCCCTCAGGGTCTTGCACATCACCAATGTATAGAAACTCGGTTTCATTTCCCTCTGGCATACTGAAGTATGTCCAAGCAGTAGTATCTCTTCCTGTAATAAGTCTGTAGCTATAGGTGTTTCCTGGTTCGAGAGCAGCCATACTTGCTCGGTAATAGTAAGCATGATTGCCCGATCTGCTCACGACCTTCTCTGCATCGGCTGGCAATGCTTGCAGAGTCTGCATCGAAGAGTCTTGACGATACTCGAGCCAAGCATCTTGGGGGATGGTGTCGCAGCGCCAGCTGATTGTTCGAGAATGCATAAAGTCTTCGCCAGAGGTCATTGTAATACGATCCATCTGTTTAGCAACCGAATAGGCAAGCTCGGGCTCTTGATGAAACCAAGCCCTATATCGAGTCAAAGACCAAACGACTAACGCTAGCACCAAGATCAAAAGGACTAGCAAAAAGCGCTTACGCCCCTTTCCATTTGTACTACGAGTTCGAGAGCCTTTCTTGTACTTATTACGACGTCGTCGCGAACCCATAGATCCTAATGAGTGCGATTGGTAGTTTCTCTTCTTACGTTTAAACATAATACAAGGTTTTGAAGTATTCGCTTAACTCTGCGAACTTAGGTTCTCGAAAGTACCCATTTCGCTTTGAGCTTCGCTAGTTGAAGAAGTTGGCACTTGGCGATTTGCCTTCAAGTTGCTGAGCTCCATTTCAAGCTGTTTCACTCTTTCAGTCTGACTATTCAGCTCTTGTTGATTCGATTTCTGCAGATCACTCAATCGAATCCATTCTTTGACGCTTCGAAATGCCAATCCAATGGCCATAAGTGCCAAAGCCCATACCATCGCCTCTGCAAAGAGCGGTGTAGTACCTTCGGCAGCTGTAGGAATAGTCCAACCCCATAGATGATAAAATAGAATTGGAAGCAATAAAGCCACTACCATAGCGAGCACTACCACAAGGGTATAGGCCAGATACTGCTTTGCTCGTATCATAGCTGCCGCTATGAAGTGGTAATTGATGTAGTAGAGGATAATAAGATAGAGATCGACTAACCAAACAGAGTAATAGAGCTTGGGGTCTGACCAAAAATTGGGGGTCGTAGGGCTAGATCCTGCCAGCATAAAGCTCTGTGCCAAGCAGAGCAGAAGCCAAATGAGCGCAATGATAAGAGGGCTCAAACTTCTATTCGTTGTATCTATTTTTTCCATAACGGACTATGTATTAATAATATATAAATACTCGTTTGATAACGAAAAACAGTTTTTGTAAGACAAAAACCCCACTGAATAATCTTCCTCAATTAGCTCAAGCAAACATTTCAATAACTCGCAATGGAGGCGGAAAACAAACGTCTTGAGACGTAATTAATCTTGAAGTGACTCAAATGATAGCAATCATAGCATCCTCGAAGAAAGCTGTCAATGAAACTAATATCTTACCTTTGTCTTACAAAGATAGGATTTTGTTCCAATTAACTTGAGCCTTGGGCTTCAAATTCTTACTAAGCGACAAAAGTGTTTTATCTTTATTAAGTTATTATGCAAATAAAATCTGCTGAGTTTGTCATTAGCAATACTGACTATCGTAAGTGCCCCGCTGGTAATATGCCAGAGTATGCCTTCATAGGTCGTTCGAATGTAGGGAAGTCATCGCTCATCAATATGCTTTGCGAAAAAAAAGGGCTAGCTCAAACTTCACAAAAACCTGGTAAGACACAGCTCATCAATCATTTTCTGATCAATGATGCTTGGTATCTGGTAGACCTACCTGGATACGGCTATTCTCAACGTGGTAAATCGAATCGGCTTTCGCTAAGGAAGCTAATCGAATCGTACATCCTCTTGCGTGAGCAACTTACTTGCCTTTTTGTGCTGGTCGACTCCAGACACAAACCACAAGAAATTGACCTCGAATTCATGCAGTTCTTGGGCGAGAAGCAGGTACCTTTTGCTATTATCTTTACCAAAGGCGATAAGCAAAGTATGCAAAAGCTTAATGAGCAAGTAGATGCATACAAGCAAGTGCTTTTGGAAAGCTGGGAAGAGCTGCCACCCGTATTTGTGACTTCGTCGAGCAAACGTATGGGCAGAGACGAACTACTCGAGTATATCGACGAAATAAATAAAAGTCTATAACAATATCATATATAGTCTAATGAAAGGAAAGATTTTAGTAACAGGGATGAGCGGATACATTGGTTCGCACACCACTGTGGTGCTCCAAGAAGCAGGATATGAAGTCATTGGCGTAGATAATCTATCAAACTCGAATGCCGACGTAATAGATGGAATCGAAGCTATTACGGGTAAGCGCCCCAAGTTTTATCCCATCGACTGTAACGACAAGGCTAAGCTGAAAGAAGTTTTCGAAAGTCATGCTCCCATCGATGGTGTCATTCATTTTGCAGCCAGCAAAGCCGTAGGCGAATCTGTAGAGAAACCCCTACTCTACTACCGCAACAACATCCTATCTCTAATCAATGTGATGGAGCTAATGGAAGAGCAGCAATGCAAGGGGCTGGTATTTTCTTCGTCATGCACTGTATATGGTCAGCCAGAGAAACTGCCAGTAAACGAAAGTGCGCCGATCCTTCCAGCCTTGTCGCCCTATGGCAATACCAAACAAATCAATGAGGAGATCGTCCAAGACGCTATTGCAGCAGGAGCGCCATACAAAGCGGTACTACTCCGCTACTTCAATCCGATTGGTGGGCATCCATCTGCTTTGATCGGAGAATTGCCATTGGGTGTGCCCCAAAACTTAATTCCCTACCTTACCCAGACAGCTGCTGGAATTAGAAAAGAGCTTAGCGTATTTGGCAACGACTACAATACCCCCGATGGCTCTTGCATTCGCGACTATATCAATGTAATGGACTTGGCACGAGCACATGTACGCGCCATCGAAAGAATGCTTAGCAAAGAAGAAAATAGCGACTCGATCGAAGTGTTTAATATTGGAACAGGCAATGGCGTTAGCGTCTTAGAGCTGATTCGTTGCTTCGAAGAGAGTACTGGAGTAAAGGTGCCACACCGAATTGCAGCACGTAGAGCAGGCGATATTGAACAAGTATGGGCCGATGCCACACATGCCAATACAGTGTTGGGCTGGCAGGCCAAGGAGAGCTTGGCAGACACACTCAGATCGGCTTGGCACTGGCAAGAAAAATTGCAAAAGGGGTCTTAGTTTTGTCATTATTGCACAAAATCCTTTAAGAACCGTAGAGAAAAGGAAAATTATTTCCAGCAAAAACAATCATATCAAGATAAAAGATATAACTTTGACAACGTATTCGACTGAACATCTCTCTTTGTAGTATGTTTTAGCCGAAAGAGAACTCGACAGTAGATATCCATACAGAGGAATCTCTGGGGTTCGCTTAAAGTTGCGATTATACAGCTAAAGTATAAATAGCATATTAACAGAAAAGAAATTTAAAGAAATGAAGAAATTAATTATCGCAGCTACACTGCTGCTTGCAAGCTTTGGCTTAGCCAATGCACAACGTCCAGTGATTAAGGTTGACGCAAACGTTGGTTTCAGCAACATCATTGAGAAATTCAATGACAATTCGGTCGAAAACAACATGATCCTAGGCTATCGCGTGGGTGTAGGAGCTGAGTTTGGCTTCGGTTCTCCAGGTCTTTACCTAAATCCTGGTATCGTATTCACCAGCAAAGGTGCAAAGGCAAAAGACGTAACAGTGCCTGTAGTTGGCACAGTAGAAGGTACTACTACACGTCTACATTACATCCAGGTGCCTGTTCACATCGGATATCGTGCAGACTTTGCTCCTAAGATGGCTGTTTCTTTCCAAGCTGGTCCTTACCTAGGTGTTGGTTTGACTGGTAAGGTTGGTGATAGCGACGAAAACGTATTCTCGGATCATTCCACAACAATTCTTGGCCAAACAGTTACTGCTAAGGGTATGAATCGTATTGACGTAGGTCTCGGCATCCAAGCAGCTTACCACTACGATATGTTCTATGCTCAGGTTGGTTACGAATATGGATTCCTAAACATGTCGAATACGGACAAGCTAAAACTAAACAACAACAACTTCTTTATGGGGGTTGGTGTACGCTTCTAAGCTCAGAACTACTCGCTAGAGCCTAAGCTCAACGAATCAAAGAATTCCAGCTCGGGGTATTTTGTCGCTATTGCGACAAATACCCCGAGCTTTTTCTTTATACAGACTAATTGAATTGATGTGTTTCGTTTTTTGTCAAGAATTCCAATTATTAGCAGCAATCTTGAAGCTGTAAGCAACAGTCAGATGGCGAATAGTCTTTCCCGAAGTCAGTATACCCCAGATTCATAAGTTAAATAACTAACATCAAAACTTAACGAAGATTAAATGTTCGAAATTCGTCAACATTCAACGTTTTATGAGTATAACATGTTAGTAATGAGCTCGAAAAGTTATCAACAACGACCTATTTTGTGCTTAAAACAGGGTAAAATGGCGAAAATCAAGGCTCTTAATCTCCTTCACAGAGGGGGCTAAAACGTATTAGATAGTAGGCTCTTCTCATTTGCTTGAGATATGCTTAGAATATTCACTATCAAAAACAGCGTAAAAATGGACCTATAGGTCAAAAGTGTTGGTGCAATCAATTGCAATCCCTATTGTGGAGCGT
>CAZHWP010000044.1:0-19708 GCA_964535945.1 uncultured Porphyromonas sp.
TATTTTAGCTATTAACTACGCATTTATCGGATGAACCCCAATAAAGATTCAATTCTCTTTGCTGGACGAGACGAGAAGGTTACGGTACGTAAGGAGCCAGATTTAGAAGATCTGCAAGCTACAGTTAATCTCAACGATTTAAATTCGAAAGTTGGTGCAGGACTAAAGGTTGCTAATTTAGAAAAACGTGGCAATCGGATTAGCCTCGACTTAGTTATCCCAGAGATGAGAGATAAGGTGTTGTCGAGAAATCACCTAACTCCAAAACTAAAAGAACTTTTGATCCCTAATGCTGCTCCAACTCGTAATTCTGGTAACAATGAGTTCTGTGAAAACGGACTCTTTGTCAACTATTCACCAAATAGATACGATAGCATCATGCAGGGTGCGGTAGGAAACTGCTATTTCCTCGCAGCTTTATCGTCTATAGCATGGGTACATCCTGGTATTTTGAATAGGATTGACATCGACCAGTCTGGCTCTGATGATCCATTACGTTACTATCATTACTTTGCTGGTGGAGGCCACAAGGATAGTGATGGATGGGGTGGAACTAATAGTAAGTACTATACCGAAGGTTATCAAGCTTTGCCTGTATATGGAAGAAGCCGTGACTGGAAGAATGGAGACAATTGGGTCTCCTATTGGGAGCAAATGTACGCATCGTATAGATTTGGTGGTAGCGACATTAGAGCTGCTATTTTGTCTACTAATGGTGGTTGGCCTGACTATGCTCTGCGCGAAATAAGTGGCTCTAGGTGGTGGGCAATGTCTACATTCCATCTTAAGTCAAATAGTGAGTCTGCACTTAGGTCTCTGATGTTTGACAAAACTGATAGCAGCTGGAAGACAAATGTGCCAATGACAGCTTGGACATATTCGACCAACCTGTCGAATCTCCCAATTGGTCACGCTTACTCAGTACTTGGAGTAATCTATTTATCTGGAGATTATTATGTGATTATTCGCAATCCTTGGGGACATACCGAACCAAGCGGTGGTGGTATGCTCAGCGGTGAGTATCTAAAGAATCACTTTGGAAAGAATGAAAAGTGGAGATTTAGCGATTGGGATGGAATCTTCGCTATGAGAACAGATGTGATGAAAGCCAACTTTGATTACATTGGCTACATTTACTAAGTAGAAATCTGCCTTAGAGCATAGCTTTAAGTGTCAAATTGCAATGCAGGGGCTGTTGCTGGAACGGGGAAACTCGAACTGGCGACAGCCCCCGCTCTTTTTTGAGCTTGTGATATGTTATGTTCTCCTAGCTGATGTTTCTTATAGGTAGAAGGGGGCGCTTAGGTGCTGCCATTCAATGCTCCGATCGCCCGATTCATCCATCAGTGTGAGGCTTTGCACCATTGTGCTATCTGTGGCAGTGTCGCATCTCCTCTGGCACCATTCGCTAAGCAGACGTTTGGGCTTTGCGCTAGCTTTGCTCTGTACCTGACATAGTTTGCAGGCTTGCAGACCCAAGCTCTCGGCATAGGTCTCCAGTTCGCTTTTTTGATCGAAGGGGCAAATCAGGGCTATTCGTCCCGATGGGGCAAGTAGCTGTGCCGATCTCAACACTTGTTCGATACCCAAGCTTTGTTGGTGCCGAGCGAGTTGTCGCTTGGCATCGGGGCTGGCTAGTGCCTTCTTGAAGTAAGGAGGATTGGATACAATGAGGTCGAAGCGAGCAGCCTCTTCGGGATAAGCGGAAAGCCAAGTGAGGAAATCTGCACAGACTATCTCTATTCGTTTGGCAAAGGGGCTTTGCTCGGCATTTTTCTTGGCTGTAAGGGCGGCCTCCGAGTCTAATTCTACTGCAAGCACTATGGCTTGTGGATAGCGTTGGGCCAGCATTAGAGCCAGTAGCCCTGTGCCAGTACCTATATCTAGGATACGCTGGGGCTGACCTACACAAGTAGTTCCCGCCCAAGCACCTAGTAGGATGCCATCCGTGCCAATACGCATGGCACATCCATCTTGGCTAAGGCTAAAACGTTTGAATCGGAAAGAGTCTTTTGCCATCATTCTGTACCTATCGTTGGTCGCACTCTATCTGCTTGGGGTGTCTTAGCAGAAAAGAGCCAAAGGCCGAGGTTCCCTTATTTCTCGAAATGTCCCTGCGTGATTAGGTATTCGGCTATTTGTACGGCATTGAGTGCAGCTCCCTTTCTGATCTGATCCGAAACACACCAGAAGGTGAGCCCATTTGGATGAGCTATGTCTTTACGTATGCGACCTACATAGACGGGGTCTTGGCAGGCTGCATCGAGAGGCATGGGGTAAATCTTATTTGCAGGCTCATCTTGGAGTACTATACCTGGGGCTTTGGCAAAGGCATCCTTCGCCTCCTCGGGGCTGATGGGTCGCTCGGTCTCAATCCAGATTGCTTCGGAGTGTGCACGCAATACTGGTACTCTCACGCAGGTAGCGCTCACCGCCATATCGCTATGCATGATACGCTGTGTCTCGTGATACATTTTCATTTCTTCCTTGCTGTAGTCGTTGTCGAGGAATACATCTACCTGTGGGATGAGGTTGTACATGAGTTGGTAAGCAAATTTCTCGATCTGTGGCTCCTTGCCTTCGCTTATTTGTTTGGCTTGTAGCTCCAGCTCTTCCATCCCCCTAGCACCAGCTCCACTCGCTGCCTGGTAGGTAGCGACGTGTACGCGCTTTATGGGCGAGATCTGATGTATGGGATTGAGTGCTACTACCATCTGAGCGGTCGTGCAGTTGGGGTTGGCAATGATGCCTCTGGGGTGTACCAATGCATCGGCTCCGTTTACCTCTGGTACTACGAGCGGTACGTCGCTATCCATGCGGAATGTACTCGAATTGTCTATCATCAGGCAGCCGTAGCGGGTAATGGTTTCTGCATACTGACGCGATATGTCGCCGCCAGCCGATACGAATGCGATGTCTATATTTTTAAATGAGTCGTCGTCTTTGAGCTCTTCTACGATGTATTCCTTTCCTTCGAAGGGGATTCTCTTGCCTGCACTGCGTGCCGAGGCAAATAGCCTAAGCTCCGAAATGGGGAATTGACGCTGGGCTAATATCTTTAGGAACTCTTGTCCTACGGCTCCCGTTACTCCTACTAATGCTATTCTCATCGTTTTGTCAGTTATTAAGTGAATTTTGCTTTGAAGAGTAAATTTTAAGACTTATCTTTGTCTCGTTCCTGTTTTTTTGGGGACGAAACTTTGAGCGAAGTCGGTATTATTTATGGTCGATACTACTCAAAGCATCACAAAGTTACGGAAAATCTATGGCTCTATCTCAGTCGCTATTCGTTTTTGATTATGAAAGCTCTATTTACTAGCCTCATTTATTGCTTTTTTGCAATCGTGCTGTCTGCCCAATGGCAACATAATTTCGACGATCCCTCTAGCTTTACCTCACCACCTTGGAGGGGCGATATGGAGGACTTCGCTATCTACAAAAAACGCCTTCAGCTTCAGTCGGATAAGCAGGCTTCGAGCAATCAATCGAGAATAGCTATCTCCATTCCTTACGCCAAAGAAATGACTTGGATGGGGGATGTGCATCTCGACTTTCTGCCCGATACGAGCAATAAGCTCTACATTCACCTCTATTGTTACGGATCGCCCGTGGCAAATACCTTCGATTATATAAGCTTGCGCTTCGGATCGACGGCACATACGGTCGATCTGGTTCGCCTCCGGCTCAAAGTCAACAGTAGTGGCACTGCAACTATCAGCAACGAAGCTATTTTGATCAGTGGCAAGGATTACCCTTTCGAGTGGATGGTCGATTTGCGATACACGGTGCAGTACAAACAGGGGCAAGGTTGGAAGTTTTGGGCAAACTTTGGAGCTAAGTCGATGCATCAAACGATTTTACTTGGCAGCTCAACCTTCGACGAACTAGCCCCCTATGAATGGGGTGGCATAGGTATTGACTGCCGCTATGCCAAGAGCAATGCCAATGCATTTTCTTTCGACAATCTTTATCTATATGAGTCTTTAGTCAATCCCGACGAAGGTACTCATGGAGCAGAGTCGCTGATGAATCCCGAGCAGGGGCGCCCCGTATTGAATGAGCTGATGGCCAATCCGCTCCAAGAAGGTAGTGAGTATATCGAATTGTATAATCCCAGCGAAAAAGCATTGGCCTTGCGCGATTACGCTGTTTCGCTCCGTCGCGAGGGAAATCTAGTTAAGCCAATCCGACTTGCTTGCTCTATCGACTCATTGATGCCAGGTCAATATTTGGTTTTGGCTCGAGATGCTAAAGCGGTTGAAGCACAATATCCCCATGCCGGGCTTGTGCTCGACTTGCCTCGACTACCACAGCTAGCAAATGCTGGATTCTATTTGGTGCTACTCTCGCTGGCGGAGGCTAGCGAATTAGAACAGGTTCACTATCTCCCCTCTATGCTTGGTCCTGGCAATGCGAGCCGAAGGGGTGTGTCTTTGGAGCGAAAGGATCCAAAGGCTTCGGCTTCTTTATTAAACAATTGGGGTGGAGGCCTCGAAGAAGCTGGTTATGCCACGCCTGCCTACCTCAATTCGATTGCTAGCTACAGCGATTCGACGGGACAATCTATTACCCCTTCGGATGTGGATGTCCAACAGGGTGCCGATGTATTTGACAACCCCAATGAATTGGCTGCTTATACGCTAGCAAATCGCAACGAGGTGGAGGGTAGTTTTATCTATTCACTACAAGGGAATCTAATCGCCTGGTACGATGCAGCCGCCACCATTGAATGGTGCAGGCTATTTGCCGAGAAAGGCTATTCGATGAAGAGCCTCTTTGGGCTTCGTACAGACTATTACCTGGTAGTAATTCGCTTCCGTAGCTCAGAGTCTTACATCAGTAATAGGCGCTTCTTGCTTAAGATTTAGACTTCAGCTTGAGTGCCTCATACATACGCTGGTAAGTGGGTAGAGTGAGTCCCAATTGTTTGGCTTTTGCAAGCACCCAACCTGTAAGATTCTCCAGTTCGGTGTTTTTGCCCGCCATAAAGTCTGCGTGCATCGAGGAGGTACTCTCCTGCGGCATCTTTAGTTGTTTGGCTCTTACCGAATCCATGGTATCTGCTGGCAGTTCGATACCAATCACCTTGGCATGCGTCAAGTGTGCGTATAGGCATTCCAATTCGTCGAGTAGCGCATCCATATCTTCCTGATGCTGCCTCAGCACCTCGCCTATCGGTGCGTCGAAATAAGACGTTGCCGTAGCAACGCTCGATATCATTACAAACTTTTTCTGTATGTACAGTTCTATGTCCTGCGGATTGTATGCCCTGATGCCTGCATCTATAAGCCATCGAAGTATTTGCTGCTCGCGCATGCTAGGACCCTCTGCTTGCTCAGCTCCGAAATAAAATAGTTCTCTATCGGCTTCGAGTACGATATGCCCAGCGTCTGCTTTTCTGGCCGAGATGTATACACAACCATGCCATACCTCGTTGTTGGGTAGCAGAAATCGAAGTTGCTCGCTAATGTTCGCTCCATTCAGAAGTGGAAGTAAGACGGTACGATCACTGATCATGGGCTTGGCTTCATCGATAGCTGCTGCTAGGTCGTAGCTTTTACTTGCCACTATGAGGTAGTCTACGGCTCCCACTTTGCTTGGGTCGTCGCTAACTATGGCGGGTCTAACACGGAATTGCCTGGTAGGTGTACTTATCTTTAGGCCATTGGATTTTATCTCTTCGAGGTGTTTGCCACGTGCAATGAATAGTACTTCGAAGTCCGAATCGGCTTGCTCTGCCAGAGCTGCCAGCATACCTCCATAGTAGCCGCCTACACCTCCTAAGCCGAGTATTGCTATGCGTTGTTTCATATTGTTATCTGTAGTATAGTTCATTATCGAGACCCGTTTCGAAGGTCTCTTTTATAAAGAAAACCCTGCAAGCTCGATTTATGTTCGCTGCTTGCAGGGGCTTGTAGAGGACTTGTATTTGCTGCTCTAGTAGGGGGGGCTTAGATAGCTTGGCAATACGATCTCTCGTTCGAACGCTATAGCTATAAGTTTATTTCTCGCCCTTGTCTGCCGCATTACAAAGCACCTGCCAGAGTGTATCGTTTGGTGGCGTAGGAGCCACTATATCGATCACTTTGTCTGCTACGGGGTGCTTGAAGCTGAGGCGATAGGCTATCAATGAGATGCCTGCGTCTGGGTTGCTGCGCGGATACCCATACTTTAGGTCGCCACGGATGGGGCATCCCATGGCTGCTAGTTGACATCTGATTTGATGATGTCTGCCTGTGTCTAAATTTACCTCCAATAAGTGATACCGATCCGACGAAGCTATGAGTTGATAATGGAGTCTTGCCAATTTGCTGCCAGGTACTTCTACCTTGTAGGCGTAGCTCTTGTTTTGTTTTTCGTTTTTCTTGAGGTAGTTGCTTAGTGTATCTGCATCTTTTGCAGGTCTTTGCTGCACGATAGCTCGATAAGTCTTCGTTACTTCGCCATCGTGAAATTGTTTGTTTAGCCTACTGAGAGCCTTGCTGGTTTTAGCCAGAATTAATAGGCCAGCTACGGGTCTATCCAGCCGATGCACCACACCTACAAATACATTGCCAGGCTTTTGGTACTTCTCCTTGAGCCAGCGTTTAGCTTTCTCGCTTATGGGCTCGTCTCCGCTCTTGTCGCCTTGCACTATTTCGCCCACTTCTTTGTAAACCACCATCAGGTGATTGTCTTCATATAATACGTGCATGATATGTCTGTGTCTTTCGCTGCGTGTTTGAGTGCTCTTATACCGAGCCCTTATAATGTGTATGGCTTGAACACGCTTTCGAGTTCAAGCCATACACTATACTAGGGAGAATAATATTAGGATGGGATCAGGTATTCATGCCACCACATACGTGTAGCACCTGACCTGTAACGTACGACGAGAGGTCGCTACCCAAGAAGCAAGCCACATTGGCTACGTCTTCGGGTGTGCCACCACGGCGTAGAGGTATCTGTGCAGCCCACTGCTTTTTTACCTCGTCGCTCAGCTCTGCAGTCATATCTGTAATGATGAATCCTGGAGCAATCGAATTGGCACGGATTCCACGCGATCCTAACTCCTTGGCTACACTCTTTGCAAGTCCTATCATACCTGCCTTAGATGCCGAGTAATTGGCTTGGCCGGCATTGCCAGATACGCCTACTACAGAGGCCATGTTGATGATGCTACCAGCACGCTGCGACATCATGATAGGAGTACAGGCATGGATGAGGTTGAAGGCCGATTTGAGGTTGACGTTGATAACCATATCCCACTGTTCTTCGCTCATGCGCATCATTAGTCCGTCGCGAGTGATACCTGCATTGTTTACAAGTATATCAATTCGGCCAAAGTCTGCTTTTACTTGTTCTACTGTTTTGTGAGCTTCTTCGAAGTTGGCTGCGTTTGAGCTGTAAGCAGCAGCGCGTACACCCATTGCTTTTAGTTCTTCAACGAAAGTCTCTACGCTCTCATCGATATGTAGGTCTGTAATAGCGATGTCGGCACCTTCGGCCGCAAACTTCTGAGCTATGGCTTTGCCTATACCTCGTCCAGCACCAGTGATAAGTGCTACTTTATTTGCTAATAATTTCATACTTTGCTCTCTTTGCTTTATTCGGCCTGGGGTAATCGTGCTTTGTTTGTTAGCAGTACCCCTTGGGCACTTTATTATACGTTTCTTTATTAATTCGTTCTCTTACTGTCCTATTAAGGATGAATTGGGCGACTGCAGCATAATCCCATTGAAGATGAGGTGATGCACCGACTGTCTTATCTTTTCAAACTCGGCCGATCCTGCATTCCGAATGTGTCCACTAATATAGGGTACCTCCAGTCCCTTGCAGGAGTGCAGAAGTATAGTGGCCGTAATGCTTGTGTCTGGCACTACAAACACCCCTTTGCTTACGCCTTCGTCCAAAATCTGCTTAATGAGCAGCATCTCCTTGCGGTCGAAGTGTCTACGCTCCATCTCTACCTCTTTGATGTTTTGAAAAAAATCTGCCCTCAAACTGCCGTTTCGAAGTACCAACTCTTTGATCGCTTCGAGGTGTGTCGAGATGAAGTGCATCAGTTTCATAGAGGGTGTGAGCGAGAGCTGTGCTGCAGCCTCAAGGTTGGCGTACAGCGTCTTAAGTTCTTTTTCGATAACTGCCTTGTAGATGTCTTCTTTGCTGCGGAAGTAGGTGTAAAGGGTACGTCTGCCTCTATTTGCAGCATCTGCAATATCGTTCATAGTCGTCTTCTCTACACCAAGTTTGGCAAATAGCTGACGAGCCACATCGATCATCAGATCCTTGGTCCTTGACATCCTAGTTTTAGGCTTATTCTCTTCCAATTAATTAAGTTGCTTTCTGTGTTGGTTTATTTCTTGCACGATCCTTTCGTTTAGGATGTGTTATTGCAAAAATACACATTATCTTGGAATATGTGTAGTTTGAGACGAATTCTATTTTTTCAATCCTTTGCTCGCTTGCTATAGATTGCGCCCTCGAGCTAGGACGGAGGGCGAAGCGAAATCATCTGCGTAAGCTCAGTTCAGATCGCAATGTTGCATAGCTTTCCTCGCTGCTTTTTCTTCCCTTTTTCTAAATACGATTAGGTATAAGGTGCTTCTATTTTGCCCACTATAGGTGATTGTTGCACAAGCGGTGAACTGGTAATTTTGCAGTCAGAGATCGAAACGTATGACTAACTTGAAAAAAGAATAATATGAAATCAATAGGAATTTTCTACGGTTCCTCTACAGGAACCACAGCCACAGTAGCCGACCAAATCGCAAAAGCCCTTGGTATTGATGCTAGCCATGTATATGATGTGTCCGATGTTGATGTTGCCAAGGTGGCAGATTACGATGTTTTACTGCTTGGAAGCTCGACCTGGGGCTTTGGCGATTTGCAAGACGACTGGGAGGGCTTTTTGCCTGCGCTAAAAAAACAAAACCTGAACGGCAAGAAAGTAGGCCTATTTGGTTGTGGCGATGCCGAAGGTTACAGCGACACGTTCTGCTCGGCGCTTGGAAATATCAAAAAAGAACTCGAAAGCACTGGATGTACTTTTGTCGGAGCCGTTAAGCCCGAGGGCTATAACTACGACGATAGCGATGCCGAAGTCGATGGCATGCTCGTAGGTCTTTGTATAGACGATGCCAATCAATCCGATCTGAGCGATGAGCGAATCGCTGTGTGGATCGATGCTTTGGGTTTGTAATTGGCAGCTCGTATTTATAAGCATTTGTATGTGTTGTAAGGGTCTTTAGTAAGACTTCAATAGCTTAATTTTTTTCTTTTGTTGACTTTTCAATTTACGGAGCCATCTGATGGGATTTTGCCAGCCTTCACGATGGCTCCTTGTTTTTTTGCAGACATATGAAAGTAGTAATGCATCAGATATATGAGTTCGAAAAAGGTGTGCGCAATATGGTTTTGTGTACTCTTAGCTTCGACGAGCTCAGTGAGGTTTGCCAGCGATTGGAGCATAGGAATATTGCCTACTTTACACAATCGACACCACGCAAAGATCGCTGCAATTTATTCTTTGGCAAGGCCGAGTGCCTCGAAGCGATACGCTTGTTTCTGCAAAACAAACCCCTGCACCTGCTAAGTGCAGAGGAAGATTTTATACTCGGCTCCTTATTGGGCTACGACCTATGCCTACAGTGCAAGCGCTACTGCAAGCGATTCTACCAGCATGGCCAAACGAATGAGCCATTTGCTGAAGGCCTCAAAGAGACTATTGCTCAATAAACTAGATTGCTCTCTACCGTTTTTACCCTGATGCTCATCTTCATTGGGTGATTAAATTTCGCTAATAATAGCTTGCGATTGTTTAGTAATTTCTCGAAAAACCTCTGTTTTATCTATAGTTTTTCGAATAAGTTGTCTATGAGTAGTCTGTAATCTGTAAAATTCGATTATTTGAAGTACTTTTGTACTACGGGAAAATTCTGTATCTGAATTACATTTTTGTTTTTTTTAATGGCAAAGGACTCGAACAATAAGCAGTACGACCTAGATATACGCTATCTAAGAATGGCGAGGATCTGGGCCGAAAACTCCTATTGCGTACGTCGCAAGGTGGGTGCTCTCTTGGTAAAGGACCAAATGATTATTTCCGATGGATATAATGGCACACCCTCGGGCTTTGACAATATCTGCGAAGACGAAGACAATGTGACTTTTCCCTATGTACTGCATGCCGAAGCAAATGCCATAACCAAAGTTGCAAGTAGTGCCAATAATAGTGCTGGAGCTACTATTTACATTACAGCCTCCCCATGTATTGAATGTGCCAAGCTGATCATTCAGAGCAAGATCGCTCGAGTAGTATATTCCGAGAAGTATAGACTCGAAGATGGTGTAGATTTGTTGAGACGAGCTGGTATAGCCGTCGACTTTATTGATATTTCGCAGATTACGGATTAGATAGCTCAGAGTCATGTCGGGATCATCGCCTCAATCGAAGTTTGGTTTTAGCCACCTCTTGGTAGCAGTAATCTTTGCTCTAGTAGGTGCTGTGGGTACTCACATGTTTATGCGCAGTAGAGCCCATACCCCTTTAGAGCAGGTCATGAAACTGATACAGGATAATTATATCGATACTGTCGATATGATTCGTCTGCAAGATAGAATTATCCCTCATGTGCTCACTGGGCTCGACCCACACTCCAATTACATTTCTCCTACGGTCAATACAGCCGAAACCGAACGCCTCGATGGAGGTTTTAGCGGTATCGGTATCACGTTCAATACGCTGGTCGATACGATCGTGGTTACAAATGTGTTGCCAAACGGCCCATCGGATAGGGCTGGACTGATGCGAGGCGACCGTATCCTTAAGGCAGATAGTGCGATCCTCTATGGCAAGTCGGTAAGCAACGATAGTATCTTGCGTGCGTTCAAAGGTGAAAAAGGAACTGTGGTAGAAGTCTTGCTCCGTCGTAATGGCGAGGAAATGAGCAAGCGTATTGTACGAGACGATGTGCCGATTCATTCTGTCGATGCAGCCTTCGAACTTTCGCCTGGTGTAGCCTATGTGCATATAAACGGATGGACGGCTAGCACTCACTCCGAGTTTATTGCCGCTTTTGCCAAGCTGATGAAGCAAGGTGCAAAAAATCTGATTTTAGACCTGCGTGGAAATGGTGGCGGATACTTAGAAGCTGCTGTGGCCCTCTCGAACGAGTTTTTGAAAAAAGATCAAATGATCGCTTACGTCGAAGGAAGAGCTTTCCCTCGTAGAGACTTCAAAGCAGACGGATCGGGGCTTTTCCAAGATACTCCGATGGTGATACTGGTAGATGAGTTTTCGGCTAGTAGTAGCGAGATATTTACTGGTGCTATGCAAGATCACGATAGGGCACGCATAGTAGGACGCAGAACTTATGGCAAGGGCTTGGTACAGCATCCTTTCGACTTGGCAGACGGAAGTGTGATACGGCTCACCGTAGCTCGCTACTATACTCCCTCGGGACGAAGCATCCAAAAGCCATATAGCCTTGACGATAGCGACGAGTACTTCCAAGATCTTGAAAAACGCTTCCAGCATGGCGAGTTTTATTCGGCCGATAGCGTGCACTTTGCCAATGGCGAACGCTTCTTTACCGACAATGGTCGGAGCGTATATTCTGGCGGAGGTATCTTCCCAGACAATTTTGTCCCATTAGACTCTGCTGGTATAAATAGTTACGTGCTGCGACTCGAGAATGCGGGAATCTTCCCCGAATTTGCCTTCGTTTATAGCGATTCGCATCGCAAGTTTTTTGAGTCCATGAAGAGTTCTGAAGAGTTGATTAGTTTCCTCGAGAATCAATCGCTCGTATTCGATGCAGCTCGCTATGCACAAGCCAAGGGGATTTATATGCGTACATCCATGATCATTGAAGCTAGCAAGCGTATGGCACGTACGATCAATGCGCTGATTGCAATGAATTTCTATGATATGGAAGGATACTACCGAGTGATGGCCAAAAGCGATCAGGGCGTAGCAATAGCCTTGGATGCAATAAATAGGAATGATACAAGACCGCAAAAGAATGACGAGTAAGCAGGAACTACGCAAGGAAATAAAGAGGCTCAATAAAGAATGGCTCACACCCAACTACCGAAGCCAAGCATCGGATTGCATCGTACAGCGACTTTTGAGTCTAAACGAGCTTAAGGCGGCAAAGCACGTAGCATTGTTTCATGCGCTACCCGATGAGCCCGATTTGGCTAGCTTGCTCTCTGAGTTGAGCAAGGAGAAATCTTTATACTTACCCCGAGTAGAAGGTGAGTTCTTGGCATTCTATAAATATACAGACGAGGCTGGACTCTGTCCTGGAGGAGCATTTGGTATTTCCGAGCCTACGGCTCATTCGAGTGAGGCTGTCGATCCGGCTTTGCTTGATTTGATACTAGTGCCTGGGCTTGCATTCGATACGAAAGGCAATCGATTGGGGCGTGGCAAGGCTTTTTATGATAAGTTTCTACCACAGACCAAGGCAAAACTCGTTGGAGTTGTATTTAAGTACAGGTGTCTCGACGAAGTGCCTACAGATCCTTGGGATAGACCGATGGATCTGCTCGTAACAGATTGATTTCGTCTATCTTATCTGAAGGCCTTTGCGTAAGTTATTTAGGCCGTTTGGCTTATTTGCTATAGACTTAACTTACGACAAGTGGATGTCTCGTATCAACTCCACCTCCACTTCGGCATTGATTTTCTCTATCAATACTTTCTTCTGCATCATCAATTGTTGCCTCAATACGCTCGAGTTTAGTTTGAGGTAGAGCGTCGAATCGTGTATGTTCGAGCTCGATACATATTGAAACAATCCACCCAGTATCTTCGGTAAAGTGTTTAGAGCCGAAGCTATAAGCACTTGCTCGTGTATCTCGGGCTCCTCTTCGAGCCACTGCCTGATGATAGATGACAGCGACTGGGAATTCGATTTTTTCATAATCTATACGCTTAATACCACACCATGGTCTATGTTGAATAGCTTGTATGCATCTCCCCAAGAGGCAATGATCTCATCGAGGTACTTCCTGTTGGTGTCGGTGATGAATATTTGTCCAAAGTCATCGCCACCTACCAAGTGAATGATTTGTTCTACGCGCTTCGAGTCGAGCTTGTCGAAGATATCGTCGAGCAATAGCATCGGCGTTTCGCCACCGAGGCTTTGTAGGTGCTTAAACTGTGCGAGTTTGAGGCTTATCAGAAATGATTTGTTCTGACCCTCCGATCCGATACGCCTTATGAGCACGTCATCGAGCGTCATCTCTAAGTCGTCTTTGTGGATGCCTCGGCTGCTGTATCCCAAGTAATAGTCGCGTTCGCGATTGTCTTGCAATTGGGCGAGCAAGGAATCGCCCTCGTCTGTCAATTGTGTTTGATAGCTCAGACCTGCATTTTCGTGTTCGGCCGAGATACGCTTGTATAGTTTATTGAATACAGGTACAAAGAGCTCGATGAAGAGCTTTCTCTTCGTATAGATTTGCTGCGCAAATCGTGCCATTTGCATCTCTATTACCTCCATCAGTCCACTATCTTTCTGCTTTTCGCGCAGCATATAGTTGCGTTGCTGCAAGTTTTTGTTGTACTGGATCAGCGTGCTCAGGTAAGCAGGGTCTTCTTGGGAGAGTAGTTGGTCTAGGAATCGCCTTCGTTCGTCGCTACCTCCTAGTATGAGCTGGTAGTCCTGCGGCGAAACCATTACGATGGGGAATCGTCCGATATGCTCGCTCAGTTTTTGATATTCCTTTTTATTTCGCTTCAATACCTTTCGTCTGCCAGGACGAATAGACAGTAGCAGTTCCTCCTCTTCGTTGTACATGTTCATGTATTGAGCCTGTAGTATCGCCATCTCTTCGCCACGCTGTACTGCTAGCGTGTCGGTAATGTTGAGGTGGCTTTTGCCAAACGAAAGGTAATGCAAGGCATCTAGGAGGTTGGTCTTGCCCATTCCGTTTAGTCCAAAGAAGCAATTGAGCTTTGGCGAAAAGCTGCATTCGGCCTCGCTTATGCTTTTGAAGTGATGTACGTGCAGTTCTTTTAGAATCATGGCATTTGTGGGTCAGAGCTGTTGGATTTTCTTAGGCTTAGCCCCTTGGGGGTACATGTGTATGCCTATGTTTTGGAGCCCTCTTAGAATGGGGAAGCGCATCAGTGGTTCAAGTTCGATACGGAATATGCCAGCACTTGGGAAGCGCAGCGCCCTGTATAGCATGAATTCGTGCTGTCTCAAGGCCTGCCCACTACCAAGCCATTGCTGGGGTTTCTCTGCAAGGCTGTAGCTTAGCGTGTCGGATCGTAGTAGATTATTGCCCGAATAGATCTTTGTACCAATGGTAATGTCGCGGTACTCGTAGCGATTGTCGTGTCGGAGCAACAGTTGGAGCTCATAGGCAAGCGTAAAGTCTGGCACAAAGAGCTCGAAGCTCAGGGCTTCTTCTTTGTGCCAGGTTGCATCTGGCAAACTTTGGTAGCGTATTTGCTCTTCGGGGTGACCACTGCATGCAGCTAATCCTATTGCCAATAGGAGGAGCGTCAGGCCCAAGCATATCCTATCCCTAAGTACCATTCTTACTCGATTCTATGATTGCTAGCCACGATAGCTTTTTGTTTAGCTATCGCCATCTTTTTTCTGTTCAGGTCTAGGCTGGTTCCTTCTGTTTACCCTTTCACCTTGCTTCTCAGTGCGAGCACCCTCATTACGTGCTCTTCTATTTTGGCCTGTTCTGCCATCACCTACTCTTGGTGTACGAGTCACTCCTTCGTTTTGCTCAAAATCGACTACTCCACGTGCTGGTCTTCTTCCCTCGTTTCGTCTGCTACGCGAGCGGTCGCCAGATCGTTGTCTGTCATTTGATGTGCTTCGAGTCTGGTCGCTTACTTGTCTGCCCTGCTCCTGAGCGAGTTGTTTGTCAGAGCTTGTTTCTGCATTGTTTGCCGAGCTACGGTTGTATTCCCTTCCACGAGGCTGCTTGTTTCCGCCCGAGCGCTTTCTCCTACCTTCGGGCTTAGCCAAGACATCGTCAAATCGAGTCAAAGAGCTATCGTCCAAGATGTCATTTTTGTGCTTTCTAGCTTCTTTCGTATCGTTGCATTCGAGGTTGTATGGTTTGTCGCCTCGTCTGTTCATATTTATAATGTCGAAGGCACGCTTGGCTGGGATGGTTACTAAGCCAACGGGGGCATTTTTTACCTTACTATACGAGACCTCACGCTGAAATACATCCGATTTGTAGAAGTAGTATGTTGTATCTACCGTCTCGAGGCAGAGCTCTGGGCTGGGCATCTTCTTTCGAGCTTCCATGTAGGCATCTACCTCGTAATTGAGGCAGCACTTGAGCTTGGCACACTGTCCGGTCAGTTTCTGTGGGTTTAGCGATAGCTCTTGAAATCGGGCAGCCGAGGTGTTTACACTTACGAAGTTGTTCATCCAAGCCGAGCAGCAGAGTTGTCTGCCACAAGGTCCAATACCTCCTATTCGCCCAGCCTCTTGTCTGGCTCCAATTTGCTTCATCTCTATGCGCACATGGATGGTCTCTGCCAGCACTTTGATGAGCTGTCTGAAGTCTACACGACTATCTGCAATGTACAGAAAGGTAGCTTTGCTACCGTCGCCTTGATACTCTACATCGCCAATTTTCATGTCGAGGTTTAGGTCTTTGGCTATCTGTCTCGATTGGAGCATCGTATCGTATTCGCGCGATTTCGACTCGTTGTATTTGTCTATGTCTCCAGGTCTAGCCAGTCTATACACCTTGGGGGGAGCATCGTGGTCATACTTGTGGCGCGACTTCATCATCTGTTTTTTTACCAGCTTGCCCGTAAGCGTTACGGTGCCAATATCGTGACCTGGCGAAGCTTCTACAGCCACCACGTCGCCCTTGCATAGCTCGAGCTTGTTGCTGTTGAGGTAGTACGATTTGCGCGTATTTTTAAATTGTACTTCTACAAATCCACCCTCGTTGCTTGTATCTGGTATATCTGCCAGCCAGTCGTAGGTGTTCAATGGCTCTTTGTGGCAGCCTTTGCACCCTTTCGAGCAGATTGATGTCGTATCTTTATGTAGTTTAATATCCATTGTGTTATTATGTAGTTTTGAGCTTCCGTATGGCTTGCTAATAAAAGTATTATTAGCCGTATCCCAAGCTGCGTTTCCTGTCTACTTCACTCCTAGTGTAAGTATATCGTACAAAGGTAATAGTATTTTGTGGAACATTCGAGAGGCAATCTTTAGTAGCTTAGAACGATTTTTGCGAAATTTAGACCTAGGCAAGGCTCTCCAATGGAAGCGATTGTTTAACTTTGTCTCATTATGGCAAAGAAAAAAGTGCGATTTGTTGCGCCCAAACCACCAAGACGACGTACAGTAAGCATCCTACTCAACGATGCCGAGTACAAAGCAATTGATGACTACTGCAAAGAATTTAAGGTGTCGAATCGCTCCAAGTGGATTCGCGAAACTCTTATGGTAGAGGTGATAAAGCGGCTCGAAGCCAATACGCCTCTATTGTTTAGCGACGAAGAGCTACGATGAACGACGAACTTTTTAGCGATTTCGACAGGCGAGCTATGTTATTGGCTCTCGAGGAAGCTAAGCAAGCTGCCGAAGAGGGCGAGATACCCATCGGGGCAGTCATTTATTGTCAAGGTCGCTTGCTAGCAAAGGCTCACAACTTGGTGGAGCGTCTGCAAGATCCTACAGCCCATGCCGAGATGCTTGCCTTATCGCAGGCTGTAGAGGCCATTGGAGCTAAGTACCTAGCCCAGTGTACGCTCTATGTAACTGTAGAGCCCTGCTTGATGTGTGCAGCTGCCTCGCGCTGGGCGCAAGTGGGCGAGCTGGTCTATGCTATTGCCGAGCCCAAGGTGGGCTACAGTCAGTTTGCTCACAATGCGCTGCACCCCAAGTGCAAAATGCGCTCTGGCTTGATGGCCGATGAGGCAAAAGCGTTGATGCAGACTTTCTTCAAAGGCAAGCGAACGCCTAAATCTTAGTCGTTTCTTTGTCTTTACCTCTCCTCGCTTCATCTTTTTTTTGATTCTCTAGCAGATTTGTAATATCTCTAGCAAGCCTTTTCCTATTATGAATACCATCTCTCCTTTCTTCAAAGTCTTTTTGCTTAGCCTGATTGCTTTGCTTCAAAGCTACAATCTGTCGGCCCAATCCGAAGGCAGCCATCGTCCAGTCGATCTGGTGAACCTTTTTGTTGGCACTAGCAATTATGGTACTACCAATCCTGGTGCTATGCTTCCCAATGGTTTGATGAATATCTCCCCTTTCAATGTTGCTGCAGGAGAGGGGGTTAATAAGTTCGAAAAAGACAAAACTTGGTGGAGCACGCCCTATACCTCTGCCAATAATTACTTCACAGGCTTTAGCCAGGTCAATCTCAGTGGGGTAGGCTGCCCCGACCTCGCTGGGCTGGTGCTGATGCCTACGATGGGCGCCCTCGACGTTGACTACCGAAGCAACGGATCGGAGCTGAGCAATCAGCGAGCCAAGCCCGGTTATTACGCTGCGCATATCGATAAGTATGGCATCGAGGCCGAAGTCTCGGCTACTACCCGTAGCTCGGTGGCAGCCTTTAAATTTCCCAAAGGGAAGGCGCATATCTTGCTCAACCTTTCGCTTGCCCTGAGCAACGAAACAGGAGCAGAGCTCCGCTTTCTCAACGATTCTACTCTCATTGGCAGCAAATTGATGGGCAATTTCTGTTACAATCCGCAAGCCGTCTACCGCCAGTACTTTGCTATGCGACTAAGCAAAAGGCCAGATAGTAGTGGCTACTGGAAGCAGCAGCCCCGAAGCCAAGGCCCCGAAGCCAACTGGAACCCCGACGATGGCAAGCTCAAGATCTATCACTCTTATCGAGGCCCTATGAGCGGCGATGAGATTGGAGCCTGGTTTAGTTACAACGAGGCTCCATCGCAGGAGATTGAGGTCTACACTGCAGTCTCGTTTGTAAGTGCCGAGAATGCTCTGCTCAACCTCGAAACCGAACTCGCTCCCTACTGGCAAGATGACTCTACTCCAGCACTGCCACGAGTGGCAAAGGCCGCCGAAAGGCTCTGGGACGAGGCTCTGTCCGTTGTAGATGTGCAGGGAGGGACCGACAGTCAGAAGCGGGTATTCTATACCGCCTTATACCACTTGCTGGTGCATCCCAATATCTTGCAAGATGTCAATGGCGAATATCCCGAGATGGAAAGCCACAAGATAGGTCGGCTAGAGCAAGGCAATCGCTATACAGTCTTTTCGCTCTGGGATACCTATCGCAATGTGCATCCACTGCTCACTCTGTTTTACCCAGAAAAACAGCTAGATATGATCCATACGCTACTAGCTATGTATGAGGAGGGTGGGTGGCTACCTCGCTGGGAACTCTATGGCAGAGAGACGCTCACCATGCAAGGCGACCCCTCGCTTATCGTGATCAACGATACGTGGCAAAAGGGCTTGCGCCAGTTCGATGTTCAGCTCGCCTTGCAAGCCATGCTCAAAGGTGCTAATAGCAAGGGAGAAGAGAATCGCTTGCGCCCCGACAATGACGATTATCTTTCGTATGGATATATCCCCCTCAGAGAGCAGTACGACAACTCGGTCTCGAATGCCTTGGAGTACTTTATTGCCGATTGGAACCTCGGCCAGTTCGCTGCTAGCCTAGGCGATGAAGCTACTGCTAGAATGATGCATCGGCGATCGTTGGGCTACAAACATTACTATAGCCCCAAGTACAAGCTACTACGCCCTCGACTGCCCAATAAGGAGTTTCTTGAGCCATTCGATCCTAAGCAGGGTGCCAACTTCGAGCCCTCGCCAGGCTTTCACGAAGGCAATGCGTGGAATTATTCCTTTTTTGTGCCACACGATATAGGAGGATTGGCTCGGCTAATGGGTGGTGAAACGACTTTCGTGAAGCAACTCGATCGGGTGTTTGAATACGGATATTACGACCCGAGCAATGAGCCCGACCTAGCCTATCCCTTTCTATATACCTACTTCCCTCGCTATGCCTGGCGCACGCAAGAATTGACTCAGCAGTTGCTCGACAAGCATTATCGCAACAGACCCGATGGACTGCCAGGCAATGATGATACGGGTACGCTAAGCGCTTGGGCAATATTTAGCATGATGGGCTTCTATCCAGATTGTCCTGGCCTGCCCGAGTATGCTCTCACAAGCCCCGTCTTTGATCGTGTCTACATCAAGCTCGATAGACGATACTACCCTAAGGCTGCTCTTAGGATTCATGTTCAGCGCAAAAGCCCTAGCGATAAATACATCCAGCGAATCGAGATAGGAGATCAGAGACGCCAGCTCAAAGGCTATAGGATTAGTCATCAAGAGCTACTAAATGCTGGCGACATATATATTACACTGGGGCCGAAAGCAGCTTTGTAGTCTTTCTTCCATTTGGGTGTGGATTGCTTAATCTGCGGGTGCTATGTAGTCGTTGCCAGGGAGGCTGTTGCGATGGCTACCACTGGCAGAATCATAGTCGTCCTCGAAGTAGCTACTCAGATAGCTACGATGCAAGAAGTGCAAACTCAGACTTGCTATCTCGGCTCGTTGTACAGCATCAATTGACCTACCGACGCTGTGTATCCTTTCATCGTCACACCTTAGGAGGGTGCAAATCGCAGCCGACAAAGATGGCAACCCCTCTCGATTGGCAATACACCATAAAGCGTAAGCAATAAATCCCCACCGGGGATGCTTTCCACTTGTGATGCATTCAAACC
>CAZHWP010000045.1:0-19287 GCA_964535945.1 uncultured Porphyromonas sp.
ACGGGATCTTCCTCGGTAAGCGAGCCAAGCACCTGTATCGTCACAGTCATATTGTATAGGTAGTTGCTCTTGATCTTCGCATCCGACGCATTCACTGGTATGCGGTAGTAGTAGTTTTTGGCAGTATTGTCGTCTGCCCCAGTCTTTTTGAGTCGCAGCCAAAGCATAAACTCAGGAGCATGTGCCATATCGTCGGCTGTCCAGCTATTGAAGTAGCTGTAGAAGTGCGTGGTAGTACCACTTTCATTGAGCTGGCGATAGCCATAGGCTTGGTGCGCAGCTGCAGCGGGTAGACTCTCTTCGATGAGGTGCGCCTTATCGACATAGTTGCGCAGCTTGGCTTGCTCTACACCCAGCAGTACGTAGCCCGGTATATCAAGCACAGGCTTATTGATGCGAAACTTTGCCGCGAGTCGTTTTAGCTCTACGTTGCCCAGGTTCTTGCTCTCGTTATTGTTCATATCTATGGTCTTTGTAGTCGAGCCCAGTATCAAGAAATTGGCTGGTGCTGGGTCTGCGATCGACTTAGCCACCAATAGCTTGGGTAGCTCTGCCTCGGCATCGGGAGCCGTCATACCGTCCTCGGGATTGGCTATCACATAGATCTTGTTTGGCTTAGCACCATCAAACTTGGGATAGACGCTCTGAGGTACGTCTATAATATAGTTGCCCAAGGAGTTGAGGTTGCTTTCGTCGAGATCGACCGACCAAATAAGTGCTTGATCTTGGTAGAAGAGTAGTTTGAGCTTCTCCACCTTATTTTCGTTGTAGAGATCTTGTCCAGGCTCTGTAGCTCTCATGGGCTCGGCATCTTTCATTTCGATGCGGAGCATGAGCGAGCCTTCTTGTAGCTGTTCGGGCTCATAGTCTTCTTTCATACATGCTTGCGACACGATGAGTGCGAGCAAGAAGAAGAGTGCTTTGATATATAGCTTTGCTTTCATTGTTATTTCCTCCCTATTTCAGAGCCTTAGCTAGCTCGTTGAGTTATGATAATATCTGTAAGCTGATCGCCAGAAGTAGCGGTATAAACTATTTTCCTGCCATCAACGGTAAAGAATAGAGCAGTTTGCCTTGGCGTATCGCCAGGTGCTTTGAGCGGCTTCACCTTGATGGTGTATTCCGTCACGCCATCGGCATTGCCTGTGGCAACGGCACCATTGCTCGTATCGAGTCCAAACTCGAGTCCGTTGCTCAGCGTCGCTTTCCATACAGCGCCCACATCGCCCTTTATCTTCACCTTTATCTCGTAAGGATTAGCCTCAGTAGCGTAGTGCATAACACTCTGATCGGTAGCCTCTGCTGGCAAGATAGATACAAATTTGGGCTTGAGGAATTGCTGATTGAGCTCTTCGACATTCCAAGGTAGCACCGTAGTGCTAAGTATTAGGCTACTAAACTCGCCGAGCTTTGTAATTTTGCCCGAAAGCTTGTAGTGATGATTGCGATGCAGTGCATAGTGATGATCTGCTTGGGTAGTGTCGTTGTTGACATATACATAGTAGCGCGTCAGGACATCATTGTATAGCGCCTCTATCATGAGCTGCGTAGCACGACCTGCGCTATCTGCCGCCGAGCCTATATTTTCATACAAGTAGAGTGGCTCTGTAGTGGTGATTAGCTCTTGAGGGTCTGCGTTGTTTGTAAGACCAAGGTTGTAGGTCTTGCTCCAGTCCCAGTAGCTCGTAGGAGCTGCCCCCAATGGGAGTAGGGTCGCAGTCTTGGCATTGCGCTTCAGCTCTACCTTTGTAATCTTGATGCTGTCGTTGCTTGCAGTTTCCTGTTTGATATCGAGCGTAATTTTGGCTACAGACCTTAGCAGGCTAGCATCCAAGGTGTTGGTAACATCTGGAAGTAGGGTCACATTTTCTTTCACATACGTCATTGGCAGCGGAGTCGCAATGAGGTTTGTTCCATCTACAGCAGGATACATAAGTGGCTCTAAGGCCGAGTAGCGTATCACCGAGTTGAGCTGTGCTGTAAGCGAACTTGGCTCGTTGGCAACTATAACAATCTTTTTCACCCCAGCGTGTACTTTCATCTCGAAAGGATTGTCGAATGGGCTCTCGCTTTCGGTAAAGAGCTTTTGCTCATCGATGAAACCATTCGCATTGAAGACATATATCCTCAGCGTATGAATCGTATTATCGCCAGCGAATAGCGGGTCTCTCTGCTGATCGAGATCCTCGAGGAATAGGCTTACGGTTACGATCTGGTCCTCGTCGGTCGATAGGCTGTCCTCCTTCTTGCACGAGAAGAGGAGCATAAGCAAGGCCAGTAGAACTAATAAAGGCCTTTTGGTGTGTGGTTGTATAAGGGTTTTCATAATGGAACTGCATTAAAATTCGGCAAACTGATGAACTTCGTTCCAAGGGCTTACTACGACAGCTATATTCACGTCGGCACCACGAAGGTCGATAAGGATATTGAGCATCCTTCCTACTACAGGTAGGAACTGATGTCCCTCTTTGTCTTGATTTACCGAGAGTACTTTTTCTTGGTGTACGAAGAAGTCCACATCGAGGGGTCTCTCAGCACGGGTTGGGTATATATTGAATGGGGCAGCAAAGATGTCGCCACCAGGCAATTCGGCGAATAGGGGGCGATAGCTAAACTCATCGCCAAGTAGCTCGGCTAGTGCACTATATGAAATAGGTGTAGCAGCGAGCAGAATATCTGCATGGCTTGGTATGGCTTCACGTTCGTTCCAATTGCCGAGCCAGTCTTTGTATCCGAGTACTCTAATATTGACCTGTGCAGTACGTCTGTAAAGGTCGAGGTACTTATCTGTTGTGCTAGTTACCGATCCATATTCTACCTCGGTATTCAGATCGCCCGAGAATAGGTCTGGAGCAGTAGCAGCAATGTTTGCAGCGCTTGCAAGCTTCATTTCGAGTGCAGCGATTGTGTTTACCGACTCGGTCTCAGCAAGCATTTGCTCTGTTGGATTGGCCCATCCTACGAAGTGCAGCTTCTTGGGCCCGAAAAATTCTACATAGATTGATTTGCGATTGGCCACATGCTCTGCACTCAGGATCTGGCGATCGACTCTCTTGCCGGCTTCATCGAAAATGAACAGCACAACACGCTGCAAGTCGCCCGACTCTGTAATATCCTGCATGTCTGCATCCCAGGCTCTAATCGTGAGGTTGAATGGCCGCGGACAGTCCGATAAATCTTCCTTCATGCATGATTGGTTGAGCAGCATTACGACGCTGGCAAGAAGTATAGTTAGAAGGTATTTCGCGTTGTGCATAGTAGTGTAAAATTAAAAAGGGTGCGGTATCTCTATTCTTATTACTTTTTCTTTGGCTTCTGTTTGCAATCGGCAGGGAGAGCGTCATTCTCGCCTTTTGTGGAGGGGGATGCAGCCCTCCCTGCAGATTAGCAACGATTTAGTTTGTGACCGATAGCACGTAGGCTATAAGCCTCAGACTAAAGAGAGGCTGATTACCATTCAGCAGACTGAGTTACACCTACCCAAGGAGCAACTGTACAGGTTACGTTCAAGTTGGTTTCTGCAGGAATAGGACCTTCTGGGTTGTTTGTTCCTGGACCTGTAATCTTTAGAGAGATGTCATACTTGTGGTTACGAACGATATTATTACCTGCAACATGACCTGCATTATAGGTGTAACCATTGCCATTATAGTTTACCAATACTGGGTAGTAGGTGATTGCATTAGCATCACACCAACCAGCTTGTTCTGCTTCGGTTAGTTGTTCAGGAGTAAGATCGCTACCACCATTCTGTGTTAGCTTACCTGACAAACAAAGGATAGTTGGGCGTTCTGTTGGAGATGTACCATACGTATTTTCGAGTACATAGAAGCCTAGAGGAGCATCCGTTGCAGGAGCATTATAACCACGCTTAAGCCATGTAACATTTGTGTAGTTTGCAGGTGTGTAGTTTGGTAGTGCCGAACCATCATTGAAGGTAGTAACGAAGCCTGTAACGTAAGCAACGTCTGTGTTTACCAAAGAAGCGCCAAACACGTTTGACTGAGCCTTAGCAACCAAAGCTGCTACTTCTTTTAGTTCTACAGCGTAGTTGTTTTCGTAAGTTGGAGAAAAAGCAACTGTTACTCCAGTGAAAGCTATACGAGCGTGTACACGCTTGATCTCGAGAGGATTACCAACTTCAATATTGTTATCTCCATCATGATTTGTAGGATAACCATACCAGTTTTCACCAGCCTTTAAAACAATATTTTTTGGTTCGGCAGTCATCATTAGCTCATCAGCACTTTGATGCGCTTCGGCCAACTTAAGCGTTGTCGCTTTTAATTCTGTGAGAGTCTTACCATTGAGGGTTACAGCATGGTTAGCCACCACCACTAGCGTACGAGGACCCGACTTACATGGAATTTTTTCTACTGCTGTTACACCTGCTGCATTTTCTGCAGTCTGAATTGCTTCCTGTGTTTCGCCGTTATAAACCATTACAGTTAGCTTAGTAACTGTACCTTCGTTCACGCCAAATTCACCACGACTTGGATTTGTTTTTAACACGACGCTTACGGTAGCATCTGTTTCTACTTGAGAAACATTGTCATTGTCTTTGTTACAAGCTGCAAAAGCTAATGCTGCAAGCCCTAACGCAAAAAATTTAATCTTTTTCATTTTCTTGTTCTTTTTAGGTGATTGTTGATCTTTAATTTTTTTCTCGTTTTTAATTTTTATATCTTTCTATGATAGGTTTCTTAGAATTGATCCTGAGCAAACTTCTCATATTCAGCCAAGTTGTGAGCGGCGCCAGGCAAGTTCTTATCGGCAGCCTGTTTGAGGTACATCTCTGCCTCTTGCCAGCGTTGGTTGGCGGCATAAGCCAGACCGAGCAATCCCCAGAGACGAGGCTCTTGCTTGCGCGCTTCGAGGCGACGTAGTGCCTGTGCTTCTTCGCCCGACTGTAGCTCTATCTGCGCAAGATTGTGCAGTGGCTCAACAGCTTCGGGGAAGGCCTTGTGCGCGATCTGCCATGTACGTTTCCTATCGGCACTACCCTCGGGGTAGCTATTGGCAACGGCATAGTATTCGGCCAAGCTGAGGCGAGTAGGATGGGTAAGCATGATCTGACGAGCACGCTCGATCTCAAATCCACTTACGATGAGCGTAAAGACAAGCTCACTACGACGTAGAGGAGGATAGTACTCGCTAAGTAATAGCTGGTAGGTACGTCCGCCATCGATAGCTACCAATGCCTGCTGACGTTGCTCTACAGGTGTATTGGCGATGATATCGAGTATCTGCGCTTGATTTTCGATCTTGCTCGCTTCGACAGCCTTCTTCAGACCGTCCCAGTCTTGTCCCTTCCAATTGTTGCTGAACTTGTTCTTCAAAATTGGATACTTCTTATTGAGGTATGAACCAAAGGCCAGTGCTCTGTTCTTTGAGAGCTGGAGGTTGTAATCTACACCACCCTCTGGCGATGCGTATCCAGTCATATTGAGCTCTTCGAACTTGATCTCGTCGCTCGAGTCAAATTCCTTCATGCGCTTATCGAACTCGGCAAGCTCCTTGGGGTTATTGCCAAACTGTGGCAAGATCTCGTAGCGACCCACCTGGAATGCGAGCAAAGCAGAGAGAGTCTCTTCGCGCTTCTTAACCAATTCGCCCGCAGGCTTCATGTAGTTATACTGGTACTGTGGCACGTATAGAGGGAAGAGTGCAGAGCTGCTGAGGATAGACTCATGGCTGCCTTGTGGGCAGAGAGCACAGCCTGTCTGATCGGCCTGAAGTACCATCGATGCATTTTGCATCCATGGCTGATAGGCCGTCGTGCTTTGGTAGAGATGTGTCTGCGACTGATTATTTTTGCGCTTGATCACATACTTGGGGTGCAAGATCTGATTGCCATACTTATAGCTACCATCGCTCTTGCGGTGACGCTGTAGCACCGTATAACGCTTGCCACCGGCAATAATAAATGGCTCGAGATAGACCTCTTCCGATCCCGTATTGGACTTGATGAGAGGTTTTACGTAGAGCATCGACTGCGAGCTCATAGGAGCCATCTGGCTGAGATCCATGAGCATATTCACCTGCACATCTGCACCTTTTTTCTTCATCAGATAAGGGCCTTCGGCGGTAATTCCGCTTAGCTGTGCAGCGTTTTGTGCCTGTACCTCTATTTGAGGTAAAAGAAGGCCTAAACTGCAAGCCAATAAGGCAATAATTGTTTTCTTCATATTCATTGCAATGTATTAGCTTAGTTGATTAGGTAAATCAAAGAGAGCGTGGCTTTCGTTACACCTAAGTAGTGCTCTACACCTTCGCCGATCTTCTTTCCACAATTCACACATTCGTACTTCTCGTAGTCAATATAGGCATAACCTCCACTGATAGAGAGTTCGAGATTGAACTTCTTACCCAGCATCACCTGATAACCATAGGTAAGACCTCCACCTACCAACCATCCCTGATAGCGATAGTCGTTAAGGACCTTTAGCCTTCCGAGTGGGAAGTCTATGTCATTAACATTAAAAGATGAGGCTGTACCATGAAGGCCAAAGAAATGTCCGTTGAAAGCATCGCAAGTCCAATAGCGAAGCTCTGGACTAACAGTCCAATGCTGCAACTTGCGATTGTGCTCGAATTTAAAAGGATTAAAGCTACCCGAAACGTCGAGCGTAAAACGGGGCGATAGCTTAAATTCTAAACCGATATTGGGGGTGGTAGTCGCCCAATAAAGCAAATTAGTCTTCAACGCCACACTCTGTGCTGCTGCCGTGCCGCTTAAAGCTATGATAAAGCCTAAGCCGAAGATGATGGCACGAACTTTTTTAAGTTGTTTCTGTATCTGCATACTATTGTTAAGTATCATTGGTAACTTTAATTAGTAGTTTTCTTTCTCATTCGCTTGCTATGCTCGAGCTTATGCTGATGTTCTACATGCCAACATGTGTTAGCTGTCTTTTGTAACTTACTGTCGTTTCTTTTTTCGGTCAAAATTTGAAATGTTAAATTTTCACCTGCACTATTCCAATCTTCAATGAACTAAACTTTCTAAAGAACAAACAGCATTCGCATCGAACACATCGCAAATCTATGGCTGTCTAGACGTGCAAATTTGTTTACAACGAAGTGTTTTTGTACAAATACGATCGAATTTCATCCAACTATTTGCACATTTCGAGCAGACTGAAACTTGTAAGGGCTGAAAACAAAGCAATTGGACGTACAAATGATAAGTGCAAAATACAAACAGAAAAGCAAAAATATGAATGAAAAAATGGCGAAAATGCTCAGATTTGCAAACTATCAAATCTCATGAAGAAGCAGATCATCAGAAAATGATATATGAAAACGTACATTTTTAAGCTTTCGGATAAACAACCAAGTCCGAAAACATCAATTATTGACACTTTTTGACGAAAAAAGGAAGCCAAAAATGCAGATCAAAAATTTTTTGCTGTAGAAAGCGACCAAAATGTGTATAAAAAGCTTCAGGAAATCAGGAAAACAAGGGCGAATCCTAAAAACTATCACAGTTTTTAGACTTTGAAACAGGTATAAATCATAAAAAAGGAGCAGAAAACAGAGAAAATAGCTCAGATAGGAGAAAAACAAGCTTCACGACTTTGAAAGCAAAGCAATTTAAGAGGAGAAATACGTACTTTTACTAGAGGATCAAGCAGAAATCGTAAACTAGCAAGTAGCTATGGAGCAAAAGAAATACGAGACAAACAAAGAAATAAGATTCAGTATCATTACTGTATGCTACAATGCAGCTAAGCACATCGCAAGCACAGCAAGATCTGTGGCAGAGCAAAGCTATCGGCAGATCGAATACCTTATAATAGATGGACTATCGCGCGACGATACCTTGGCACAAGTTCGAGCGATCTGCCCGCAAGCAATCATCAAGTCGGAGCGTGACAAAGGTTTGTACGATGCAATGAACAAGGGCTTACGGCTGGCAAGTGGCGATTACATCTGGTTTTTGAATGCAGGCGATACCCTACCCAAGAAGGATTGCTTAGAAATTCTGGCAAAAAAAATCAGAGAAGGGGGAAATGCTGAGCTTCCAGATCTGATCTATGGCGACACCATGCTGGTAGATGGAGCAGGCAATGAGCTAGGATTGCGCAGGCTACGACCACCTCTCAATCTTAGTTGGCGTGACTATAGCAATGGGATGCTGGTCTGCCACCAAGCCTTTCTGCCACGCAGAGACCTTGCAGTTCAGTACGATCTACGCTACCGTTTTTCGTCGGACTATGACTGGTCGATAAGGATACTACAAAGTGCCAAGCAGGTATTCAATAGCCAGATGATACTAGCGAATTACCTCGATGAGGGCGGCGTAACGAAAGAAAACCACCTAAAATCGCTGATCGAGCGCTTCCATATCATGCGGAAGCATTTCGGATTGGTAGTGAGCGTGCGAAAACATTTTTATTTTCTATTCAAGAAAGTTCGATAGAGCAAACGTTGTCGTATATATATGGTATAAGAAGAATCCCCGAAGGGGAAAGCACCGCGAATTAATGTGCCGGAAAAATGTTTGGCACTGGCGGTCAATCCCATACATCAAAAACTCCGTTGCGATTTTTGCCGGCGGGATTGTAAATCCTGCACAGCATCACCCCATCGCACACCCCCATCATCCGCCTGTGTAGGGGCGCCCCTGCGTGGGCGGCCCATCTCTCTGCGGAATTTACAATCCCGCAAACACCATCATCACACACAATATATATGGTATAGGATAAGGAGAGTTTCCCCGAAGGGGATTTTGTGCGCTTGGGAACCATTAACACCGAACAGATCAAATCCCTGCAGGGGATTCCCTGGATATAGCCCAGGGATAAAACGTTGCCCTTAGGCAACGGTGTTCCCTGGGTAAGAAGGCAAACGTAAAACCCGCCACGCTAGCCTGTAGGGCTTGCGTGGCGCCGACAATCCCCATGCCTGCAGGGCATGATTATCAATCCGAAAGAAGAAATTGCGGGTCGTAGTCACAACCCGATCGATCGCATATAACTTTCATTTCATCGAAAGTGGATACTTTACTGTGATGGGATTCTTGATTGTCAATGTACCTCTTCACAACAATTACATCTCGAGGGCTCACGGAGAAAACTCCATATCCGCCTTGCCAATAAAACGTTGAATAGTGTTGCGAAAGTGATTTTAACCAACGAGAACTGCTACGTTTAAGATCGGCAATTAATTGGGTGAGATCTACGATTTTATTTTGCTTCAAAAGGATGTGAACATGATCGACTGTGCCATCTATCGCAATCACTTTGCAATGTCGTTCCTCGACCGCAGATAATAAATAGTTGTGTAATCTTTTTTTATCCTCTTGCAGTATCTGAGGTGAACTATTCTTCACATGAAAAACCAGATGTGTGTATATATGAAATAGACTTTGCGCCATAATAGAAGTAAAGATATAAACTATTGATGAATACATGCCTTACAGGCATTGATGTTTGATCCCTCCCGCAAGCCCTACAGGCTTGCGGGAGGTGCAGGGGGGACGGCATCTTTACCCAGGGAACATCGGACAATAACGTGTCCTCTTTATCCCTGGGCTATATCCAGGGCATCCCTTTCAGGGATGGCAGGATTTCAATAGGCATATATGCCTTGATACGACAGTTCTCTCGGCGGGATTGTAAATCCTGCACACCATCACCCCCATCGTATACCCCGATCGTCCACCAATGTAGGGGCGCCCCTGCGTGGGCGGCCCATCTCTCTGCGGGATTTGCAATCCCGCAAACACCATCATCACATACAATATATATGGTATAGCATATGGAGAGTTTCCCCGAAGGGGATTTGTGCGCTTGGGAACCATTAACACCGAACAGATCGAATCCCTGCAGGGGATTCCCTGGGTAAGAAAGCAAACGTAAAACCCCCATCGCCCACCCCATCATCCGCCTGTGTAGGGGCGCCCCTGCGTGGGCGGCCCATCTCTCTGCGGGATTTGCAATCCCGCACACACAATTATCACATACAATATATATGCGGTCTTGGCAGGAACAAAAAAAAGCACGAACCCTCGCTACCGAAAGTAGAGGGGGTACGTGCTTTACTTAACAAAAGCCATCACTGGCTTGAATACTTCTAGTCTTCTATCTGATATCTATATCGGAAGACTCTACAAAAATGCCAGCTCGACTTGCAAGCCAGCAAAGTGAACAAACTATTTATTTCTTTAGTTCGTCAGCTACCTTCTGAGCAGCGTCGGCACCTTTCTGAGCAGCGTCTGCAGCAGCGTCCTTAACAGCTTCCTT
This sequence comes from uncultured Porphyromonas sp., assembly GCA_964535945.1. GTDB lineage: Bacteria > Bacteroidota > Bacteroidia > Bacteroidales > Porphyromonadaceae > Porphyromonas. The sequence continues at coordinate 10,251 of CAZHWP010000045.1, forward strand.
AGTAGCGTCAACAGCGCCTTCTACAGCACCTTCTACAGTTGTTGCAGCTTCTTCAGCAGCCTCTGTTGTAGCTTCTACAGCTTCATCAGCAGCGGCTTCTACGTTTTCTACTACAGTTGTGTCTGTTTCGGGTGTCTCTGTGTTGCTCTTAGATGTGCAAGATGCAAACGATACAGCAACAATAGCTGCTGCTAAAACGATAATTTTCTTCATTTCCTTGTTTGTTGTAAGTGTTTCAATAACGCCACAAAGATATAGATAAATTTCAATACAACAACATTTTTAGCAAGTTTAATTGCTTTGGAACGATTTTTTGGGGATTTTAAACTGTCAAAGCCAATAGAATACTCAGAAAATAAAGAAAGCTACCCCAATTAAATCGAAGATCAGACTTCTATTCTCTACGAGACAAATTTACACCTGGTCTGCAAGAAGCAACTGATCGATAATCGCATCGGAGATACCTATAATAGGTACCAAGATCGTGCTTGCCGAGAGTATATCTGCCAGCTCGATGAAAATTTCGGCTGCTGGGATAATAACATCGGCACGATCGGCACGCAGCGAATAGCGTTGCATACGCTCCTCTTTCGACAATGCCTTCAGATCGTGATAGATCGCTTTGAGTGCATCTACACCGAGCCTTGGCAGCCCCGCTTCACTCTTGGCACTTTTGACTAAACGAGCCAACTTATTGATATTTCCACCTGTACCTATAATAATAGTGTCGGTATAGCGCTGAGCCAAACTGATAGCATGGGCACGAAAGGCTGTCAAAGTCTCGGCATGCACCGTAGCAGCCAAGAGACGCAAGGTGCCGATATCGAAAGATTGCGACGACTGCAGGCTGCCACCCGAGTATAGACTCAACTCGGTACTACCACCACCCACATCGACATAGAGGTAATTGGCAGCATCGGCTACGATACCTTGCAAATGCTGATCGGCAGCTAAGCGCGCTTCCTCCTCGCCCGAAAGCAACTCGATAGCGATACCCGTTTTCTTGCGCACTTTCTTGATGATACTGGCACGATTGGAGGCATCGCGCATGGCCGAGGTAGCGCAAGCCCGATAGCGCTCTACGCCATAAATCTTTAGCAAATGCTTGTACGACTTCATCAGACGAATGAGCGCAAGTTCCTTTTCGGGGCCAATAAGACCTCTGCTAAAGGAGTCTTCGCCCAAGCGGATGGGCACTCGTAGTAGCAAGACCTTTGCGAGGGGCAGCTCCCTATCGGGCAGGTACGATTTGATGAGCAATCGAACCGCATTGGAGCCAATATCGATAGCGGCATAATGCTTGGGCTGCACGATCTCAGTCATTGCTCATCGCTATTTGGGATAATAGCCTCTGCAGCTAGGTAATGGGCATAGAGTGCCGTCTGCGAGCGAGAGCCCTGCTCGTCGGCATCGCTGCGACGAGGCATATTGTGATGGCTATTCACGAAATGCCCATGTGCCGTATCGTTCATACCCAGCTCGATGACCCGTTTCAGATCGGCCTGGATGCTGGGGTCGTAAACGGGGCAAGTAACTTCGATGCGTCGATCCAGATTGCGCGTCATCCAGTCGGCCGAGCCTATGAAATAGAGCTCCTTTCCGGCGTTTGCAAAAATAAAGATCCGGCTATGCTCGAGGAAATTATCGATAATTGCATTGATACGAATATTTTCGCTCAGACCTTTCACCCCTGGCTTGATGGAGCAATTGCCACGCAGCAAAAGATCTACCTGCACACCAGCCGACGAAGCTTCGTAGAGCTTTTCGATCATCTTACGATCGCTAATATGGTTGATCTTGATGCGGATATATGCCTCCTTGCCCAGCGCTTTATTCTTAATCTCGTTATTGATAAGCGCAAAGAAGCGACTACGTGTATCGTTGGGAGAGACGATCAGTTCCTTGAACTTGGCACTGATAAAAGGGCGCTCAATGTAATCGAATACCCGCTCGACCTCCCTAACGATACTACGCTGATGAGTCAGAAGCATATAATCGGTATAAAGCTTGGCCGTATGCTCGTGGAAGTTGCCCGTAGAAACGGCAGCAATATCGCCGTGGCGGGTAGAGATATGTATCAGCTTGGAGTGAATCTTCAAGCCTTCGGGACCGAAAAGCACCTTTGCCCCTGCATCCTGCAGTTCGTTGCTACGATGTATATTGCTTGCTTCATCGAATCGTGCCAAGAGCTCGATCACCACGGTTACCTTCTTTTTATTGCGAGCAGCAGCCAGCAAGGCCTTCACAATCTTCGACTGCTTGGCTGTACGATAGAGCGAGATCTTGATGGCTGTTACCTCTTCGCTTATCGCAGCTTCGCGAAGCAACTGCACCACATGGTCGAAGCTATGGTAGGGGAAGTGCAAGGCGAGGTCATGCTTCAAGATCTGAGCGATCATGCTCTGCGAATAGGGCAGACTAGCCTTGTATATCGGAGGCAAAGCGAGCTTCTGCAGATCGTGTCGACCGCAACTGGGAAAGTTCATCAGGTCCTTCAAGTTGTGATAGCGCCCACCCGATCTGCGCGCATCATCGCGATTGAAATCGGCCTTTTTCGTAAGCCTACGCAAGATCCCAGCTGGCATCTGTTCGTCGTAAACGATACGAATGGCTTCGCCACTCTGCCTCGACTTGATCGCTTTGAGTACTTTCTGCATCACCCCTTTCTGCAAATCGGAGTCCATCTCCATCTCGGCATCTTTGGTAAACTTAAATGCATAGGCCTCGAAATCTGTATAGGGCAAGCCACTAAAAATATAGGGAAGGCAGAAGCGTATAATATCGTCGATAAACATGATGTACTGCACCGCGTCGGAAGAATTGGGTAGCAGTACGAAGCGACCCAATTGCTTCACGGGCAGTTCGATGATCGCCACTTTTTTGTGGTGCTTTGTTGGCTTCGATGCTTTAGCCTCATTGCTGCGCATCTGCACAGCGAGGTAGATGGTATCGTCCTGCAGCTGCGAGTCGAAATCCATATGCCGCAGGAAGATCGGATTGGCCAGGCCATTGAGTTCGCTCTGATAGTAGGCCAAGACCTGCGCTTGCTGTGCGGGGCTCAGCTCTTGCTCATCGACTATCTCTATGCCCTCCGCTTTGAGCTCGGCACGTAGCTCTTCGAAGCTCTGCCTAAAAATCTTGGAATAGGCCGCGTCTAAGCTGTAGATTTTCTTGAGGACGCTCTGTGCAAGCTTCTTCTCCTTGAGCAGATTGTGCTGCGAAAATTCGATAAAACGACGCAGTGAAGCCACTCTAACCCTAAAGAACTCGTCGAGGTTGCTCGAATAGATACCAAGGAAGTTCAGCCGCTCGAGCAAAGGAATATCTTTGCGCTGCGATTCGAAGAGGATCCTCCGATTGAAGTACATCCAACTCTCGTCGCGCTCGATATAGGGAAAGCCTTTTGCTCCTTTCTGCTTCTGAGTGCTATTCATAATAGGTACTTGACATTGCTTGCGTTCCGTTTTTCACGATACTGCTTTGTGCTACAAAAATACAGATAATGAGAGAAAAACGCTTAGCAAATTCTTATCAAATGATTAAGATGCTGTTAAATTGCACCCCGTATATTGGGGGTAACGAATGAGGAAGCGGGATCTATCATCTGGCCATCCCAGCTAGTTCATAGCGGAGCACTAACTTGTCTGCATTATCCCTAGGCTGCATCTTGGGCGACCCTTCCTGGGATGATATGAATGGCGAAAAAATTGGTTGCCTGCGGGTGCTAGCGCTGTAATAACCTCCCTACTCTAGTCTTGGAATGCAAGAGAGGCTGTATCAGAATCGAAATTTTGACACAGCCTCTCAAATCTTGCAATAAGCCGATTACTTATCGTCTTCGTCGCTATGCTCTTCGTATTCTTTGAGTAAGCGATCTTGCACATCACCAGGCACAAGCTCGTACGATGCAAACTTCATCGTAAACGAAGCACGTCCGCCAGTGATCGAGCTCAGTGAAGTCGAGTAGTTCGACAGCTCCTTTAGAGGCACCTTGGCGAGCAACTGCTCGTAGCCGCCCTGGCTATTCATACCCATAATAATGGCACGGCGTCCTTGCATATCGCTCATCACATCGCCCAGATAATCGGCTGGTACAGATACCTCGACGTCGTAAACTGGCTCGAGGATCTTTGGACCCGCTTCGCGGAAGGCGGTACTAAAGGCGTTGCGACCGGCAAGCATAAAGGATACTTCATTGCTATCAACGGGGTGCATCTTTCCATCGTAAACGATTACACGTACGTCGCGTGCATAAGAGCCTGTAAGTGGTCCTTGCTCCATACGAGACATAATCCCCTTGAGAATAGCTGGCATAAAGCGTGTATCGATGGCACCACCCACCACGCTATTAACGAAGACTACCTTGCCACCCCACTCGAGCGGCACTTCCTGCACGTCGCGAGCCTGGATGCGGTATTCTTGCGAGCCAAACTTAAAGCTATCTGGCACGGGCTTGCCCTCGCTGTAGGGCTCTACGATCATATGCACCTCGCCAAACTGACCAGCACCACCCGATTGCTTGCGGTGACGATAGTCGGCACGAGATGCTTTGGTGATCGTTTCGCGGTATGGGATACGAGGCTCGAAGTATTCGACCTCGATCTTTTCGTTATGCTCCAAACGCCACTTGAGTGTACGCAAGTGGAACTCGCCCTGACCGCTTACGATGGTCTGACGTAGCTCCTTGCTCTGCTCCACGATCCATGTAGGGTCTTCTTGGTGGAACTTACTCAGCGCTTCGTTCATCTTTTCTGAATCGGACTCGTTGAGAGGCTTGATTGCTCTGCGATACTTAGGCTCTGGGAAGCGAACCAGCTCGAAGTGATGCTCGGCATCTTTCGAACACATGGTATTGCCACGGCGCACCTCTTTGAGCTTTACGGTAGCACCAATATCGCCTGCCACCATCTCGGTCACCTTGGTACGTTGCTGACCACCTGGCACAAAGATCTGAGAGATACGCTCTTTGGAGCCACGATCTACGTTGTGTAGGTCGTCCCCTTCGCGAAGGGTACCACTCATCACCTTGAAGTAGGAAACTTCACCAATATGAGGTTCTATAGTTGCTTTGAAGAAATGCAAACAGGTTGGGCCCGCAGGATCTGGCTTTACTTCCACTCCAGCAGCATCGACAGGTATAGGCATATCTGCTACCCCAGGTACGATATTGCCCAAGAACTCGAGTGTACGACGCACGCACATATCTTTTTCGGCACTCACGCAGAAAACAGGATACATACCCTGGCTGATAAGACCGGCACGAATACCTTCGCGCATCTCCTCTTCGCTAAGCGTGCCCTGCTCGAAGAATTTCTCCATGAGCGACTCTTCGTGCTCGGCCGAAGCTTCTACCAGTGCCTGCTGAAGCTCGTGTGCACGATCCATCTCTTCGGCTGGCACATCGAGTACCTCGGGTACACCACCCTCGGGCTTCCAACGATACATTTTCATCTTCAACACGTCGACAACAGCGTTGAACTCGGCACCTATATTAACGGGGTATTGTACGGGAACTATCTTGGAGCCATAGCGCTCACGTAGCTGATTGATCGCAGCTTCGTAATCGGCATTGGGCTGATCGAGTTGATTGATAATAAAGATGGCTGGCTTCTTGAGCTCCTCGACATATCTAAACTGATTGACGAGACCTACCTCTACTCCGTACTGCGCATTCACCACCATGAGCGCACAGTCCGTCATCGTAAGGGCAGCCACAGTAGAGCCCACAAAGTCGTCTGACCCCGGGCAATCTACGAAGTTTAGCTTGCGGTCTTGCCACTCTACAGAGAAGAGTGTAGAGAAAACCGAATAGCCGTATTCCTTTTCGACAGGGAAATAGTCGCAAACCGTATTGCCTGCTTCTATTGTACCTCTACGTTTTATCACTCCACCCTCAAAGAGCATTGCCTCTGCAAGGGTGGTCTTTCCAGCACCTGAACTTCCCAATATTGAGATGTTCTTAATTTCGTTAGTCTTATAAACCTTCATTTTGGTGTTTATGATTAAGTTAATAGGTCAGAGAACGTCGATTTGCAAAAAACACATGACATTTTAGAGAAGCTCTCGGTAGATGCTTGTTTTTGCAAGAAATCGGTTCGCAAAATAAGAAAAAGAATCTACTTATACAATAGTTTCGGGGGCAAAAAGAACAAGTCATTCAAGATTGGTGAGAATAAGTATCGAATATGTAGAGAATGGAGGAAAAGCAGCTCTAATTAGGGCAGTTTACACAATCTGCGCTAAAAAACTATTCGAAGAGAAAAGTAGCAGCGACGCAATGGTCGAATTGGTACGAGTATGGACTAAACTGCCCGCAAAGAAAAGAAAAAGAAGGTCTGAAATTTGCCGTATTTGGCTTTTGGGGGTACTTAGGTATAGCTAAGGGCAAGAAAGTCGAAATTTCGCAATATCTACAACAAATTGATTACCAGATGTTTAAACAGAACACAAGCAGCAAAAGTGGAGAAAAGGCTCCCATGAAGTGAAAAACACGAGCCGACGGGCGCTCAAAATCTTCCGTAGATTTTTTCAAGTTCTCCGTCAATTAAAAAAAATCTACGGAAGATTTTAAAAAGCGCTCCTAGAATTGCGATCGCAAGGTCGGAGCAAGAATTTGCGCAGTTGCAGGAAAACTCGAAATTGGTACGTTACTGCCCTAAAACAGAGCTTGGCAAGGGAGTCGAAGAGCTCTGGAGCGCAAAGCATTGGAGCGCAAAGCTCGATGAGCCCCTCGCATAGGGCTGCTAGCAGGAAAGAAAACCAATAAAAAAACGTAATTTTGTGGTCTAACAAAGCACTATAGCACTGATGCTCATTACAGACCAAGCGATATTTCTTCTTTCAATTATACTTTTCGTTGGCGTACTGTCGGGGAAAGTGGGTTACAAATACGGTATCCCCGCACTTTTGTTATTCCTCATCACTGGAATGCTATTCGGCATCGATGGCTATGGACTGGTGTTTCGTGATGCTCGTAGCACACAGTCGCTGGGCGTCTTCGCCCTTTGCATTATCCTCTTCACAGGAGGTATGGATACGCATATCCGTGAGATCAAGCCGATATTCTGGCAAGGGGTTACGCTCTCTACCCTCGGCGTCTTGTTTACCACACTCTTTTCGGGGCTATTCATCTACTGGGCTAGCAATAACGGGCTGGGCAATTACGCCTTTGGACTCGGAACTGCTCTGATTTTGGCGGCAACCATGTCGAGTACCGACTCGGCCTCGGTCTTTGCCATCCTACGCTCGCAGAAGATGCAACTAAAAGAAAATCTCAAACCGATGCTCGAGCTCGAGAGTGGTAGTAACGACCCGATGGCACTGATGCTCACGCTGGCGCTTATCAGCTTTGTAAGCACTGGCGATGCCAGTATCGGTCTGGTATCGGTGAAGCTGCTCTTGCAATTTGCAATAGGCATCGGAGCAGGCCTTTGCTTGGGCTATATCTGCGTGTGGATCATCAACCACATCAACATCGAAAACGACATGCTCTACCCCATCTTGCTGCTCTGCCTCCTATTCTTTATCTATGCCAGTGTGCAGATGCTGGGTGGAAACGGCTTTCTGGCTGTCTATGTGGCCGGGATAGTAGTGGGCAATGCCAAGGTGGTACACAAACGTTCGATCAACACCTTCTTTGATGGTCTGACCTGGCTCATGCAGATCATCCTCTTCATCCTACTGGGGCTATTTGTAAACCCACATGAGCTGATCGACGTTGCACTCTTGGCCCTTGTATTAGGAGCCTTCGTTATGTTTATAGCCCGACCGCTGGCAGTCTTTCTATGTCTCATCCCACAGCGAGGCACTAGCCTACGAGGCAAAGTATTTGTGAGCTGGGTAGGACTACGTGGAGCCGTGCCGATCATCTTCGCTACCTACCCGATGGTGGCGGAGATACCTGGATCCGAAATGATGTTTAACGTGGTCTTCGTCATCACCTTTCTTTCCCTACTATTCCAAGGAAGTAGCATCAGCACGGTGGCGAAATGGCTGCATCTCGATATACCCGCGCCTGCCGAGGGCAACCTCTTCGGCGTGGAGATCCCCGAAGAGACTGGCACCCAGATGGAAGAGCGCACCGTAACTGAAACGATGCTTAGCAATGGGCCGCTACTGATGGATCTAGACTTGAAAGATGAAGAGCTGGTCATACTGGTGCGACGCCAAGACAGATACCGAGTGCCCAAAGGCAGAATGAAGCTAAAGGTGGACGATATACTCCTGATCGTATCTGAAAAAGGAAGCGAAGAGCCCGATCGCTTCATTAGCGAAAACAACACGGGCATCATTTCGAAGCTTAAGCGCCGACTGACCAAGCGCTAAGCTCCGTGAAGCAATTTTTAGACCCAAGAAAAAAGAATGAAAGACTTTATAATCACCCAACAAGAGACTGAGCAGGCCGTACTGGTGGGCATCATCACCCAATACCAAAACGAAATGCAAGTGGCCGAATACCTCGACGAGCTGGAGTTCCTCTCCGAAACAGCAGGCGTGGTGCCTATCGCACGCTTTACCCAGAAAATGGATATCCCCAACTCTGTAACCTTCGTAGGGAAGGGGAAGCTCGATGAGATAAAAGCTTATGTAGAAGAGCATGAGGTGGGTGTAGTGATCTTTGACGATGAACTATCGCCCCGCCAACTCAGAAACATCGAACGGGAGCTACAGATAAAAATACTAGACCGTACCAGCCTGATACTCGACATCTTTGCACACAGAGCACAGACGGCACACGCCAAGACGCAAGTAGAGCTGGCACAATACCAATACATGCTGCCCCGACTGACTCGTCTGTGGACGCACTTGGAGCGCCAGCGAGGTGGTGTGGGGATGCGTGGACCGGGTGAGAAGCAGCTGGAGACAGACCGACGAATCATACTCGACAAGATAGCCCGACTAAAGGCCGAGCTAGTGAGCATCGACAAACAAAAAAACGTACAGCGACAGAATCGTGGCAAGATGGTGCGTGTGGCGCTGGTGGGATATACCAACGTGGGCAAGAGTACGCTCATGAACGTGCTGGCAAAGAGTGAGG
>CAZHWP010000046.1:0-19244 GCA_964535945.1 uncultured Porphyromonas sp.
CACATATTCTGCTAGTTAAAAAAAATCAAGGGTGATGCGTGTCGAAGTCAGGAAGACTCTAAGCCCTTAGACAAGCCCTTATACGAGGGAATACGTACAATTAAATAACAATGTAATGAAACAACATTTACACTCTTCTGTGCAGTTTTATTCTGCGCAGCGCTGAGCTTCTCGGCTCAAGCTCAAAGTTCACAATCTAGCTCAAGTTCTAGCTCAAGCTCGCAATCCCTTCCCCCAAAAGCTTTTGCTAGGCACTCATTTACAGGCGACTTCCTGGGTAATAAAGGATTCATGGGTGTCTCCTACGAGTATCGACTCGGCAAAAGCATCAATGGCTTTGGCTTGCGTACTGGGCTTGGCTTACTCCCAAACTTCAACAACAGTGGCACCGCAGTTGAGGAGACATATGCCATTACGGTACCTTTGGAGGCAAACTACCTCTTTTTCCCAGGCAATCACCACCTCGAAATAGGCCTAGGATTGCTAACTGGTTACTTCAACAAAAAGACGGAAAAGACACACTGGTACCCGATCCACAATGGGGAAGTATACTACCCCACCACATACATGGAAACGACCAAAGGTGCGTTTCTATCGCTAAATCCAACCTTAGCCTACCGCTATCAGCGCCCCAAAGGAGGCTTCACCATGCGGGCAGGTTTCAGCCCCTCATTCCAGTTCCCAGGAGCTGGTGGCCACTACATGAGCACCTTCCCCCTCTACCCCTTCGTAAGCTTCGGTATCAGCTTCTAGAGAAGTACCATCCATCAAAAACACATTGCGAAATCCAGCCCCAGCAGCGTCTGTGGCTGGATTTCTTGCGTTCAGAGATCCGTATCCAAAGCAGTACGAATAGGTCGTCCGTTGGGTAGGGGCGCCCCTGCGTGGGCGACCCATCAAATTGCTTCGCTGGGCAAAATAACAATGCCTACAAGGCATGTCCTCCTCGATAGTTTAGATGCTTTTTGTATATCATGCCCTGTAGGCATGAGAATTGTCAGCCACCACGCAAGCCTTGCAGGCTAGCGTGGCAGATTTACGTTTGCCCCATTACCCAGGGAACACCGTTGCCATTGGGCAACGTCTTATCCCTGGGCTATATCCAGGGAATCCCCCGCAGGGATTCGATCTGTACGGTATAAAACGATCGCAACACATCGATGGGGCGACCTCTTGAGAGCTGCCCTAACGCTGATGGACGATGGGCTGGGTAGGGGCGCCCCTGCGTGGGCGGCCCATCAAGTAATCATTGTCTGTTGTCGCTGGGATTTGCAATCCCAGCCATTATTCCCACGATTGATAACCTTGTATAATGGAGCAGATTGAGGCGCCAAGTGTGAGCTTGATGGGAGCAGACTCATGTCTGTGACCCCGTCAAGTAGGATTTGTCAGTTGTCGCTGGGATTTGCAATCCCAGCCATTATTCACACGATTGATAGCCTCGTATAATGGATGCAGTTTGAGGCGCCAAGTGTGAGCTTGATGGGAGCAGACTAGAGTCTGTGACCGAAAGCGAAGCACGCAGGCAACGAAAAAATGCGCCATTAGACAAGGCTATCACCATTAGACAAGGCAAGAACATTGATACAACCCCGTACCATTCAAGACAACTCGCAAGCCAAAAAACGCCAAAAAAGGCGATTTCCTTGCGTTATTTGCGTGCGAAGGGGCTGTTGAGGCAAAATAACTGATTCTCACAATCATCTGACAATCAAACAGATGCGAAAAATCGCAAAATATTGACGAGAAATACATGGCTAAACTCGACCTAAAACACCTTGTGTTTTTTTCAAAACATGGGATGATTTTTTCAAAACATAAGGTGTTTTGAAAAAAAGACCTTATGTTTTTGGAGTAAACACCTTTTGCTTTCATATGAAGCTCAAAAGGATGAAATTCCTCGCTCCTAGTTCCAAAAAGCCTTCCCGTTTGAAGCGAAGCAATTTGGTACGTAAACAGACCAAAAATGCCTCCACGAACCACAATCATCGTTTCGACAAAACTCGCAAAACGTCTGCTCATTTTTATTATATTTGTACCGATTGTAAACAAAAATCACACGTTCATGAACAACTTTTCACTCTACGACATTCTTGCCATTATTCTACCTGGCTGCACCGTACTTAGCGTGCTTAGATATTTGGCTCAAGCACTAGGCATGGATACCAGTGTTCTACATGCAAACAGCTGGGAGTATGTCCTTTTTTACTCGCTCATCATAGGTCTAGGGCTTTACGTATTTAATTACTGGCTTAGAAAAAATGCCAAAGCTCCGATGCGTTATTTGGGAATATACAGACATGTAGCAGACATCTATCAAGCAGATAGCAGGATACACGCGCTCATGAACGAAACCCTAAATAGCTATGCGCAAAGTCACAAAATGGGGAAACCATTCATGACGAGCAAAGAATATGAGCAGCTCGACAGCAAATCACGAAACGAGACAAAAGAACAGCAAGATCTATTTTACGACTATTTATACAATCTACTCAATGAAAAAGGAGCCTTGGGAGGGAGCAAATACTTACAATGCTACTACTTATTTACGTGCAATAGTTTTATAGGTATGAGCCTCGTAGTGGCATTACTTGTAGGCTCAATCCTCGTCGGCCTATGCTACCCGAATATACACGATTCATTAGCTAGAATAGGTTATCCACTTATCAGCACCCTCATAGCAATACAGATATTTTTTCTACTCATGTGCAGATTCTTTCGCAAGCGCATGGTGCAGAGAATGTATTGGTCGTATTTCCACTATTTATCGGATCAAAACAAGTAATAAAAAGTATATGTGTACAGAAAACAGAACAAACAGCAAGGGGGAAGCACGAAAATGTAAAGACGACCCACAATTCTTTGGTCTCTACCTCAATTTGGCACTTGCCAACATCATGGAGGTTGAAAACCACATTCGTAAAACAGGAAACAATGAGCCGCAAAGGGCGTTGAATGATGACCAAATGATTGCAAGCTCACTTTTAGCATCAAAACAGGGGTTTAAGAAAATAACGGATATTAATAGCTGGATGCCACGCTTTGCAAGAGCTCAGCGCTACCTACCCATGTTGCGCTGCTTCGACTCCGACAAAGACAGCCGAGCCAGCAAAAAAGATCGAAGAGAAAACTATGGCTTAGACCCAACAAAAACGAGCAGAACATTGCATCTGCTGTTCACTTGGCTCAACGAGCTACGCAACCAACTATCGCATAGCACGCCACCAAGCACTGATGAGCAGGAGCAAGCACAAAACCACACGCTGCGAGTCAATAAAGAAATGAGGAAAACCCTTCTACTTTGCTATGAGAAAGCGGTAGAGAAAGCTGCAGAGAGGCTAGCTGCAGCTTCGTACACAAAAGAAGATTTTTCCATTGCACTCAAGTTCCCCTCTAATGGCGAAAGTGATCAATTCACTCTATTCAAGAAGGATGAGAGTAATGAGACGGCTCATCAGCTTACAGACTATGGTTTGACCTATCTCATTTGTCTATTTTTAGACAGGGAGCAAGCCTTCAGTATGATTAGTAGAGTAACTGGATTCAAAAACACCAGCAAAAAGACATTCAACGCAGTAAGGGAAACATTCTGTCAGTTTTGTATCAAGCACCCGCACGAACGTATCCTTAGCGACAATCCAAAGCAAGCACTCATGCTAGACATGACGAACGAGCTCACACGCTGCCCAAAAATGCTATTTGACCGACTCAGCGAAGCGCATCAAAAACCCTTTCTCCCCATCTTGGACGAGGATGCAATTGCAAACGCACATTCAAACAGTCTAAATGACGACAATCGAGAAGAATCGGCTAGCGACGAAGAGTGGCTCAGAAACTTTAGCAAACGTATTCGTCACGAAGACCGCATGCCCTACTTTATACTTCGCTACCTCGAAGAGCTTAACGAAGACAATACGACACTTCTACCGATACGATTCTGCATCGATCTGGGCAAAATACAAATTGCCGAATACGACAAAAAGATTGGAAAGGAAGAAGTCGATCGAACTGTATGCAAACAGGTTTTTGCCTTTGGTAGACTCAAAGACTTCATGAACGAAGAGGAAGTGATCAATCAGATAAGGGGAGAATTAAAAGATGTGGAGCACATTCGCTTTAGTCACTTTGCCCCACGCTATGCCATCAAGGATAATAAAATAGGCTATATAGCAGGGGTTGATAATGTATTACCTAGGCTAGTAGAGAAGACCCCTTGCAAGAACGAGAATATACCCTACAAGATTGCTACTTGCAATGCAGATGCATTCATCTCGACAAATGATCTGCGCAAGTTACTTATCCTACATTTTATTGATGAAAAAACTGCCAAAAATGCCTTGAGACTTTTCACTACTAATTGGAAAAAGTTTTATAAAGAGCTCGAAAGCAACAGTACCCTTATACAAGCTCAAATCGACACTGCGCTCCCTCGATATAGTCAGTCACAGGGTAAGAAGGCTAAAAAGAGCCATGAAGGTCATGAAGAGAAACAAAACAGTTACTTGACTAAAATTGAAAGGCGCAAAGGCTGTCTCAAAGACTTTCTCGCAGAGCATACTACGCTCAAACTCGATCAGATCCCTTCACGCTTAGTAGATCAGTGGCTAAATATCAAGGCTAGTTCCCCGCAAAACAGGCTAGAAAAATACATCGAACGAGAGAAGGCTCAAAACAAAAAAAGACTGAGACCATTCCTACAGTTAGACAAACCGAAGAGCAGCACGGATGCCGAGCTAGAGGACGACCGAGGGGTGAGCTTGCCCAAGGTAGGAGACATGGCTAAAGAGCTAAGCCAAGACCTCATCGGGATGCTAACTGATGAAAGCATTAAAGCCAAAATCAGCTCGGCTGTGTACAACGAGATCCAACGTTGCCTAGCACAGTATGCAGGGGAGGAAAATCGAAGGCAATTTGCAACAATCTGCCAAGATTATAAATTCGCAGAGAAACACCCTTTCCTAAGCAATGTACTTAGCACTACACAGCGCTATACAGAAGACTTCTACCGTGCCTATTTCGAGGCAAAGAAAACTTGGCTCGAAAAAACATTCTACACAACAAAAGACCGAAAAACTGTATTTTCCACCCCCGATGAAAAGAAGCTTCCCCTTTCATTTCGTAAGCTACTGAAACCCTTAGATAGTATCGAATCGTGGCTACAAACAAAAAAGAATCATCCCATTGAAATAGCATCGAGCTATCTAGATGAGCTTCTATCTGAGCAACTCAAGAAAGAGGGGTTCGATAAAGGTAAATGGAATCAGGCCTTCAAGGCTTGGTGGGACATTAAATTCACGGGTGGTGTACAAAACTTCTATCGAGCTCCCCGACAACTGGAGATAGGTGGTTTAGAAGTGAAGTATCAGCATCAAGAAGGAAAAAGCTATAAAGATCAATACGACGAACAGCTGCAAGAATTGATAAAGACAAGAAAAGCAAACCCAAACAGTAAAGGCAAAAAGAACGATAACGAGTTTACTGAAAATGCCTTGAAGCAGCAGTTTCGCCGACGTATCAACGAGGTGGAGTATCAGCTTCGCCTCAGCGAAGAAGATGACCGCTTACTATTTTGCTGTATTGAAAGCCTCTACGATGGCCCAAAAGATAAGCTCAGCCTTAATCAAATCAATGACTTCTTCGTGCAAGAGATCGCAGTAGAGCAGGAGATAGGTACTGCCATTGACAGAGATGGCAAGGAGGTATCGGTAAAGCTTGTAGCCCAACGCAAGCGGAAAGATGTAGCTTTGCTCATGCGTTACAGGTACGACAGGAGAATTCTAGGGCTACTTTCTCACTACCATGATAGTGGAGGGCGTCTCGAACTAGATGATCTGCGGAAGCAACTAAGAGACTACGATCGTTTCCGAATTGAGGTATTCGATCTGGCATTTGCCCTCGAAAATCTTATTAAAGCGAGATTTAGAACAGAGCTGTTAGAAAAGATTCGCAGCAGTCAGAAAAGTGGCAATCGATTTTTACACCACTCCGATTACATCGATATACTCGTTCAAAAAGAGATAATCGATGAAACGAAAGCGAAGTTCATAAAACACATTCGAAACTCTGCCGCTCACAACAAATTCCCTATCGAAAAAGGAGATGACGACAAAGACTGTATCGGCATCTGTGGACAATTGGCTTGGGATACGCTAACGGATCAATTGAGGACGAATTACAAAGCAGTTTTAAGCGATCTTGCTCAAAAAATGAATGACAATGATCATTTTTTTGTTGGCCTATTAGACTAGAACTCCTGAGAACTAATCAGTTACACAGATCTTGTTGTAACTACCCTTAGTTTGAAGGGCATAAACAACGCCTTTCGTTTGCGTAGTAGATTGTGTTATGTTGTAACTACCCTTAGTTTGAAGGGCATAAACAACTCAAGAGTTTTCTTTGACCCCTATTAAGTAGTTGTAACTACCCTTAGTTTGAAGGGCATAAACAACTCATCCACTTCTACTATTTTCTCACACAGAGTTGTAACTACCCTTAGTTTGAAGGGCATAAACAACAATCCTTTGTAATATCCACTTAAATTCGTCGTTGTAACTACCCTTAGTTTGAAGGGCATAAACAACTGCTCCTAAGGGCTTTGTTTTTGGGGTTATGTTGTAACTACCCTTAGTTTGAAGGGCATAAACAACCCACAAGTGCACCTCCTCCCCCATGCCTGGTTGTAACTACCCTTAGTTTGAAGGGCATAAACAACACATTGCCCAACGCATGTGGCAGTGGGAGTTGTAACTACCCTTAGTTTGAAGGGCATAAACAACTAGCCCGATAGTGTCCGCTGATGTCTGTATGTTGTAACTACCCTTAGTTTGAAGGGCATAAACAACAGGGCTTGCAAGATTCATTCAAGGAAATGCGTTGTAACTACCCTTAGTTTGAAGGGCATAAACAACCGGCGTCCAACCGAGCGAAGCTGCAAAGGGTTGTAACTACCCTTAGTTTGAAGGGCGCAAGCAACTAACAGCCATCTGTTCTACCGCTGATATACCGTTGTAACTACCCTTAGTTGGAAGGGCAAAACAACAATTCATCAATATGAGCGATGAGGGAATGGAATGGTCAAGGATCGAGGATGCGTAAAAATCAGAGTATAGAGATTGGCGAAAGCAAGAGGGATTGCATTTGTGAGCGGATTGGCTATGAAAGCCTACAAGCAAGAACTTTCTACCTAGGATCAGATTGCGAAGCCGTCGGCTGGCAGCCTGCGGTGGCTTGGCTGTTGGCAGTAGCTGGAGAAACGCTGCATTTTCGTATCTTTGCAGCGTGTTTTGTACTAAACAATGAGCCCATTAGTCGGTTTCAAAGCTAGACCATGAGGTCGAAACACAGAGTTTGATAAAAGAACATAGATGTCAGAGACAAAGAAAATAAGAGCAGCCATAGTTGGCTATGGCAACGTGGGGCGCTATGCCCTGGAGGCGCTGGAAGCAGCCGAGGACTTCGAACTAGTAGGCGTGATACGCCGCAATCCCGAGCAATGCCCCGAAGAACTAAAGAAGTACCATGTAGTAGGCTCGGTAGATGAACTGCAAGAGGTGGATGTAGCCATTCTGTCCGTACCCACTCGCAAGGTAGCCGAGACGGCTGTGGAATACCTCAAACGGGGTATTTCGACGGTAGATAGCTTCGATATCCACAGCGAAATCGTAGCTTTGAGAGCTGAACTGGGCGAGGTGGCAAGAGCCAACAATGCTCGGGCGGTGATCGCCGCAGGCTGGGACCCCGGCAGCGACTCGGTGGTACGTACACTGATGCAAGCGATCGTACCCAAAGGCATTACCTATACCGACTTCGGCCCTGGCATGAGCATGGGGCACAGCGTGGCTGCAAAAGCCATCGATGGCGTGCACAAAGCGCTATCGATGACCATCCCTACGGGTACAGGCGTACACCGTCGCATGGTCTATATCGAAGTGAAAGACGGCTACAACGAAAGCAAAGTAATAGAGGCAATCAAGGCCGACACATACTTTGCTAGCGACGAAACACATGTAATCGTAGTGGACGATGTGGATGCGCTACAGGATGTAGGACATGCCGTAGCGATGCAACGCAAAGGCGTATCGGGACAGACGCACAATCAGATCGTGCGCTTCGAGATGAGCATCAACAATCCCGCCCTCACGTCGCAGATCATGGTGGCGGCAGCTCGTGCAGCCTTGCGTCAAGCGCCTGGAGCCTATACCATGCAGGAGATACCTGTGATAGACCTCTTGCCTGGCGAGAGAGAGAGTTGGATACAGCAACTCTGCTAAAAGCAAATGAGACTGGCGCTGCTGCCAAAAACACAATAAACCGAGTGAAGAAATTAGATAGATGATGAATCAATTGGCATATATCACATGGGATGTCAATCCCAATATGTTTAGCTTACTGGGGCATCCAGTAGCTTGGTATGGTTTGCTTTTTGCCGTAGGCCTTGTGATCATTGGTCCCTACATTGCCCAGCGCATGTGGCAGTGGGAGCAACTCGATCAGAAATGGCTCGATCAGCTCTTCATCTACATCCTAATAAGTACAGTGCTGGGAGCTCGCCTAGGGCATGTGCTCTTTTACGACCCCAGCTACTACCTAGCCAATCCATCTAAGATCCTACATATATGGGAGGGCGGTTTGGCAAGTCACGGCGGCACGCTGGGCATCATCATTGCCATGATCTTCTACTCGAAGTATGTATCGAAGAAGCCTCTACCCTGGGTGCTCGACCGCTTGGTGGTGCCTACCGGCTTGGTGGCAGCGATGATTCGCTTGGGCAACTTGATGAATAGCGAAATCTTCGGTCGCCCCACAGAGCTGCCTTGGGGCTTTCGCTTTCTGCGCTCCGATGAATACCGTCAGCTAGTGCCCGATATGAGCCTAGGCTGCCATCCCACACAGATCTACGAGGCACTGGCCTACCTACTGATCTTTGGGCTGATGATGTGGCTCTACTGGAAGCGCGACTATGCCCGTCGCTACTCGGGTATGCTGGTGGGGATATTCCTCAGCACACTCTTTACGGCAAGGCTCCTAATCGAGCAGATCAAAATCGTACAAGAGCCGTGGGAGCTAAAAATGATAGCGACTATTGGTCTGAATATGGGGCAATTGCTCAGCATACCATTTATTATAGGAGGGCTTTGGCTCATTTGGAGGGCTAAGCGACTAAAAGCCCTCGAAGCAGAGAAAAACTAAGACAAAAACCATACAGAATATATAGCATATGAAATTCCAAGTACCGCAAGTCTGCGATTCGATCTATTACGTTGGCGTCAACGACCGAGCTAAGGCTCTATTTGAGGGCTTATGGCCTCTGCCACATGGCGTATCTTACAACTCCTACCTGATAGTAGATGAAAAAGTAGCCCTCATCGATACGGTAGATGTATGCTACTCGGATCATTTC
Source organism: uncultured Porphyromonas sp. (assembly GCA_964535945.1). Classification (GTDB taxonomy): domain Bacteria; phylum Bacteroidota; class Bacteroidia; order Bacteroidales; family Porphyromonadaceae; genus Porphyromonas. The sequence continues at coordinate 9,401 of CAZHWP010000046.1, forward strand.
TTCACCAAGATCGACAGCGTACTGGCTGGTCGTGGCATCGACTACCTCATCGTGGATCACATGGAGCCAGACCATGCCGGATCGATCGGACTATTGCTTAGCCGCTACCCCGAGATCACGATCGTAAGCAATAAGCGCGCACTGGAAATGCTCAAAGGCTACCACGGCATCACAGAAGGGTGCCAAGAAGTGGGCGATGGCGACGAGCTAAGCCTTGGCAAGCACAAGCTCAACTTCATCTTGGCACCGATGGTACACTGGCCCGAGGTGATGTTTACCTACGAATCGACGAGCCAAACGCTCTTCTCGGCCGATGCTTTCGGTACTTTCGGAACTCTCGATGGCAATATTATCGACCGTGATATAGCTTGCCTCGATCGCTACTTCGACGAGATGCAACGCTACTACGCTTGTATCGTGGGCAAGTATGGCAGCTTCGTACAGAAAGTACTCAAGAAGGTAGAAAAAGCCAATCTGCCTCTCGAGTATGTTTGCTCAACGCACGGCCCCGTGTGGACGAAAGCTCATTTCGACAAAGCATACACGATCTACGATGAGATGAGCCAATACAAGGCCGAAGAGGGAGCCGTACTGATCTACGGATCGATGTATGGCAATACGGAGATACTGGCCGACACGATCGCAGCCTCGATAGCTGCTGCTGGCATCCGCCAGATCGTTTGCCACAACGTATCGTATAGTCCCGCCTCGCATATTCTGCGCGACGTCTTCAAATACAAAGCCGTAGTGGTGGGCAGCCCTACCTATAGCAACGAAGTCTTCACCCCCATCCGCAACATCCTCAATATGATCGAGCTACGCGAAGTAAAAGACCGCTACTACAGCGTCTTTGGCTCCTGCACTTGGTCGGGACAAGCCGTAAAGAAACTCCTACCCTTTGCCGAGGCAATGAATTGGGAGCTGATAGGCGATGCCGTAGAGCAGAAAATGGCGATAAGCGAAGACGTTTACGAAGCGGCTTGGGCACTGGGACAGAGCATTGCCGAGCGCCTCAAGCAGGATCGCTAAGAAAGAATTCTGCAAACCAAGAAAACAATAAAACAGTAACTGAAAGCGTATAAAACAGTGACTGGTGGCAAGGGTGCTGTGTGTCAAAAAAAAAACCATTTTTTTGACAGCGAATCCTAAGCTTTGTAAGAATTGATAAAGTGCAAGGCGCCAAGCGTGAGAACCATAGAAGCAGACTTACGTCTGTAACACAGTGGCATGAATCACGCAGGCAACGAAGCGATTTGCAATAATTACTGAGCTCCCTGCTGCGAGTCGATTTTTGGGCTTTATACATACCGAAGCGAAAGCTTGGGTCTCAAGAGGGAGCTTCCCCCTCCAATGTGGGAGTGATATACAAACAAACATAATACCAAATAACGAATGAGAGTAAAAATTTGCAACGACTATGATGCCATGTCGGCTTGGGCCGCCAACTACATTGCTAGCAAGATAAACGAAGCTGCACCTACGGCAGACAAACCCTTCAAAATTGGCTTGCCTACAGGATCTACACCCGTGGGCACATATCGTGCACTCATCGAACTACACCGTGCAGGCAAAGTAAGCTTCAAGCACGTAATAAGCTTCAATATGGACGAGTATATTGGTCTCGACGAGAAGCACCCACAGAGCTACCATTACTTTATGTGGTCCAACTTCTTTGATCATATCGATATCGACCCCAAGAATGTACACATACTCGACGGAATGACCTCAGATCCTAAAAAGGAATCGGAAGCCTATGAGCAAGCGATCAAAGAGGCAGGTGGCATAGACCTATTCCTCGGAGGCGTTGGGCCAGACGGACACATTGCCTTCAACGAGCCAGGCTCTTCGCTTAGCTCACGCACCCGAGTAAAGACCCTCACCACCGATACAATCATTGCCAATAGTCGCTTTTTCGACAATGACATCAGCCAAGTGCCACAGACCGCACTCACAGTGGGCGTAGCTACCATCATGGATGCCAAGGAAGTAGTAATCCTTATCAATGGCCACAACAAGGCAAATGCACTACATCAGGCTATCGAAGGTGGCGTAAACCACATGTACACAGTTTCAGCTCTGCAGATGCACCCCAAAGGGATCATCGTGTGCGATGAAGCTGCCTGTGAAGAGCTACGAGTAGGCACCTATCGCTATTTCAAAGATATCGAGAGAGAGTTGTTGTAGACCTACCAAAGGAGACCTACACCCTTGAGCCTCCAATAAGAATGCGCCATTAAGCTAGCATTCATATAGAGGCCGACAGTTTCCATCGAGCGCAGACGAAGTAGTCAAGAAATGGCAAATCGCCTATATTTTGACTATCTTTGTCTGCGCTTTTTCGATTCTAAAGCGCTCATTAAGAGATACAATTTACTAGCATAGCAATGAAAAGACTGATGGGGCTGATCGACTTCAAGCCCAAAATCCTCGAAACACTCAAAGATTACAACAAACAGAAACTTAGTGCCGATATCATGGCAGGGATCATCGTGGGGATCGTTGCCCTACCCCTAGCCATTGCTTTCGGTATAGCCAGCGGAGTCTCTCCCCAGGTAGGCCTTATCACCGCCATCATCGGCGGCTTCTTGGTATCGCTCTTAGGGGGCTCGTCGGTACAGATCGGTGGCCCTACTGGGGCTTTTATTGTAATCGTCTATGGCATCATCCAGCGCTTTGGTATCGAAGGGCTTATGATAGCCACCGCCATAGCAGGGGTACTGCTTCTGCTGATGGGCTTTCTGCGCTTGGGCACCCTCATCAAGTTTATTCCCTACCCCATTGTAATAGGCTTTACAGCAGGTATTGCTATCACCATCTTCTCTACGCAGATGAACGACCTCTTTGGTCTGGGTATAGCCAATCTGCCTGGCGACTTCTTCGGCAAGTGGATGGCCTACTTCCAAAACTTCAGCTCGATGAATATTTGGGCTCTTGTGATGGGAATTGCTAGCCTACTGATCATCTGGTTTAGCCCACGATTTAGCAAACGAATCCCCGGCTCACTCATCGCCATCGTACTGCTCACCATCGTAGCTTATGTAGTGCGCTATTTCGGGTTCAATATCTTCGAGACGATTGGCGACCGCTTCACCATCACGGCAGAGCTACCCAAGCCTGAGACCATCCCCATCAACCTAGATAGCGTTCGTCTGCTATTTCCCTCGGCATTTACCATCGCCCTGCTCGGTGCCATCGAGTCGCTACTCTCGGCTAGTGTGGCCGATGGGGTAACGGGCAATAAGCACCACAGCAATACCGAGCTGATAGCTCAGGGAGCAGCCAATCTGGTAGTACCCTTCTTTGGTGGAATACCCGTAACAGGTGCCATAGCACGCACCATGACCAACGTCAACAATGGTGGTCGCACCCCTATAGCTGGTATCATCCACGCCATCGTATTGCTGCTCATACTGCTTTTCCTAGGGCCCCTTACCTCTTATATCCCCATGGCTTGCCTAGCTGGGGTACTGATCATTGTCTCCTACAATATGAGTGGCTGGCGTTCAGTGCTCAACATTGCCAAAGGCCCTCGCAGCGATGCCTTAGTAATGCTCGTAACCTTCCTACTGACGGTCGTATTAGACCTCACCATCGCCATCGAGATCGGACTATTGCTTGCCATGCTCCTATTCATGAAGCGTGTGAGCGAAAGCACCCGCATTACGGTGGCTACCGACGAAGTGAACGTGGGTGTGGTAGATGAGATACTACGAGAAAACGAAGTGCTATCCGTACCCAAAGGGGTGGAGGTGTACGAAATCGAAGGCCCCTATTTCTTTGGCATTGCCAATAAGTTTGAAGAGACGATGGCTACCCTACGCGAACGTCCCTTCCTACGAATCATACGTATGCGACGGGTACCATTCATGGACTCTACAGGGCTATACAACCTCGGCAACCTCATCACGATGAGCCACAAGGAACATACTACGATCATACTCTCTGGAGTAGCACCTGAGCTCAAAGAGACACTTGCTCAGGCGGGGATCGTGAGCCAGGTAGGGGCAGACAATGTCTGTGCCGATATCTACAAAGCACTCGACAGAGCCAAGACCTTGCTCGACGAAAAGTATGCGCATAGCTAACATTGACCTCGGCAAGGAGCCACTCTTATTGGCTCCCATGGAAGACGTAACCGATGCCGCCTTCCGACTTATGTGTAGGCGCTTCGGGGCTGATATGGTCTATAGCGAATTCCTGAGTGCAGATGCTCTGATACGAGATGTGGCTGGCACCCTGCGCAAGCTACAGATCAACGAAGAGGAACGTCCCGTAGCCATGCAGATCTACGGCCGCGAAGTAGAACCCATGGTGCAGGCTGCACTTATCTGCCAAGAGGCAGGCGCCGATGTGGTGGATATAAACTTTGGCTGTCCGGTAAAACGGGTGGCTGGCAAAGGTGCTGGTAGTGGCATGCTACGTACCCCCGAGCTGATGCTCGAGATCACTCGCCATGTGGTAGAGGCTCTGAGAGTGCCTGTAACGGTAAAAACTCGACTCGGCTGGGATGAGCACTCCAAGATCATAGTAGATCTAGCCGAGCAGCTCCAAGACTGTGGCATCGCTGCCCTAAGCATTCACGGACGCACACGCTCGCAGATGTACACTGGCACGGCAGACTGGACGCTCATAGGCCAAGTAAAGTCGAACCCCCGCATGCAGATACCGATCATAGGCAATGGTGATATCTGCACAGCCGAGGAGGCCCGCCAAGCCTTCGACCGCTATGGAGTCGATGCCGTCATGGTGGGCCGAGCATCCATCGGGCAGCCGTGGATATTCGAAGAGATGAAGCATTACCTCGAGCAGGGCAAAGTCCTTGCCAAACGACCCTTTGCCTACTACCTCGATATACTACGCCAGCAAACCCTCAATAACATCCAGAAGCTCGACGAGCGACGGGGTATACTGCATACCCGCCGCCACCTTGCCATCAGCCCGATCTTCAAAGGTATCCCCAACTTCAAGCCACTGCGTGTGGCCATGCTACGAGCCAATACCCAAGACGAGCTATTCGAGCTATTCGAGCAGGTAGAGCAACTCCCATACATCCAAGAGCGAGAGCAAACAAACGAATAGGGAGCAAGCCAATCTGTAGCTGCCCCCTAAGTCGATATAATTTCGGAAATAATCGCTACGGCTTACTTGATAGGCTTCTGATTTCTCCTTTCTCTTTCGTAGAAGCCTTGCAGAGCGATGAACACCCCAACGGGCGAATAGGCCCCAACATGCTCTAAAAAGCTGAGCTTGTTGGACGTAAGATAGTACATCATTGCCGCCACTGTGAGCGTTGCAACGCAGTAACCCACGAAGACGAGTACGAGTTTCTTTCTTGTTAATTGAGTAAGAATTGACATTGTATTTTTTGTATTAGAGTTTCTGTATAAGTGCATATTTATTGCGAGCTTTCACAACAAATTACTTGCAATAGTCTGGGCGCAGTTCCCTTGCCCACAAAGTTACAAAATACCCCGATCGCCTACAAACAGCGAGATCAAGAGAAAAGCGCTACCAGACTTCGACCAAAAGCCCACTTTCACTAAAAGCGATATTGAAATGCCAGTGAGAGGCTATATGCTTTCAGATTGTATTGCGAGTAAGTCGCAGTAGCATCTGTCAGAGAAAGGATTCGAAACTCACTTGGGTCGGAGTAGATAAAGCTTAGTGTACCGATCCAATGCTTGCTTGTCTTTTTTATGGACATAGAATAGAAGTCTCCACGTATTTTTGTGTCTTGCAGCATATGACGGTTGTTCCATTTCACTGCTGTCGTAATTGCTATTTGGCTACCTGGAAATAGAGCCAGTTGAGCACCCCAAACTTGATCGGTCATATTGATTGGTCTCTTCGAAATCTTCCATTTGCTAGCCGATAGCTCCCCGTTTAGTGACAGCTCCATCCATTTGAGCGGTCTACAGAGGATCTTTCCACTCAGAGCGAAATTTTCTGTGAGTACCTGCAAGGTCTCGTCTTGGTGAATCACAGCAGACTTGTTCCTTCCAATGTTTCCTTGAAGTATAAACTTAGAAGCTAATGGCCTATAATAGTAATCTATCGAGGCACCGAGATTTGAATACATTATTGACGAGGGTGTGTCTACAAAAGTAGACTGGAGTGCTGTCATCTCAATCTGCTCTTTGACAGAGGTGTTACTCTTTGTTCGTCCGATCTGAGCCTCTATGTGCGCAAAAAAGAACTTGAGTGGATTCTTAAAGTTGACTCCTAAAGAGAGCAGATCCTGCGTTTGCTCTTGCCAAACAGTTCCACCAGTTTTGAAATGGACGTAATCCATCTGAATGGGTGAGCTAACGAAACTAGATAGAGACCCGAATCTCTTGGAGTGAGATGCCCTACCAAATAGACGGATGCGAGGTGTGAGGATATAGTCAATACTACTTTCTGCTCCGAATATCGGTTTTAGGAAAGTATCCTTAGCTAGAACATTGATCTTATCCGAAATAAAAAGGGCATTGACACCTACTGGAAACTGTATGCCAAAGAGTACACCTTGTGCATGATTGTTGTACTTATATCCTAGTTGAGCAGTAGCCAGCAAACGTTTAGTGGCAAGATCATTTTGAGAAACTTCTGCACCCCATTCTCTGAAACTTGTTAATTCGTCGTAATCATAAGAAAGATCCGTTCCCAATCGAAGTCTGTGATTTTTCGCCAGTGGTTTCTCCCAGAGTGCCCAGGCTTTGATTTGGGCTTTCTCTCCATGCAGTCGCTGCAGATGAGGCAGAGGTTCGGAGCTCAGAAGTCCCAGAACGCTCTCAGGAGAGCTAGCATACCCTACATACAGAGACATCTTGAATGCCTCTCCGTTCTTGTACTTCGAATATTCGCTCTTGTTTTGGAATGAATAGCTTTTGCGCTGTAGAGATTCTTCCATGAACGAAGGGGTCTGGAGGCGGAATTTGTTGTCTGCAAATAGGCCTTTACCTTGGAATACATTCGTAAAATACACGTTTGGGCTATTGAGTATGTAGTTGGCTGAGAGCTCAACCTGTTTTTTGTCTTCACGAAACTGACGATTCTCTTCGATCAGCACTTCGCCTGTAGGCGTATAGAAGATACGCGAGCGATCGAATGCAAAGCGATCTTCGTCTCGAAAAAAACTGGCATTCAAGCGTAAGGTAGCATGCGAGCCCAATTTAGTAACGGCATTGGATCCCACCAAGAAGTCTTGTCCTGTGATATACCTCTCTTTGGGAATAGGGAGATAAGCTGCTGTACTACCCGAAATCCATTCATCGGCTATGGACGAAAGAGGGCTCAAGTCCGAAAAATGTCTTTTCAGCTCCTGAGCTATTTGTTCGCCAGAGTTTGCCATCTTAATGGTACTTAGGGTCTGAAACTTGGGGTTAAACAGCATTCCCAATATGCCAGCACTATACTCTGGTCCTTCTGCATAGCCGTATCCTCCGCTGAGGGCAAAGGCGGGTCTTAACTTTGCTTTCTTCGATAGTTTCAGGTTCAGCGCCACATTGTCGGATATTTCTTTGCCACGCTTCTGCGCCATGCGTTGGTGGTTCTCGATGATTTCTACGGAGTTGATCATATCGGCTTCTAAGTTGCGCGTGGCAACATTGTATGATCCTCCCATTAGATCCATTCCTTCGATATAGAAGTCGTTGATGGCACGCCCTTGATAAGAGATTGCGCCCGATTCTGCCACTTGTATGCCTGGGATACGTTTGAGCACATCCTCTACCGTATGATCGCTCTTACCTTTGAAGCGATCGGTCATGACACGTAGCGTATCTCCACGCACTCGGAGTACTGGTGCTGATACGACAACCTCCTTCAGTGTTGTTTCTTTAGGAGTAAGGTCAAAGCGGTAGTTTCTTAAGGCATCGAGTTGCTTTTGCTCAGCACGATAGGCTAGGTGGGATATTTCAATGCGAAGCTTTTGGTTTTCGTTTGGCTCGGCATAGGACAGGGAAAATGTGCCTTGGGCATTGGTCATTGCAAAGGAGAGGATCCTATTCTTGCTATCATAGACCTTTACGATGGCTTGCTCGATAGGGAGTCCTGTCTCCCTATCCGACACAAGTCCTTGCAGTAACGTATGAGTGCTCTGCGCTACTACCGAAAGAATGCAAAAGCAGCAAAGCAACAAAACGAAACTTATCTTTCGAGTGCAGCACATCTAAACGTTGGTTTTCTTAAGTGAACACCATTGATGAGAGTTTGCCCCTCTATGACGGTAACATCCCTAATAGCACCAGGCGATAGCTGAGCCGTGAAAGTCTCTGGGTTTTGCTCGTAGATATTTTTATTCTTCACAAATTCATCTCTGGTCGCTGCAATGGCGCTCTTGCGTTCTGGCTCGTATATAGTGGCATTGCTCTTCTGTAAGCCGATGAGTTCAAATACATGGCTCTTATCGGTGTTTTCTGCCCACATTACCAAGCCTGGTAGTCCGCAGAGCTTCCATGGACCAGCATCAACAGAAATTTCTGGGCAAAAAAACACGCGCCATCGTTGCCCACCATAGTCGCAAAAAGCTTCTTGACATTGATACCCAGCTATGCTGTCTATAGCTTCTCCCATCTCCCATCTGATGGCAGAGAGAGGCTCGCTGTAGCGATAGCGCTCAATAGCCAATTGATCAAAAACGCTCAGGTCGCCACCAATTGTACGTTGAACTATTGGATCGAAGAAATCTCGGATTTTAAGGTATGCTCTCCATTTCTGATCTTTTTCCTCTTTTGTGCTTGTAGGAGTACGTTGCACAGAGTCTAGTTGATAGAGAGCATAATCCATGCAAGAGGTGATTTTATGCCCCACTTGGAGCATCAGATAGAGGTCATGCGCCTGGTTCTGACCGGCATCTTCGCATGAGCGTGTATACTTGTAGATACAATGATAGCGCGCGCTATCCACGGTAGATTGAGCGAATGCATTCTTCGCATTGAGCAGCATCAAGAAAAAGAAACTACATAAGAGAACTGTTTTTTTCATTTCAAATCACTATTGTCCGATAAAAAAAAATGGGTGAAAGTGTAGGGATGAAAAAATGATTTTCATCCCTACACTTTTTTAGTAGCTTTGGGTTCACGACAACATAAAACTACTATGAGCAAAAATATACATTTTTTCGGTCAATCCGTTTTCGGACAGCTGATTTCCTTAATTGACAACAGAATAATCTCAAGAAACGCTCAAAAGCACAAGGCAGACTACTATGTGAAGCGTTTTACTACCAAAGATCATCTGATCAGCATGCTCTTTGGGGTGTTTGCCAAAATCACATCTTTACGAGAAGTCTTGGGAGCAATGTCTTAGTCTGAAAAAGGTTGACTCACAATAGTGATTAAACATGAAATTTTTGCACACTAAGAAACGAAAAAAGTACTACGCTCAGGTTATTGAAATTTATCAACAGACCGGGTACGGCGCCGATAGGATACGTACTTTTAGTAAATTACCTCTCAATCCATCTACTATTAGATCTTGGATTGTTAACTTTGAGAACGAAAATGGTCGAATATACGCTCACAAAAAGCCTCAAAGTAGTATGAAGAAAGCAAACGACGTCAATCTCGAAGCACTTCAGCAAGAGATCTTAGATTTAAAAGAAGAGTTAAGGAAGGAGAAGCTTCGCAATCTTCTAAACGACAAGATCATTGAAATAGCCGAGAAGAAGTATCGCATCGAGATCAGAAAAAAAGCTGGCGCCAAGCAGTAAGAGACCTGCATGCAGACTCTCCTACATCCAAGAACGAGAGCAAACAAACGAATAGGAGGCTAGCCAACCTGTAGCTGCCCCCTAAGTCGATATGCTTTCGGAAATAATCGCTACGGCTTACTTGATAGGCTTCTGATTTCTCCTTTCTCT
>CAZHWP010000047.1:0-17624 GCA_964535945.1 uncultured Porphyromonas sp.
TACGCGTATCAATCGGCCTTGGTTGGTTACAAGCTGTGAGTGGAATAAGCAGCTTATACGCCGTGCGGTGGTGTGGCTCTGTGCCATAAGCAATAAGCCAATCCTTAAGCTTACCAACAAAGACTATTCCGAGAACGGATTGGGTGAGCTGCTTGCTCTTTATGGCTCGGCCTACGAGGTGAATATCAAGCTGTTCAACGATATACAACACACCATTACTGGTTGGCCAGGGGGAAAACCCAATGCCGATGATAGCAATAGACCAGAGCGAGCCGAGCCACACCCAAAGCGAGTGATAGTCTTTAGTCCTCACCCCGATGATGACGTTATTTCGATGGGTGGTACCTTGCGCAAATTGGTGCAGCAGGGACACGAAGTACATGTTGCTTATCAAACTTCGGGCAATATTGCAGTAGCCGATGAAGAGGTGATTCGCTATGTGTCGGTGTTGCGAAATGTTGCCGACAGATTTGGTGCCGATTACAAGGAGCTTACTGAGCAGGCTCAAGCTCTGATTCAATTCCTTCAGAAGAATAAGAAAGAAGGAGAAGCAGAGCGAGACGATGTGAGCTTTTTGAAAGGAACTATTCGTCGCGAGGAAGCTCGAACGGCTGCCCGAGCTCTGAGTATCCCAATGGAATGTATCCATTTCCTCGACTTGCCATTCTATGAAACTGGTTTGGTGCGTAAGAATCCCCTAGGCGAGGAGGATGTTCGTATTATGCTCGACTTTATTCTCTCCATCAAGCCTCATCAGATCTTTGTGGCGGGCGATTTGGCCGATCCACACGGCACGCACAAAGTTTGTCTCAATGCTGCTTTGGCTGCTATCGATCAGATAAAGGAAGAGTCTTGGTTTAGAAACGGATGTAGGGTGTGGATGTATAGGGGTGCTTGGGCCGAGTGGGAGATGGATTATATACAGATGGCTGTGCCAATGAGCCCCGAGGAGCTGCGTGCAAAACGAGCTGCTATACTGAAGCATCAATCCCAGATGGAGTCGGCGCCCTTCTTGGGCGATGATGAACGCTTGTTTTGGCAGCGTGCCGAAGATCGCAACAAAGCGACAGCCTTGCTCTACGAACGTTTGGGGCTAGCTTCATACGAAGCCATCGAGGCCTTTGTGCGATACGAACCTATTCGCTGATTGGATAGATCTTGAGAGCAGACACTAGCTAATTGCACCGCTTACAAGGGCTTTGACAGCTCTTCTTTACCTATGCTTTTATTCCTTCGAGTTATGTTTGTACATTTCCATCAGCTTGGCAACTTATTTCCATCAGCTTGGCAACTTATTTCCATAGGGATGAAAATCTTGCGTAGTCTAAGGCTCGATCTGGCGGTAGCCATTCCACAAGTTATAGTATGTATAGTGTAATAAAGAAAGCGCCTATAAGCTCTAGGAGAGCTTATAGGCGCTTAGGGTGAGATTTGTGCCCGGAGCCGGGATCGAACCGGCACGAACTTTCATTCATTGGTGTTTGAGACCAACGCGTCTACCAATTCCGCCATCCGGGCGCATGTGTATTGGTGAATTCGTGGATGCAAAAGTAGAGTATTATTTTGAATTCTGCAATACTTTTCCGAAAAAAGATGCTAGAAATTCATCTATTCCTAGCGATAATTACTGCCTTTGCAATAGTTTTTCGATGACGGCTTTCATCTCCTGCTCTTTGCTCTCGATCGAACAGAGTAGTTTGTGCTGTGCTCTAGCTCGAACAAGATTGTGCTCGGCATAGGCAATCTTGTAGTACTTATCGCCATCGATATAGTCCATCAAGAAACGCAATACTTGTTCGAATGTGATGTAGCGTGCAGCAGTGTATAGATGTTCGGTCTCTATGGGGCTAAGGAAATGCTTCGCCTCCGATAGATAACCAGCCGTAAAGGCTTCGAAAAACATCATACTCATACTTACACGGCTTGGCTCGGGGTCATCTTCAGCTCCGGTATTGGTGTAGGAGCGTATCGAATCGCCGTAGTCATAGAGTACCGTCGACGAAAGTAGCGTGTCGAGGTCGATCATCGCCATGAATTCGCCCGCTTCGTCGAAAAGCATATTGCTAATCTTTGTGTCGTTGTGGGCGATTCGCTTCGGGATTGTTCCGTTTTCAATCAGCTCCTTAAATGCCAAGATCTCTACTCGTCGACTCTCTATCCAATCTATTTCTTCGAGCAAGTCCTTCTTTCTCTGTAGTGGATCTTTTCGAAGGGTATTATCCCACTGTTCGAAGCGGAATCGAATGTCGTGAAATCCTGGAAGCGTATCGTGGAGCTCGCCGTGGAAGTCGGCAAGCATGGCTTGAAACTGCCCAATTCCCGCTCCGCCTTTATACGCTATCTGAGCCGTGTCGGCTCGTTCGTAGCTTCTACTGTTTTCGATGTAGTCCGAAGCAGACCAATATGCCCCTTCACTATCTTGATAGTACAATGTGCCATCTTTGTTTGGGCATAATATCAGTGTGTGCTGCTTGGGATCGGCTCCTAGGGCAATGTATTTATACTGTAAGTGCTTGCTTACTCGACTTGTGTTTTCAAGCATTGCGGGCACATATTTGAAGATTGCTGGGTTTTTTCGTTGCAGGACATACCGTTTGGTGCCCGCACTTACTATGTATGTGTCGTTTATAAAGCCTGCTCCTAAAGGAATGATGCTTTGTACATCAGATTCGAGCTGAAAATGTTCTGCAATCGTTTTTAGATCCTCCATATGTACTCGCACTATTCGGCTTTTTGCTCTAGTTTAAATCCCTTTAGCTTATCCCATGCACCACGTGTGAAGTCTGGAATTGCAACAGGGCAGCTCAGATTATTGACTGAAATCTCTGTAAGCTCAACCAAGCTCGACCACTCGGCTGCATCGTATACATCCTGATCGAGTGCTAAACCATTTCGGAGGCAATAGATGAGGCGGTAGTCCATAATAAAGTCCATGCCACCATGACCACCTACTTGACGGGCTTTCTCGCCTATCTCTTTCGAGAGCGGATGCTGCCACTTGTCCATAAATTCGACGAAGGCTGTACCCGATAGCGGATGGTGTGCATCTGGATCGAGGGCTATCGTCTGAACGGGATACTTCTGAGCAAATCCTTTCGTGCCTACTATGGTATGCAAGCGGCTGTAGGGGCGTGGCGAGCTGATGTTGTGCTGAATCATGATGGTCTTGCCTTTTTGCGTGCGAATGAGCGTTGTACTCATGTCTCCTTTGGTATAATTCGTTTTGGCTTGGGGAGACTCGGGGCCGAAGCGTTCGGCTGCATATTCGCTGAGAGCTTTCTCGTCGCTCGACATAGATACGAGGTAGTTCATCTTGTCGCCACGATGTATGTTTAGTATTTGGCACACAGGCCCCAGTCCGTGGGTTGGGTAGGGGTTGCCATTGTGCTTTTCGTTGTATCTGAGTCGCCAATATCCTTGGTAGCCCCCTTCGTCTTCCGAGTCGAAGCAGAATTTGCGCAAATCATGGATGTATGCCCCCTCTACGTGCATTACTTCGCCAAATACATTCTGCTGAGCCATGTTTAGGGTTGCCATTTCGAAGAAGTCGTAGCAGCAGTTTTCGAGCATCATACAGTGCCTTTGAGTTTTCTCTGCCATATCGACCAGAGCCCAGCAGTCTTTGATACTCATAGCTGCAGGCACTTCCATCGCTACATGCTTGCCTTGCTGCATGGCATAAAGAGCCATGGGTACGTGGTGTAGCCATGGTGTGATGATGTAAACCAAGTCGATATCTTTCCTTTGGCAAAGTTGCTTCCAGCCTTCTTCGCCGCTGTATGAGCTTGCTCTTTCTTTACCATACTTTGTCAGCTTTTGCTGTCCTAGCTCAACTCTTTCGGGATACAAATCACAAATAGCCTTTACCTCCACGCCCTCTAAGTGCATAAAGCGTTCGACGGCTCCTGGTCCTCTCATTCCCATGCCAATGAAACCCACCCGCACGGTTGGGATCGGAGCATGCCTCAGAGCCAATACGTCCTTCTGGCCAGGAGCCCGCTGTGGGACTGGCGTTTCGATGAGTGTATTAGCAGCTTTGTTCTTGTTTTGAGCCGTCATTGGGATAATGCTCATTGCAGCTACAATGAAGCATATAAGGTGGTTGGAAATGTTGAGTTTCATGTGCAATGTGGGTTTATGATTTGTTTCTTTGCAAAAGCAGATGAATAATAGAATGTTCGTAAAGTGGAGCCATTCTTGCCATATAGCTTGGTCAAACTAGGGTTTGTCTTATGCAAATATAGGGATTTTACTCATACATCTATTTCAGCCTTCTATACATTTTATAGTATGATATTCGGCATTGTGCAGTATTTCTGTATCTTTGCAGCGCTAAATTGGGCAAATGTGGGCCAAAAAGTTCCATAGCTGCTCCATAGCATTAATCGATTACTTCAAAAACTATGAAAAGAGTTGTATTATTACGTCACGGTGAAAGCAAGTGGAATAAAGAAAATCGCTTTACAGGCTGGACCGATGTAGATCTCACTACAAAAGGGGTAGAGGAGGCCAAGAAAGCAGGAGCTCTGCTCAAAGAAGAGGGCTTCTTTTTTACACAAGCTTTTACCTCGTACCTCAAAAGAGCCGTTAAAACCTTGAATGAAGTGCTAGACCAAATGGATCTAGATTGGATACCAGTAGAGAAAGATTGGCGCCTCAACGAAAAACACTACGGCATGCTACAAGGGTTGAATAAAGCTGAGACTGCCGCCGAGTATGGCGAGGAGCAAGTGCTTATTTGGCGTCGTAGCTACGATGTGCCTCCTATGCCGCTCGAGAAAAATGACCCTCGTTCTCCATTGATGGATTCGCGTTATAAGGCAATCGATCCTGCATTGCTCCCGCTTACCGAATCGCTTAAAGATACAGTAGATCGAATCTTGCCTTATTGGGAGGGTACTATTTTCCAATCACTCAAACAGCACGATGACATCCTAGTGGTGGCTCATGGCAATAGCCTCCGTGGTATTATTAAGATGCTAAAGGGCATTTCCGATGCAGATATCCTAAGCCTCAATTTGCCGACGGCGATTCCATATGTATTCGAATTTGATGATAATCTGAAACTACAATCAGATAGATCCTTAGGCGACGCCGATGAGATAGCCAAACTGATGGCTGCTGTTGCTGCACAAGGAAAGAAATAGCAAAATAGAGCAAAAGCTGGCTCGCTCGTATCCTATGGATACGTGTTTGGGCTTTTCTTGGGCGTAGATGATTAGATGTTCGATACGCTCATTGTATATGAAGGAGGACGTGGCAGAACCTTATTCTTACCATGATGGTAAGTGAGGGGGTGCCAAGTCCTTTTTTGCTTCTTTCATTATTCTATATGCACTTTAAGCCTCTATGATCATCAAAAAAACAGAGAATATTGTAGGCTAATTGATTGACTTTCGAAAAAATGAAGTATCTTTGCAACGGATAGAAATGATATGTGAGTCTAAATTTGGGCTTTTAATTCGATGTTTCTATCAAAATCATTTTCACACTCACTTGCAAATTCAACGCAAGTCTACCTATCACTACTCATTAGTCAATCGTTTCTTCTTATTTGTCTAAAATAGTACGTAGAGCAGAAGATCGAGTAAAAGATTTCTGTAAGAAGCCGATAAGGAGTAGGATGAACATGTAGACTCCAACACAAATACAATCTAATGCAACAGTACAGTTTCGCAGATCTGGACGCTATGAACGATTCAGAATTAACTGCAATAGCTAAAGAATTACAATTACCAAACCCCTCGTCGCAATCGAAAGAGACGCTCATCTATAGTATACTGGATCATCAAGCTGCAGTACAAGCTAGCGGTGCAGTGGAAGCTCGTGCAAAAAGACCACGTGTAAACGCAGAAAGGAAAACGAGCGACAAAGCTACTCCTGCCAATAAAACAAATAAGAAGGAAGCTGACGATAGCAATGCCAACAAAGCTGCAGCCGAGAAATCGAAGTCGACCGCCGATACAAAGGCAGACAAAGAAGATGAGCCAGAAAAGCCTCGTAGAGGACGCCCACGTAAAGATGAAAAAGAGATTAGCGAGGTGAAAGCCGAAGGCAAGGTGTTGGTTGAACTTGCAGCCGAAGAGCATGCACAGGAAAAATCGTCTAGCAAAGCTGCAAAAGCCCAAGAAAAAGATGAAAAGCCTACTCCCACAGCCAAGAAAACTGAAGAGCCTGTAAAGAGTGATAAGCCTGAAAAGACCAACTCGAAGTCTAATAAGGAAGAGGAAGATAAGGCTAAGAAGGAGACTGCCGATAAAAAGGAGAGTACTAAAGATGAGCCAAAGAAAGTAGAGGCAAAGAAAGCTGAACCCAAGGAGGCAAAAGATAACTCTGAAGCTAAGGCCGAGGAAGCTAATACAAATAAAGCCGAGAAGGATACGAAACCAGAAGCTGGCGAAGAAGAAAAAGCTCCTACACAAATTGTGTTTAAACATAAAGATGCCAAACCTTTGCTTACAGACGTGATGAAAAGCGTACAGGTAAAGACTAGGCCTAATACGCCCAATGACACATTGTCCAATACAGCTAAGTCGCTAGCTCAGCCACGAGTGAAGCAAGCTATAGCAAAGGTAGAACCTGCCAAAGCTGATAATTCAAACAAAGGAAATAACCAGCAAAACAGACAGAATCAAGCCTACGACTTTGAGGGTATCTTGGATTGTGTAGGTGTATTGGAGATTATGCCAGATGGTTACGGGTTTTTACGCTCGGCAGACTATAATTACCTCTCATCACCCGACGATGTGTATATCTCACAACACCAGATCAAGCAAAATGGCTTGAAGACTGGCGATGTGGTAGAAGGTAGTATCCGTCCACCTCGTGATGGCGAGAAGTTCTTCCCCTTTGTAAAGGCTAAGCGTATCAACGGACGTAGTCCCGAAGAGGTGAGAGATAGAGTACCATTCGATCACTTGACCCCTCTCTTCCCCGAAGAAAAATTCAATCTCGAAGCTCCAAGCGTTCGGGCAGTTGAAGATAAAGTAGCTGTGCGCATAGTCGATCTCTTTGCACCCATTGGTAAGGGGCAACGTGGCTTGATCGTAGCCCAGCCAAAAACTGGTAAAACGGTGCTGCTAAAGAATATTGCAAACGCTATTGCGGCCAATCACCCCGAGGTCTATATGATCATCTTGCTCATAGACGAAAGACCAGAAGAGGTAACGGATATGGCTCGTAGTGTCAATGCAGAAGTGATCGCATCGACCTTCGACGAACCAGCCGAACGACACGTCAAGATCGCCGATATTGTACTCAACAAAGCAAAGCGCATGGTAGAGTGTGGGCACGATGTGGTTATTTTGCTCGACTCGATTACTCGCCTGGCTCGTGCCTACAACACGGTTCAGCCAGCTTCGGGCAAGGTGCTCTCGGGTGGTGTGGATGCCAATGCCCTGCAAAAGCCTAAACGCTTCTTTGGTGCTGCCCGAAATATCGAGCATGGTGGTAGCCTTACAATCTTAGCTACTGCTCTCACCGAGACCGGCTCGAAGATGGACGAAGTGATCTTCGAGGAGTTTAAGGGTACAGGCAATATGGAGCTACAGCTCGATCGCCGTCTATCGAACAAGCGCATCTATCCTGCTGTAGATATTGTAGCAAGTAGCACACGCCGCGATGACCTCTTGCAAGAAGAGGCTACGCTAAGGAGGATGTGGGTGTTGCGCAAGTACCTGAGCGATATGAACCCCATAGAGGCCATGGAAGAAGTGCGCAAGCGCATGGAAATGACCGAAAGCAATCTGGAGTTTTTGGCCTCAATGAACGGCTAGTTTACTGCGACTACTTACTCAAGAGCTAGCGTTCTTAGTATCGTATAATGTGCTTATAATGTAATTATAATGTACTTATAATGTACTTATAATGTGATTAGACCGGAGTAGTAACTTCGGTCTAATCGGTATATAGTGGCTTTCTACTCATGTCAATCACCCTTATATTTCAAAGAAATCTGTGGCACTAAGCAAGCGTACAGAAGGTCTATTGGTGGCGATTCTCTCTTCGTCCACTTTTGGCCTCATCCCACTATTCACCCTTCCGCTTACAGGGGCTGGGGTCTCATTTAAGTCGGTGCTATTCTTTCGTTTTTTCTTTGCAGCACTGTTCTTTATGCTACTGCTCAAAGCAAGGCGCAATCCTATCACCGTCAATCGTAGGGAACTCCCTCCGCTTGCTCTATTGGGCTTGCTCTACTTTGGCTCGGCCTTCTTTCTCTTTTGGGCCTATGCCTATATGGCGAGTGGGGTAGCTACCACGATACACTTTCTATATCCACTCTTTGTAATGCTTATCATGAGCATCTTCTTCAAAGAGCGGTTGCGGGCATTACCTTCGCTAGCTATAGCCATGGCGATTGTCGGTGTGGCGCTGCTGATGGGCTTGGTGGGTTCGAGTCCGAAGGTGGCTTTCTGGCCTTTCGTTATCGTTTGTATTTCTGCCATCTCTTTTGCACTATACATTGTTTATGTGGGCAAGAGTATGGTGCGAAATATGCTAGGAGCTAAACTGAGCGCCTACGTTATGCTGATGGCTGCTGCATTTAGCTTGCTTTATGCTTTGCTAAGCGATGGTCGCATCGATTTTCCCCAAAATCTGCGTTCGTGGATCAATGTGCTGCTATTGGCATTGCTGCCTACGGTGGTTTCGAATTTAGCTTTGGTATATGCTGCACGCCGAGTAGGCTCGACTCTGGTTTCTGCATTGGGTGCCATGGAGCCACTCACTTCGGTAATCATAGGGGTATTAGTCTTTGGAGAAAGTCTCAAAAGTTCGGGAGCAATGGGCATTGCCATGATCCTGCTTTCTGTTTGCTTATTGGTTTACGCTCCGCAGCTCGAGCGCTACCTGAGCAATCGCTTCTTTCAACGCAAGAGCTGAAGCAAATCCTAAGGCTCTAGCATACGTCACTGTATTGATAGGCCATCTCACCCACTTCATTAATTAATATCAGCCTTAGATGGGCTTTGTGCACTAGTCTTTTGCTCGCTTCATGGCATGCTTGGCAGAGGGCATGCATGAGTTTGTCGAGGTCTGCCTTGTCAAGTTCGTTCCAGAGCTGCCGAGCTAGGTTCATCTCTGCTATTACTTGCTGGCAAGCTTCAGTACAGCCCGCCTTCTTGGCCATACTGATTAGAAATCCCTTGTTCATCACCGTATGCTTGCTGTGCGTGTCAAGCTTGCCTTCGGCTAGCTTCACCGCTTTGCCTATCATGATGCCTAGGTGTACCCGTTCGATCTCTTTGTATTCGGCTATGGCGCTAAGTGTTTCGCCAACGAAATTGCCATACTGCACGAAGCTATGCGAAGGGATCTGCTCGAAGTATTGGCGGAGGTAAGACTCGCTTTTTCCTCCCGAGTTGATGACCAACTCTTTGGCTCCTCCTGCAACGGCTACGTTGATCTGCTGGCGGATAGATGCCACAAAAGCCTCGGAAGAGAAGGGCTTCACTACGCCCGTAGTGCCAATAATGGATATCCCTCCTTCGATCCCTAGGCGGGGATTAAAGGTCTTTCGAGCCAATTCGCGCCCCTTTGGCACAGCGATACATAGCTCGATGCCACCTGCTGGATAGCGTTTGCGGATCTCGTGGCTTATCATTGCTCGAGGGTTGGCGTTGATAGCCGCATCGCCTATTGCTATTCCTAAGCCGGGCTTCGTTACCCGCCCTACACCTTCGCCACCCTCGAAGCGGATCTCTCCATGCTCTGGGCATAGCCTCAGTGAAACCTCTATCTCGATGCCGTCGGTTACATCGGGGTCGTCGCCAGCATTTTTCAATACCCGAGCGGAAGCTTTTCCCTGCTCTATCGAGAGCGACTCGATGGGGAGCGATACGCTTTCTCCCGAAGGTAGTTCGAAGCAGGCACGATCCAAGCGCTTCCCATGAAGCAATAGCTCGAGTGCAGCCACTGTAGCTGCCGTGGCCGTACTTCCTGTGCTGAGTCCCATCCGTTGGGGGAAATACTGCGGCAGCAGCTCTTGAATTTTCAGTCGGAGCCCTACAGGGCCATTCACTGGGATGAAATGGGGCGAGAGTGCAGGCCTTTCTACAACGTATATTCCGATGCCAAGCCGGCGAGCTGCTTCGATCTTTTCGTCGAAGAAGCCCGATTCGCCACTTTCTTTGCTGATGATGGCATCTGGTCTAAGCTCTCGAAGTAGAGCTTCGTCGTCTCCTTCCTTAAAGAATCGGAGCCGTTCTTTGGGGTATCCTTGGGCTATTGCAGCCTCGATCGATGAGGGCCTGTCGAGTATGCGACAGTAACTTTCGCGTTGGCTCCAGTAGGGCTTTAGCTTGGCGATTGTATTGAGTCCAGTAAGCATCAATAGCTTCTGTACGCCATCGTCGAGCATCCTGTCTGAAGCGCTTTGGTAGTCTTTGCACCAGACTATGTCTTTGGCTCGAGGCGGATAGATGCGTTCGTATCTGATTACCTCTAGCTGAAGTTGCTCTGCAGCCTCGGCAATGTTGCTATGGAGCTCTTCGGCAAAGGGGTGGGCTGCATCTACTAGGAGTGCGATCTCCTGCTCTTGACAGAAGTTTGCGATCTCTTTTGCACTCATCGCTCCACTGATGCGTTTGCCATGCAGAGTCTGTACCTGCTGCTCAGCCGACTTGGTCGAGTAGTAGTAGGGCTTTCCTGCCGCTTCTAAAACCTCAATGGCTCGTCGCCCCTCGGTAGTACCTCCAAAGAGTAAAATCACGGGCGGAAGAGGTGTTTGAAGTTGTCGGCATAGAGCCTCGATAGTCCCTCTCTATTGTCTATGGCATCGCCCACTACAATCATCGTGGTGAGAGTAAGTCCGTTCGACTTGACCAGCTCGGCCAAGTTTTCAAGCTTGCCACGGTAGATCCGTTCGTCGGGCCAGGTGAGGTGATAGCAGGCGGCAACGGGCGTATCGGCTGGGTACTCCTCCAAGAGCTGTCGCTGCACATCATCGATTATAGAGGCACTAAGGAAGATGCACATAGTGCTTCGCGAGCGAGCCAATAGTCTTAATTGTTCCTTCTCGGGCATAGGCGTGCGACCTTCGCCACGTGTAAGGATGATAGTCTGTGTCTTCTCGGGGATGGTAAACTGCGAACGAAGTGCTGCTGCCGCTGCTTGGAATGATGAGATGCCTGGCGTGATATGATAGCTCATGCCATACTGATCGAAGTAGGCCATTTGCTCTTGGATAGCCCCATAGATGCATGGGTCACCCGTATGGAGTCGTACTACGAGCAGGCCTCTCTGATAAAATTCGTGCATGAGGGCAAACTGCTCTTCGAGGTTCATATCGGCCGAGCTCCTTACTACGGCACCTGGCTTGGCTCGGTGTGTCAATTCGATGGGCACTAAGCTGCCTGCATAGAGTATGAGGTCTGCCAGCTCGATAAACTGACGGCCGCGCACCGAGATCAGATCGGGATCGCCCGGGCCAGCACCTACTATCTCTATATGACCACGTCGCAGATACTGCTGCTTGAGGGCTAGGGCATAGGTAAACTGATTGTCGGGCTCGAGCATGGCTTTTTGCTTCTCGATGAGTAGCAAGCCCTCGTCGGCAGCTCGAATAGCCGAGGCCTCTGCTACGCTGGGCGAGCCAGTTACCTCCTCTACTTTTGCCGAGGGATTGGCTATCTGTACGCCTTGCAGCTCTTCGCTAGTGAAGATCTTTAGTTCTGCAGGTGTGAACTCTCTCTGCAAATCGGCCAGCAAGGCTTCATCTTTCTTTAGTTCGATGCTGCTAATACTGGCGATAGCTTCGGGTCTATATCCCGCATCGAGTATTGCCTGGCGGATGTAGCTGGCTACTCCATCGGGCTTGCATGCTTTGCGACAGCCTACGCCAAGGCTCAAGATTCTGGGGATGTATTGTATCATAGCCCCCTGCCACTCGATACGTCTATGCGAAACGGCGAGTAGCAGCTTGCAATCGCTGGGGATCTCTTCTACTTGGTAGCATAGCTGCACATGCTCGGGGCAGCTGCTTTCAAGGTAAGTCGTGCCTCTATCTCTTATCTCTAAGAGAACTGCGGTTTTTTCTTGGTTTACGAACGCTGCGATGGCATCGTTCATTGAGCCAGCACAATGCACTGCCCATCCGTACTCTTGGGCGAGGGTGTCCAATGCCCAAAGGCCTGTCCGATCGCTCTGCGTGCTGATGACTGCTTCGGCCCCGATGCTACTGGCAAGCTCTTTGGTGAGGGTGTTTCCGCCTCCTACGTGACCGCTCAGTACCGATACTGCATAGCGCCCCGTACTGTCTATGTTTACTACGGCAGGATCGTGATGCTTATCTCGCAGGTAGGGTGCAATGCTGCGTACACAGATGCCCATAGCACCTACGAATACCCAAGCATCAAACTCTTCAAACTCCTGATCAAGTAGGCTAGCGATTTTGTCGATAAGGTGGACCTCCAGTCCCATCGTGTCGACCTCTTGATCTAAAGACTTGCCCACATAGAATAGCTTCGCTTTTCTATCATAGGCGTTGGCAAGAGTGATGGCAGTCTTTAGCCCCGTATTGTTGAGGGCAATGACGCCCATTCTGTTTATTTTCATAGTCGGTCTTTGCCTTTTACGGCTTTGAGTATTTGAATTGGGTTGTAATCGTCCACCCTCATTTCGATGCATTCACTGATTCTTAAGCCTTGCTCTTCGGCAGAATTGACAAAGCTAGCCTTGCTTGCTTCCGAAACGGCATTGAAAACGATGCAAGCTTCGTGGCTCAGATGCTTAGCTAGCTTTTCGATGAGCTGAGGCATTTTGCCGCCATGCCCTCCTACGAATACGGCATCGCAAGGTGGGAGCTCGCTTAGATCCTGCTCGAGGAAGTCGCCTATCCGATAGTCTATGCCAGGGGATTGCATGCGCTGGCTATTTTCTTGCATCAGCTCATCGCCTTCTGGACGAATCTCGAAGGCCCGTACGTGCAAGTGTGGAAAGCGTAGCTTGGCTTCGATCGATACCGAACCTGTGCAGAAACCTACGTCCCAAAACTCTTGGGCACGATGCAAGTCGAGTAGGGCGATCGAGCTCAAACGGATCGGCCACTTGGTGATCATTCGCTGACGACCATTGAGGGGCATAAAGTCTTCGTCTCTTAGCCCCATTGCTGCAGCCAGCTCTTGCCGATTGTTGTCGATTAGGAATAGCGAGTTGGGGAAGGGGAATTCTTTGCCCACCACTTCGTGCAGATCGAGGGTATGCACTTCCTCTTCGGCCTTATTGCCTAGGCGGCAGCCAATATGCATGCGGTAATTCTTGTATCCGTAGTGAAGCAGTCGCTCGGCAATGGCCGAGGGGGTATGCTTCCTGTCGGTGAGCAAGGCGATTTTCTTCTTGCGTTCTATGAGTGCTCTGTCGAGTTCGTGCCAGGGTCGGCCCGTAAGCGAAACGATATGCATATCCTGATAGGGGATAAGCAGGGCATGGGCCAGCATCTGTATGGAATTGAAGTAGGGATAAACCTTTATTTGGGCATCGGGGAGGCGCTTCAGTAGGGTATTGGCAAAGCCATAAAACAAAGGATCGCCCGAAGCAAAGACGAGCACCTGCTCTTTGCCTTCGTACTGTGCAAATACCTCGTCGAGCGGCACCGTTATCTCTATCCATTCGTGCTGGGCGGGGAGTAGCTCTGCTACGATCTCGCGGTGCCGAGCTCCCCCACTAAAGCATTGGCTCTGGGATATAAGCTCTACTAGCTCATTGCTGAACTGGGGCTGTTCATTGTCGCTCATCCCCAGTACATAGAACGTCTGTTTCTGGTCTTTAGACATCGCGTCCGGGCTTCAGCTGTTCGGCATCGTCGAGGCTCAAGATAGCATTCACTAGCGTTGCAGCGAGGTTGCTTCCTCCTTTGCGCCCTTCAACGATTAGTTTGGGAATCTCTTTGAAGGGCTTTACCATATGCTTCGACTCCTGTACATGCACAAAGCCTACAGGTGCAGCAATGATACCGCTGGGCTTGGCCTGCCCCTTACGTACCAGCTGAGCAAGCTCCATCAGAGCAGTCGGTGCATTGCCAAATACGAATAGGGCTCCCTCGGGATGATCTTGGACAGCAAGCCTGATGCCAGCCTGCGTACGAGTGATTCCTTTTGCTTGAGCCATTTCGGCCACACGCTCGTCGCTCAGGTAGCAAAGTGTTTGTACTCCTAGGCGTTCGAGGGCAGCTTGTCTAATTCCTGTCCGTGCCATATTGACATCGGTAATGATTTGCTTGCAGCTTCCGTTTGTGAGGGCTTCGTGGATGCGTTGCACCGCCTTCTCGTCTGAATAGAGTAGCTGCTCCATCTCGAAGTCGGCCGTTGTGTGAATAGCATGGAGCAAGGCCCATTTATGATCGAGTGGGTAATCCTTCCTTTCGAGTTCGGCATCGATATTTCTGAAGCTTTTGATCATGATCTCTTGCCCCAGGTTCTTGGCTTCGATCTCTTCCTCGCGGTAGTATCCCCTCGGGGTAATGATGCAGCCGTCGTGTTCGTAGCTCTGCGAATTGCCTATGATGAGTACCGTAAACATATCGACCGTCTCGGGGTCGAAGCCTCCCAGGGTGCTTATCTCTACCTGCTCATCGGCTCTACCAGCTTGGCGCACTATGCCTACTGGGGTGGCGGGGTCTCGCTCCTCGAGCATCAATTCTTGCAGTCGGTATAGCTGCCAGTAGCGTCCCTTACTTTTGGGGTTGTAGATAGCCGTTACGAAATCGGCCATCGCTGCCGCTTTGATGCGTTTTTCTATCAGTAGCCAAGGGGTCATCAGATCGGAGAGCGAAATGATGCAGAGGTCGTGCCCGATGGGGGCTCCCAATAGCGATGCAGCCTTTTGAAAGGCGCTGATTCCGGGCAGTACTTCTATCTCGATATCAGCCTGGCGGATGCGTTTCATCTCGTAGATGAGTGGGGCCATGCCGTAGATACCTGCATCGCCCGAACTGATTACCGCTACGCATTTGCCTTGGAGGGCATAGTTGAATGCCTCTTCGGCTCGCTCTCTCTCTTTCTTCATGCCACTATCAATACAGACGGTGTCGGGCCTGAGGTAAGCTTCGATAAATTGGAAGTAATATTGATATCCTACCACTACTTGGGCAGATTGGATGGCAGCAATGGCTGCTTGAGTGATATCGCCTAGGCTACCAGGGCCAATGCCTATCACAATGATGCGAGATTTATTCATCGTTTTGCAGTTTCAATCAAGTTTTTTGGCTGTAGCCAAACAAAATACAAAGTAAAGCATGCAAGTAACTGCCTGCTTGCTCCGATGCCGAAAGCTAGGCGTGCATAATGGTAGCATACTTAGCAAGATGTTCTCTGCTTAGCTGAGCATCGGATTACAAAAGTAAGCAAAGATATCCGTACATTTGCAAGACGGGGATAGCCATTGGCGTTTGTTAAAGTCGCTACTCACCCCTTAAGAGCAAAGTACTATGATCGTTTGTATAGCAGAGAAACCCAGCGTAGGTCGTGAAATAGCAGCCGTATTAGGTGCAAACCGTAGCCAGAAGGGATTTATGGAGGGCAATGGGTATGCCGTTACTTGGACTTTTGGACACCTTTGCACCCTCAAGGAGCCACACGACTATGTATCCTACTGGAAGCAGTGGGTGCTGCCCGATCTGCCCATGATACCAGCTCGCTTCGGCATCAAACTGATCGAAGACCGTGGCTACCAAGAGCAGTTTGCCGTTATCGAGTCGCTAGTCAAGCAAGCCGAGATGGTGGTGAACTGTGGTGATGCCGGTCAAGAAGGGGAGCTCATTCAGCGTTGGGTGTTGCAGAAGGCGGGCTGCACTTGCCCAGTAAAGCGGCTCTGGATCTCGTCCCTTACCGAAGAGTCCATTCGGGAGGGCTTTCAGAACTTAAGTGAAGAAGCAAACTACCAGAAGCTCTACGAGGCGGGCTTGGCGCGTGCCATCGGCGACTGGCTGCTGGGGATGAATGCTACGCGGCTCTATACACTCAAGTATGGACGCGACAAGCAGGTGCTTTCGATAGGGAGGGTGCAGACGCCAACCTTGGCGCTGATAGTGAATCGACAGCTCGAGATCGAGCAGTTCAAGCCCGAAACATACTGGGAGCTCAAAACGCTCTATCGGGAGGTGCAGTTCAATGCCACGCAAGGGCGATTCAATAAGCTGGACGAGGCGGAGGAGCAAGCCAAAGCCATTGCCGAGGCGCCTTTCGAAGTTACGTCGGTGAGCAAGAAGAAGGGGCGTGAGTTTCCGCCAAGCCTATTCGACCTCACTAGCCTGCAGGTGGAGTGCAACAAACGCTATGGCATGAGTGCCGAGCATACCTTACAGTATATACAGAGCCTCTACGAAAAGAAGCTCTGTACCTACCCTCGTGTCGATACAACCTACCTGAGCGATGATATCTATCCCAAGCTGCCAGCCATTATCGAAGGGCTGAGCGACTATGCGCTCCTTACCGAGCCGCTCAAAGGCAAAACCCTCGCCAAAAGCAAAAAGGTATTCGACAATAAGAAGGTAACCGACCACCACGCCATCATTCCTACAGGCAAGCGTGCCGAGCGACTCACTGATGAGGAAGCTAAGGTTTACGACCTGGTGGTGAGGCGCTTTATCGGGGTCTTCTATCCCGAGTGTACCTTTAGCCAAACGACCGTTATGGGCTTGGTGCTCGATGTGGAGTTTAAAAGTACGGGGAAGGAGATCCTCGACCAAGGCTGGCGTGTGCTCTGGCAGAAGGAGAGCAATACGGACGAGGATGAGGAGCCTAAGACCGAAGCTGATGAGGAGCGTACGCTGCCAAGCTTCCGTAAGGGAGAGAAAGGGCCGCACGAACCCTCGGTACTGGAAAAGGTGACGAGTCCGCCGAAGTATTACTCGGAGGCGACGTTGCTGCGTGCGATGGAGACGGCAGGTAAGCTAGTGAAGGATGAGGAGCTGCGTGAAGCGCTCAAAGAGAATGGTATCGGCCGACCCTCTACCCGTGCCGCAATCATCGAAACGCTGCAACGCCGGCAATACATCCGCAAGGAGCGCAAAAGTCTGCGTGCCACCGAAACGGGTATCTCGCTCATCGCAACGATCCAGAACGAATTGCTCAAAAGTGCCGAGCTAACGGGTCAGTGGGAGTACAAGCTGCGCCAGATAGAGCGTGGCGAATACCAAGCCAAGCAATTCCTCGACGAACTCAAAGCGCTGCTCATCGACCTCGTCCAAGAAGTCAAACAAAGCAGCGCCCGAAGATTGTAAGAGCGTCAATCAGAGGCAGTGGAATAGCTAATAAAATTCAAAGAGCTGTCACTTGACGTGTTGCCTGGATTTTGCGGTCGGCATACTGCACTACGTCTTTGATTACCAGTTTTTGAACGGCGGATATGAGGGTTTGCATAAGGGGATAGTTCGGCTTTCCGTCAGATACGGGTAGAGAGATGGAGAGCTCGTTTGCATCTTTGGCGTAGAAATTTCTCGAATAGCTGAATTTACCTGTATGGGATGCTTTATGAATAGCTGTTGTAACAAAGATTGAAGCAAGTTTTGGTAAATCTTCGGTATGAACCACTGCTACATGGTCGTCTGCGCTGTATTTGTAATTTCTGTATTTTGCAGAGCCAAACATGTCTATTGTTGTTGTGTTGGCTGAGAATACGTCAACTTTGTT
>CAZHWP010000048.1:0-17265 GCA_964535945.1 uncultured Porphyromonas sp.
GAGGTCAATGCACTTGCCGTTACCAAGCTCGACGGCACAGCCAAGGGCGGCGTGGTGATCGGCATTTCAGACCAGTTCAAGATACCCGTCAAGTACATCGGACTGGGCGAAGGCATCGACGACCTCCAGGTATTCCGCAAGAAA
This sequence comes from uncultured Porphyromonas sp., assembly GCA_964535945.1. Lineage (GTDB taxonomy): Bacteria > Bacteroidota > Bacteroidia > Bacteroidales > Porphyromonadaceae > Porphyromonas. The sequence goes on from CAZHWP010000048.1 coordinate 145, forward strand.
GAATTCGTAGACTCCCTCTTTGGCGAATGAGAAAGAACCGTGTAGATGTCATCACCCTCGGCTGCTCAAAGAATATAGTCGATAGCGAGCTACTCATGCGTCAGTTCGTGGCAAACGGCTATACCGTACACCACGATGCCGACAGTGTATCGGGCGAGATAGTAGTGGTCAATACCTGCGGCTTCATAGCCGATGCACAGGAAGAGTCCATCAATATGATACTGAGCCTCGTGGAGGCCAAGAAGCGTGGACGTATAGGCAAGCTATTTGTGATGGGATGCCTGAGCGAACGCTTCCGTACGGAGCTGCAAAATGAGATACCCGAAGTAGATGCCTACTACGGCAAGTTTGACTGGAAGCAGCTGATGAGCGAGCTCGGCAAGGCATACTACCCCGACTCGAGCAACCTACGCCAGCTCACTACCCCTCCTCACTATGCCTACCTCAAGATATCGGAGGGTTGCAATCGCACGTGCTCCTACTGCGCCATCCCCATCATCACTGGCAAGCACAAATCGCGCCCTATGGACGAGATTGTAGAGGAGGCCAAAACCCTCGTGCAGTCGGGACGCATAGAGCTACAACTCATAGCCCAAGACCTCACCTATTATGGTCTGGACCTCTACCGAAAGAACAAGCTGGCCGAGCTAGTGACGCGCCTCTCCGACATCGAGGGGCTACACTGGCTGCGCCTACACTATGCCTACCCCACGGCATTCCCCTTCGATCTGCTGCCCGTGATGCGTGAGCGAAAGAACGTATGCAAGTACCTCGATATCGCCATGCAGCACATCAGCGACAATATGCTACGACAGATGCGACGCGGCATCAGCAAGGCCGAGACCTACGATCTCATCGGCCGCATTCGCGAAGAAGTGCCTGGCATCCACTTACGTACCACACTCATGACGGGGCACCCAGGCGAAACGGAAGCCGACTACCAAGAGCTGCTGCAGTTTGTGCGCGACATCCGCTTCGAAAGACTCGGTGCCTTCGTCTATTCGCACGAAGAGGGCACCTACGCCGCACAGCACTACCAAGACGAGATACCTCTAGAGCTAAAGCAGGCTAGGCTCGACGAGCTGATGCGCATTCAAGAGGGCATCTCCCTCGAGATCAATCAGTCCAAGATAGGCTCTTGCATCCCCGTCATCGTCGACCGCAAGGAGGGAGACTACTTCGTGGGGCGTACAGAATTCGATTCGCCCGAGATCGACTCGGAAGTACTCTTCAAAGCACGACGAGGCATTGAGCTCAAGCCTGGCTCAATCCGTGATGTATGGATCGAAGAGGCTGAAGCCTTCGACCTCTATGGTAGTATATCAGGGATGAGGATGCTGAAACTGAGTAAAACGGAACCATCGGCAGAAGACCAGATCCGTCTTGATGAATTGCTGAAAGATATAGATCTAACCCAATTCGACGACAGCTTATGATACAGCAGGAACTTTGGCAAGCACAGCTGGCTACGGCTGCACGAACCGACATCAACACGTCGGCACACTTGTGGAAGCTATACTGCCAGCTGCTGGGGCAATTGCTCTCGAAGGGCGAGAGCGTCTATCAAGCACGCTTGGGCACCTGGCAAGCCAGCCTGCAGAGCGAGTACATAGGCCTCGACGAAGCGGGCAAGCGCTGTCTCCATCCGCCACGGGTACTGCTCAAGCTGCAGTGGCAGCCCAGCAGCGAGCAGGGACCAGAGACTTTGCTCCAAGCATTGGGCGAGCTAGCACCCTACACCCCATCGGTCGTGAGTCAATGGTGGGAAGCTATCCCTACGCTACTCTTCGACCTACTGGAGCGTGGACGTGCCGTACACTGGGAGCAGATAGGACAGTTCACCAAAGAAGAAAGCTCGGAGGGAACAGACTGCTATCGCTTCACACCCGAGGGCGAACTGAGCGAACTGCTCAACCGCCCCTTCTCCATGTTCCCCAGTGTCGAGCTCGACGATGAGGCCTCCCTGCCCGACACGCCATTCCACCCAGAGCCACAGCCTATCCACTCTGTGTGGACAAGCCAGCCCGCCACTGTCGAACCCGAAGCCCCTACACCCGAAGCCTTAAGCGAAGCGGAGGAAGCCATACTACCTATCGCCGACGAGAGCGAAGCCTCGATCATCCCCCCTGCAAAAGCAACAGACTCCGCCGTTGAAGAATCGACAGCTAGCTCTACCCACGAGCCAATAGAAGAATCAGGAGAGAACAAGAGCACCGAGGAAGCAGCGAGCGAAAGCGAAGTGCAAAGCTACCTAGTAGCCGACAATGGAATACGCAAAAACAGTGGCAAGCGCATGCTACTTGGCATGATCGGCACAGTAATGGTGATACTCTTCGGACTCGGCATTTACATCTTTATCAATAGTAACGAACAGGCTCAAATAGCCCAGCAAGAGCAGCAAGAGCAGAAGCTAGCCAAGCAAGAAGCCCAAGCTAGAGAACAGCAACACCAAGACAGCCTAGCCGCCATCCAAGCCAAGCTGCTCGAGCCCATCGGCACTGCCAGCATCGAGCGTGGCACTACCCTAGCCCGGCTGGCACTCGTGAACTACGGCCACCGCGCCTTCTGGGTCTACATCTACGAAGAAAACAAAGCGCTCATCAAAGACCCCAACAACGTACCCCTCGGCACCGTGGTCACGCTACCCGCCCCCGCCAAGTACGGCATCGACGCTAGCGACTCAGCAGCCCTGCGCCAAGCCATCGACCTACAATGGCAAATCCTCAAGTAGAGAGCAATAGCTGGCATGAGGTACAAGAAACTATTCATTATTGGCAATGGCTTTGACTTATTTCACAAATTGAAAACGAGCTATTCTGACTTCTGTCTGTTTGTAAGAAACAGCAGAAAAAAGTTATACGAATTTCTTGAATGCTATATTGAATTAGAGACCAACAGCAGAGGTCTTTGGAGTAATTTTGAAAATGACCTAAGAACTTTTGACCATAAAGCGTTTTACGACGATCACAATCATACAGATATATTTAGCGATAGTTTTAAGCTAAGCGACATGTATGGTGTTGAAGACGAATTGACGGAAAAGGCATGGATGATGGTAGATGATTTAAGCTCAGCTTTATATGACTGGATCAACGAAATAGAATATCCCAACAAAGAAGACGCTTCACTTCCACTCGACCCCAATGCGTTGTTTTTGACATTCAACTACACCTCCACTTTAACAAGATTGTACACCATCTCAGAAGACAACATTTTACACATTCATCATTCTGTTGAATCAAATGAGGATGATTTGATTTTCGGTCATGGGACCATTATTAAAGAAAAGCCCGAATTAGACGAAGAGGGTAATGCAAACTATCCAACACCATCATTTAGCAATGCAGAGGGAGCTTCAAAGTTGATGCTTACGCATTTCTATAAGGACACAAAAAATAAAATTAAAGAGAACAAAAAATTCTTCGATAAGCTTTGCAACATTGATCAAATAATAGTGCTAGGGCACTCTATTAATAACATTGACCTTCCTTATTTTGAACACATCAACAAGAAAGCCCGAAATGCAAAGTGGACCATCAGCTACTATACAGATTCCGAACCCAATAGAATGCGAGAAGCACTACTCGAAGCAGGCTTGAATGACGAAATCTCTTTCATCGAAATTGGGAAAATTCCATATACTGAATTTAATCGATAGTTTCGGTACCCGATACCAGATTTGCTATACAGTGTAAATAGCCTATTTAGATATAGGCTCGTGAGCTATGAAATACGTACTCGAAAGTAAGGAACAGCTGCTATTTGCGGCATATTTGACGACTTGAAGCCCACTGAGAACACAGAAGAGAAGGCAAGGGCACCCACAGAAAATTTCTTATATTTGTATAATGATATAGAATGGAATAAATCTATATCACAAAGTACTATTCAGCAAATACAATCTCAAAGACTTTTCCACACCATAACATGGCAGCAAAATCTCAAAACAGCAATCTGCATGCGGCAAAAAATGCCAAGAAAGATGAATTCTATACCCAATTGCCCGATATCGAAAAGGAACTTATGCACTACTCCGAGCACTTCCGTGGCAAGACAGTCTATTGCAATTGCGACGATCCGCGCGTGAGCAACTTCTTTCACTACTTCTCCTACAACTTTGAGCGTCTGGGGCTCAAACGCCTCATCACCACCTGCTACAAGAATCAAGAGCGCGACCTCTTTAGCACCCACACAGCCGAAACAGCCATCTACCTCGAATATCTAGGCGACCGCAACGGCAATAAAGTACCCGACCCCGAAGAGATTGGCATACACCCACTCCAAGGCGATGGCGACTTTCGCAGCCCCGAGTGCATAGCTCTGCTCAAGGAAGCAGACATCGTAGGGAGCAACTAGTGCAAGTGTCGGATAGCACGAAACTTTCATGTAGATGGAAATCTATTTCCATCAGCTTGGAAATAAGTTTCCATCAGCTTGGAAATATTCATTCGATTGATGAAAGGGAAACGTCTAGGCTCTCTTCAATTTGCTTAACGCCTTCGGAGCTTGCATTGTCCTAACTTGGATTGACTGTTTGGGGCGGGCTACCAACCCCGATTTGTATGACAGTTCTTCCAGATTATTCCTGAATCGTTTACCCTTTCGGGGCTTTATTGCTGTTTTGCTTGACAGCAGTTCAAACTGTTTGTAATGGACACTTACACTGTAGGTATCCACATACTGAAAAGGCGGCTGCACGAGGATTTACTCTTCGTGGCAGCCGCCTTTAGGACGGAATTGAAAGGCTGTTCGAATGGCCTTAGATTGCTGTTTTAATAGAGTGGCTCGCCACGGTAAAAGTTGAGAACGGCAGTTTTGTAGATGAAGTCGTACTTGGCCTTGAGTTCATCGAGGCGGCTATTCGTGTAGCGTGTATTGGCTTCGAAGAGTTCGTAGGGATTGATCTTACCAATCTCGAATCGCTCCTTGGCATAGCCATAGGCCTTGGCGGTAGAGACTACGCTGGCTCCCGTAGCTGCTATCTGCTGCTGGGCTGCATGGGCATTTTGATAGGCCAGCGTTATCTCTTTGAAGAGGCTCTTCTTCTGCTGCTCGAGTTGCAGCCTCGCATTGGCTATCTGCAGGCGACTAGCCTTCACACGGTCTTGAGTCTGAAAGGCATTGAAGATGGGTATGCTGAGCGTGAGCCCCACACTATAGCGTCCATTGTTTTTCCACTGATCGCCGAAGGGCTGATTGAGTGCTTCGTTTTCCTTGCCAAAGTTGTAGTAATAGCCATTGCTGTAGCCCCCATTGAGGGAGAGGCTGGGCAGGTAGCCCGTCTTGGCCGAAGCCAATTGCTCCTCACTCTCACGTATGGCGAGCGAATCGGCAAGGATAGCAGGCCTGAGCCCTAGGGATCGTTGATAGATTTCCTTGGGATTGTAGAGCGTGGCCAAACTCTCGGCCAGCAGGTTGTCAACACTCGGAGCCGAGATGCTCAAGCGATCGGGCTCGTCTATCTCGAGGGCTTGAGCCAAATCGAGACGAGCCAGCTGCATCGCATTTTGCTGCTCGAGCAGTTGCTGCTTCTCCTTGCTTAGCTGTGCTTCGATCTCGAGAATTTTACCCTCGGGCCATTTGCCAGCCGACACCATCTCTTGTGTCATTTCGAGCTGCGACTCGGTATTTTTGATCTGCGCCTCTACCACCGCTATAGCCTCTTGCTGAAAGAGGAAGCTAATGAATAGATTTGCCACACGCAGATCGAGGTCTTCACGCGCTTTGTCGAGCCGAGCAGTAGCTGCTTCGAGTCCTAGCTTTTGCGCCTTGACGTCGTGCAGACGGCGCGTTCCGGTAAAGAGATCGATACTGGCGTTGATGCCTAGAGAGGCATTGGTAGAGGAACGATCGACCATCACGCCCGTTTTGTCTTGCGAGCGACCGAAGCTATAGCTATTGCTCACCCCTGCCGAAACAGTGGGCAGAAACTGATGCTTGGTCGATTGGAGCGAGTGCTCCTTATTCTGTCGCTCCAACTCCTGTTGCTTGAGTGCAAGGCTCTGCTTGCGTGCCAATTCGATGCACTGCCTCATAGTGAGCCCTTGATAGCTCTGTGCCGCAAGTGGCAGCATGCTGCCAAGGCCGAGCAGTGCGGCAATAATTAGACTGAACTTCTTCATCATCTTTACTTAGCTACGATTTCTAATCCACGTACGCGCTCACCCTTCTTGAGCCCCTGTTTGATCTCGATCACCTTGCCGTCCGAGACACCTGTCTTCACTGCTCTACGCTCCACAGCCTCCGTATCGCTGCCCTTCACTACCTGTACGAAGGTGCTATCGTTGCTATATTCAATACAACCCTCGGGCAGAGCCAGTGCGTCATAGGCTGCATCGAGCACGATATCGGCATTGGCACTATAGCCAGCACGCACGTTATGTTCGTTAGGAATCTGCACAGCTGCTTTTACCTGGAAGAGGATGGCACCGTTTTCGACCACCCCTTTGGGAGCGATGAATTCGATCGTGGCGGGGAATGTCTCTGTGCCGAGTGCGCCTACCGTAATGCGTACGGGGCTACCGATACGAATGCGACCCACCTCGGTTTCGTCGACCTTGCCCACGAATAGCAGCTCGTTCATATTGGCCACGCTGGCAATGGTGGTACCATCGTTGAAGTTATTGCTCTGTATCACCGAGTTTCCCACCTTGATGGGTAGGTCGAGTATCTTGCCCGTTACGGTGCTTCGTACCAGCGTATTGCTTTGCTTAGCCATACGGCTCGATACCCCCTTGCGAACGATCTCGAGCGCCTCTTGGGCATTGATAAGTTCCTCCTTGAGGCGAGCGTATTCGGTCTGCGACTTCTGAAACTCCTCCTTGGCTACTACGCCTTTTTCGAAGAGCTTCTCGTCGCGGCCAAAGGTCTCCTTACCATTATTGTAGGCTATCTCGGCCAGGCGCACTCTACTCTCGGCACTATTGAGCTGCACCATCTCGGGCACCACGGTGAGGCGCGCTATTACCTCGCCACTTTGTATGAAGTCGCCCGCTTTGTGCATCAACTCGGCTACGATACCCGACATCTGAGGTTTGATAAGCACTTCATCGCGAGGCTCGATAGTGCCAGTAATGATCGTTTTCGACTCGATCGAATCCTGCGTTACTACCTCCTCTATCTGGTAGTTTTTTGCTTTGGCTTTCGATTTGTTCCAGAGGAATGCAAAGGTAAGGACTACCAATAGTGCTAGGAGCACCCAAGCGATGATTTTGAAAATTCGTTTCATCTTGCTATTTATTCTATTTAGTTGTTATTCGTCACGTATGGCGTCGATCGCCTTGATCTGTATGGCACGATAGGCTGGTAGTAAGCCACCCAAAATACCGCCCATACCGATGATGATAAGTGAAAGCACGGCCGTACCGAAGGGGATAAGTGGCTGATAGAAGGGCAGATTGTTCCCCGTTGGTGTACCTACCGCTGCATCGACCAGAGCCATGATGCCAACGCCCAGCATAAGCCCAGCGATACCAGCTATGGAGGTCAAGACCAGCGCTTCGCTCAGCAGCTGTGTTACTATCACTCTAGGCTTTGCCCCCAGCGCTCGGCGCACGCCAATCTCTCTGGTACGCTCTCGCACTGTTACGAGTAGGATATTCGAGACCCCCACAATGCCAGTGAGCAGCGTACCTATCCCCACTATCCAGATGAGCATATTGATGCCCCCGAGTATCATTTCGAAGAGCTTGAAGGCCGACGCCACGTCGAAGTTGCCCACTGCCTTATCGTCGTCGGGGGCAATATTGTTGCGCTCTTTGAGTAGTGCCTCCACCTTCTTGATGACCGGAGCCAGTTCGACATGTGGATAGGCAGCTATGGTGATATTATCGACCCGAGAGCCCGAGTTGGTCTTTTGCTGCAATACACTAAAGGGCACAAAGATCGAGCGGTTGGGATTGGAGCCCATATTCACCGCCGTGCTCTTGGGTGCCACTACGCCTACTACTTGGTAGTATAGTCCATCTACACGTATTATTTTGCCGAGGCTCTCCTCGTCCGATCCAAAGAACTTGCCTACCACCTCCTTGCCAATCATACAAAACTTGCGGCGCTGCAGCTCGTCCACCTCACTGAGCATGCGCCCAGCAAAGAGGTCTAAGCTATTTATCTTGAAGTAGTCGGGCAGCGCCCCCATTACGGGATATCGTGCTGCCTTCTCGCCATAAACCACATTGTCTCCGCTTCGACCCCACGAGTAGAGCTGCGCACTGGCATACTGCACCTCGGGGATATAGCTCCTGATGGCGTCGAGGTCGCTCAGGTTGATGCGCCAGTACCTACCGGTTTTGAAACCCTTGTAGGGCTTCGAGGTATAGTTTACGAAAAAGAAAGCTGAGTTTGAGCTGATTCCCGACAGGGCTCGAGCCATCCCATTGCTAAATCCTGCCCCGATACTCGAAAGTATCACCAGCATGAATATGCCCCAGAAGACGCCGAAGGCTGTGGCAAAGCTTCGCTTCTTATTGCTGCGTATGGTGTGCCAGATCTCGGTCCAGCGGTCACGGTCGTATAGGCTCCGTAGGTTCATATTATATATAGACTTGTATATGCATTGTTTTCATCGCTAAGAACTCGCTCTCTTGTTAGCCTCGCATGGCCTCGACGGCTGGTATACGCACCGCCTTGCGAGCGGGGAAGTATCCGGCCACGGCACCGCTGATCGCCATCATGACGATAGCCGAAACCGCTGTGCCTAGGGTAATAGTGGGATTGACAAAGAAGGTCATCTCGAAGCCCGACACGGTTTGCTTGCCAATGCTGAAGCGCTCGATGAGATAGGAGACAAGCTCCATGGTACCGACTCCAAACACGAGTCCTATAAGCCCAGCGATGAGGGTAACGAAGATTGCTTCTTGTAGGATCATGGCAATGATATCCTTGGGCTTGGCACCGAGTGCCTTGCGAATTCCTATCTCACGCTGACGCTCACTCACAGCTACCTGCATGATATTGGCCACACCAACGATACCAATGAGAAGTGTACTCATACCGATGAGCCAGAGTAGCATATCCATACCATTAAATATCTTATCCATCGTCTGCATATCGCTCAGGGGAGAATTGACCCATACGGCATCCTTATCTTCGGGCGAGAAGTTGAGACGCAAAGCAAGTTGGCGGGTAATCTTGGCACGTAGCGCATCGACCGACTCCTGACTACGAATATGGGGGCAATCCATCAATAAAGATAGGAACATACGCCTACCGCCATTGAGCACATTGCTAAAGGTATTTATCGGCACGAAGTTGTTGCTCCACTGGCCGTTGGTGCCTGTAACCACCCCTATCACCTGGAAGTTGAGTCCGTTGAAATTGACCATCTCACCAACGCAAGGCTTGTCTTTGCCAAAGAGTAGATCGGCTGTTACATGACTCAGCACAATGACCTTCTTCTGCTCGGCTATATCGCTCTCGCTCAAGAACCTCCCCTGACGGAGCTGCTGCTTGCGTAGCTTGGCATAGTAAGGCACCGTTGCGACGATGGAAGCACTGCTACTACTCTCGGCATACTTAATCTGATCGGCCCAACCATCGTAATAGGGTGCAATAGCCTTAATTTCGTGAGGGTTATTCTCTAATAGTGCTTGGCAATCGCTGAGGCGCAAATAGATGTAGCGTCCTTTGCCGAAACCCTTGTATGGTAGTGTGGTACGCCAAATATCGAGACTGGCCGACTGCACATCTTGGCCACTCTTACTGACGTTTTGCTTGATGCCATTTTGAAATCCTGAGCCTGCACTAAGCAGCAGCACCAGGAGCAGCACGCCCCAAGCAACGGCAAAGCCCGTCAGCAAGGTGCGGAGTTTGTTTTTGCTCAGCGTTGCCGCTATCTCCTGTATCGAATCCTTATTGATCATAACTGTATAGGGCTGCATCGATAGCCTTAAGGCTGTACGATGAGGCCATCCTTGATGTGAATAGTACGATCGCAAAGTTCGGCCACTCCAGGCTCGTGCGTTACGATGATCATGGTGAGCCCTTCCTCTTTATTGAGCTTTCCGAGCAGCTGCATCACCTCTACAGTGGTGGCACTATCGAGGGCACCAGTTGGTTCGTCGGCAAGTATCATTTTGGGCTTACTTGCTAGGGCCCTAGCAATAGCTACACGTTGCTTCTGCCCACCCGAGAGCTCGTTGGGCAAGTGATGCCACCAGTCGGCCAGCCCTACCTGCCGGAGGTACTCCATAGCTATTTCGTTGCGTTTGCGTCGAGGCACTCCTTGATAATAGAGTGGCAGAGCCACATTTTCTACCGCATTCTTGAATGGGATAAGGTTGAAACTTTGAAACACAAAACCGATGTATTGCCCGCGAATCTCGGCAGCGCGGTTTTCGCTCAGCTCAGCAATGAGCTCGCCCTCGATGCGGTATTCGCCTTCGTCGTAGGTATCGAGCACGCCCAATATATTGAGTAGTGTACTCTTGCCCGAGCCCGATGCCCCCATGATGGCTACCATCTCTCCCTTAGAAATATGTAAATCAATTCCTTTGAGTACATGAAGCGGTTGCGCTCCAGGGTAAGTCTTGTGTATTGCTTTCAGATCTATCATAAAGAATCCTGTTTTTGTGGTTCTACCTGAGAGTATTAGGCAGCTTTCACAATCATTTGAGTGTATTAGTATAATCAGACACTGATGCAAAAGTAAGTAAAGATTTTATATTTGCAAGCGTTTTGGGTAAAAAGGAACGTTTTTTTCATAAAAGCGAGTAGAGAGCTGCCTGGCAACGTCTCGCCCACTGCAGCTCTCTACGACTCACAATAAGTACTTACTTTTCCTTGTTTCTTATGGATATCGAAGCCCACAAGAGTCCAGCTCCTGCACCGAGCAGCGAGAATATCCACAATAGATTCGACATGACCACATAGGAAGTAAAGTCTGCAAACATACCCGTCTTAAGCTCATCACTAAAGAGGAGCATGACACAAAATGCGATTGCAGCTCCAATACCAGCTCCTAAGAGAGTGGCAGCAACCTTCAGACTCTTGTTGGTATCTTTCGATCCTTTTGCCGTTCCCAATATACCTTCTAGGTTGAGCGTTTCTAGGTTGGTCTTGTCTACCAAGTTGGGTAGCATATCAATGAGACGTTGGCGTTCGTTGCGACGAACGAAGAGTTCGAAAATCTTATACACTGCGAAGAAAAACGCGATAGGCACTAAATTATCCATGATTCAATTTGTTATTAGGTGTTCTGTTTGTAAGTTTGACGAGTTATCACTGTTTGCCTCTTTGACGTAGGCAGTTTCAAAAGGTTACACCTGGGAGAGAAACAATTCATTTCGGGTATCACTTTACTCACATTGCTTACCTTTGCTACTATGACGGAAGCGGGAGCAAAAGCTTAGGCACATTATTTCTTTTTAGTCAAGCCCACCTTTCATGGGATCTGTAACCTTTTTGCTAGGTGAACGTCTTAGTGGCAAAAGACCGTCGTACTAGAAACCAGCAACAATGGATCAGCAAACAGACAGCTACTATATAGAGCAAGCCCAGCGTGGCGATACGAGTGCAATAGGCATACTCGCATCGCGCCATGCCGATAGACTCTATAGCATGCTGCTATCGATGCTCCAAGACCACGACGAAGCAAAGGATCTGACGCAAGAAGTCTGGCTAAAGGTGATCAAAAGAATCGGACAGTTTCGTGCCGATAGCAAATTCGAGACTTGGCTATACCGTATTGCATACAACGAAGCAATTGATTATCTTCGCAAGAAGAAAAAGGCTCCTCTACGCATGGAGGAAGAGCGACTTGGCGATAGCGATATGGAGCTCGACGATAATGAGGGCACGGAAGAGAAGGAATACCAAATCGAAGCACTCGAGGCTGCTCTCGCTAAGCTAAACGCTGAAGACAGAATGCTCGTAACGCTCTTTTACTACGATGAAAAAAGTCTAGCCGAGATAGCCGAAATCGTGAATCAAACTGAAGGCAACTGCAAGGTGCGACTACATCGGCTACGCAAGAAACTCTACAAGCTAATGCAAGATCATGAAAATAGAAGACAATAACCTAAACAAGCTCTTCGGGAAGCTAGCACGCAATACGATGCCTGCCGAAGACAAGCAGGATCTGCTACGATTTGTCGAAGCGGCAGCTCAGAAAGAGCTTAAAGCGCAAACACGAAAGCAACAACTGCTCATCGCCATAGCCTTAGCGTTGCTGATAGCTATGCTCATCGTGTCGGTGGGTAAGGATCTGCCACAGCTAATAGCAAATCTGCTACACTCATTACAGTTTAGCTTCAGCATTCCTAAGCTCGACCTCAACCCCACGATTGTAGGCATTCCTGCCATTATATGCTTCTACTTGAGCCTAGACCTCTGGCTCAGTAAGCGCAAGGGAGAGAAAACTGCAAACGACTAATCTAGGCTGGGTAGTGCAAATGTCGGAAGCCCCTTGGCACTAAGAACTCACAAAAGCACACAAATAGCAAAGAGCCCTCGCAGAACATCGTCTGCAAGGGCTCTTTGCTTTGTATTCAAGTAGGTATCGTAGCGACTACTTAGCAAGCTTGGCAGCTTCGGCAGCAGCCAGCTCCTTCTTCGAAGGCATGCGACGCTCTTTGATACGAGCACGCTTACCTGTACGCTCACGCAAGTAGTATAGCTTGGCGCGACGCACCTTACCATATTTTTCTACCAAAATATTTTCGATGAAAGGGCTTTCGAGAGGGAAGATACGCTCTACTCCTACACCGCCACTCATCTTACGCACCGTAAAGCGCTTCTTATCGCCATGACCGCTAATGCGAATCACTACGCCACGGTACTTCTGGATACGTTCTTTGGCACCCTCAATAATACGATACTCGATAGTAATGGTATCGCCACTATTGAACTTTGGATGCACCTTTCCAGTCTTAAACTCTTCGTTTACAACGTTAATTAGGTCCATTGTTTCTTTCTTTTGCTTACTTTGATTAGTTATCTACTAAACGCAATATACACAGGTCACACAAAACATCCTGCCAGAGATTACGCAAAGCGACTGCAAAGATAGATATTAACTTTCGAAATACAAAGCAATCCCTTCATTTTGACCAGATTATTGACTGTAGCTGCAAGGCTGGCTAGGATCTTAACGACTTAGTATAGAAAAACGGTTACAAAAGCTAGCATTGATCTACTAAGAATCTGAAAAGTGTAGCACACTAATAAATAACCCCAGATCCCTATAGAACGCGTGCAGATCGAAAGAAAATGCTCGGGAAATAGATCGAATTCATAATAAATTCCTATCTTTACAACAGAAGAAACAGCCTAGGGGCTTCAAGCATTGAACTTTGCTTCTCCGAGGTCTGTTTTGGATATAAAATGACAATGATAAATCGAACGCGAAGCGTCTGGAGAGCCAGCATCGAGTTTGACGGATCAAGAAGAGTGGATGTATGAAAGCTTCTTGTAATCATTTCGAATTAATCAATAATTAAAGGAGAATAAAACTATGAACTCAGAAGGAAAATTTGCATTCGGCGTACTAGTAGGATTGGCAGTGGGTGCCGCAGCTGCATACTTTGCAGACAAAGACAAGCGCGAACGCTTTGTAGATGATATGTCGAGCACTGCCGACAAAATGAAAGACGGTGTAGTAGAAGGATATTACGAGGCAAAGGCTCGCTATGAAAAATACCGTCGCAAACTTGCTCGTGCAACAAACAATATCGAAGAAGAGCTAAGCGAAATGCTCGACGATAAGCTGATGGATCTTGACGGAGAATAGAAAAACACTCCACAAAACAGTGAGGAGCTTCGAACGGTCTACTTCAATTGAAATAGACTAAAGTAACGCTAGCTCCCCCCCCCTGCCTCGTCGCTATGACGATGGGCAAAAAAGGTAGTGCTACTCTATCTAGGCGAATAACAAGAGCTCTATTTTACTACTTGTATACGCCACAACCTTCAAAGTAGTAGCCCGCCAATGGCAGTCGCCCAACTCTGTGCATCACACAAGTCTATGATACAATGGATATCGTGGGAGCACCGAGTTGGGGGATTGGTGGACGCAAAGCCTCATACATTATATATAACTAAGGATAGTGATGCAAAAAGAAAAAAGCCCCCTCGCAAATTTAGTGGAGAGCCTGATACTCTTCCTGCGCAAAAAGGGCGAACACGTAGCTTATAGTACAGCAGACGAGCTAGCACAGATCATCACCAAACTAGCACTGCTACTCATAGCTGTATTGATTTTCATTGCCATTACATTCTTCCTAAGCATGGCTTTTAGTCATGCAGTAGGAGTGTGGCTAAACATAGGCCCTGCAGGAGGTTTTGCCGTGGTGGGAGGGCTTTTTATACTCCTTGCTATAGCTACACATCTAAGCAGGAAGCAGATTGGCAATTTCATACTCAACAAGCTTGCCCAAGGCATAAACAACAAAATGAGCGAGCTATTCGAGAGCGACGATACAAACGAGTAAGTAAAATCGAAATCCAGCAAAAAAAGCCACAAACAGCTCATTATCGAACTCTGTACAAATGACGAAAAATGGCTGCGCAGCAAGAAAGACAAATGAAAGCATATGACGAATTGAGAGCTAGACGTAAGGTGTCGGCTCGTAAAGCAAAAGCACTCGGATACAATCTGCAAGACAACTGGGAATTGGTTGAAAACAATTACGGACAGCTGATTTTCGACGAAGTAGAGAGACAGCTACTACCTGCTGGCTCACTAAGCAATCGATTCCTGAGGTTGGTATTGGGCAAAAGCCAACAGAGCAGCAAGGAGATAGCTGCTGCACATGGTGCACGCAAAAGCAAGGTGAGCCAAAACACAACTGCCCCACTCCTAAATCAAGCGCTCAGCTTTGCCAAACCACTACTATTGACCTTCGCTCTTGGCCTAGTGAAACGAAAAATAAGGACAAAGGTAAAAGGTCGTCGTTAAGAGAATGACAGACCAAATTCGTAGCAAGCATTTTTCTCCTGAGCTCAAATCGGATAGAATCCGATACTTTTTTCTGCTATTCTGCGTTAAGCTATTAGGCTAGAGCAACCTCGGAATGGAGATACGTAGCATCTAATTATCGCAAAGACCTCAAAGAGAGGATTTTTCATAAATGATTGCAAAAAGGCACGCCTTTATGAATAATGTTCCGTACCTTTGCAAGTACAAAATCGAAAAGGTCGAGTAGTTTGCGTTCGGCAAACTCACAGAAAGCCTTAAAAGACGCACTCAAACAAGCAAAAACATAATTTATAACGCAATGATTAAAATTGGGATCAACGGCTTTGGCCGTATCGGACGTTTGGTTTTTCGTGCTGCTCAGAAACACAGCAACGTGCAAGTAGTAGCTATCAATGACCTAATTGACGTAGAATACATGGCATACATGCTACGCTACGACTCAGTACACGGACAATTCGATGGAAGCATTGAAGTAAAGAATGGCAACTTAGTTGTAAACGGAAACTCAATCCGTGTAACTGCAGAAAAAAACCCAGCCGACCTAAAGTGGGACGCAGTAGGTGCAGAGTATGTAGTAGAATCGACTGGACTATTCTTGAGCAAAGATAAGTCGCAAGGACACATCGATGCTGGTGCAAAGTACGTAGTGATGTCTGCTCCATCGAAAGACGACACCCCTATGTTTGTATGTGGCGTAAACCACGATAAATATGTAAAGGGTACTCAGATGGTATCGAACGCTTCGTGCACAACCAACTGCTTGGCTCCTATTGCAAAGATACTTCACGACAAATGGGGTATGGTTGGTGGCCTGATGACAACCGTTCATGCTATTACAGCTACTCAGAAGACCGTCGATGGTCCATCTGCAAAAGACTGGCGTGGTGGACGTGCTGCTTGTGGCAACATCATCCCTTCATCGACAGGTGCAGCTAAGGCTGTGGGCAAAGTTATCCCAGAGCTTAACGGCAAACTAACTGGCATGTCATTCAGAGTTCCTACTCTCGACGTTTCGGCAGTAGACCTTACTTGCCAGCTCGAGAAGCCTGCTAAGTACGAAGACATTTGCAAGGCAATGAAGGAAGCATCGGAAGGCGAATTCAAGGGCATTATTGGCTATACAGAAGACGATGTGGTATCGAGCGACTTTATCGGTGATACACGTACCTCGATCTTCGACGCCAAGGCTGGTATCGCACTGACAGACAACTTCGTGAAGATCGTTGCTTGGTATGACAACGAGATTGGCTACTCAAACAAGGTAGTAGACCTCATTGAGCATATGGCAAGAGTAAACAACGCCACTAGGGACTAGATTTTCCATACAAATCAAGATAGTACCTATCGAAAAATAATAGGCGAGGCTTAACCTTTTCTCAATGGTTAAGCCTCGCTTTGTATTTTTAGCTTCTCCAATGGTACGTGTGCAAAAAAACTTATACAGTGTGTAGCACTTAAGACCCCCCAAACGCTTACTCGAAAACTACACATTATAAAGATCTCAACCTGCGATCACGCCACTGCATTGAACCCCTTGTCAAAGTACGCCATTCATTTAAGCAGCTAATCCATGAACAGAGCAAGAAACAGAAACGACAAAACAAGAGCAAAGAAAATCTATGCGATAACGCTTTGGGGAAGCTTAGGGAATGCCCTGCTCTTGATACTCAAATTTGTAGCAGGGATACTAGGGCATAGCGCGGCGATGATAGCAGACGCCATACATTCGCTATCCGACTTTGCTACAGATCTGGTAGTACTCATCTTCGTAAAAATCTCCAACAAGCCCTCCGACGAGAAACATGGCTACGGGCATGGCAAATTTGAAACTCTTGCTACAGCCATCATAGCCCTTACCCTTACAATGGTTGGGATAGCGCTCTTCTACAGTAGTGCCAATCGGATCATCCGCTTCTGGAATGGAGAAATAAATCTAAACAAACCTGGATTAATAGCTCTGATTGTGGCTGGAATTTCGGTTATCAGCAAGGAGCTCCTTTTTCGAATCACGCGCAAGGTGGGTGAAGATGTAAAAAGTAAAGCCGTAATCGCCAACGCTTGGCACCACCGTAGCGATGCCTACTCTTCGATAGCCACGCTGATAGGTATTGGAGGGGCTTTTTTGCTCGGCAAAGGCTGGCTGGTACTCGAGCCGATGGCTGCCGCAGGTGTAAGTATCTTCATCGTAAAAGTGGGCTTAGAATTGG
>CAZHWP010000049.1:0-17074 GCA_964535945.1 uncultured Porphyromonas sp.
GGCTGCCAAAACTATCTACGACAATGCAGAAATGCTAGCCAAAATGGCTGTTGAAGAAACAGACATGGGTGTTTATGAGCATAAGGTGGCAAAAAACAGGAATAAGTCAAAGGGTGTTTGGTATAACCTGCATGACAAGAAATCGATGGGTGTACTTAGTATCGACGAACTAACGGGTATGATCGAGATTGCTAAGCCTATAGGTGTAGTAGCTGGTATCACTCCTATGACGAACCCCATCGTTACTCCTATGACGAAGATTGCTTTTGCTCTGAAGACGCGCAACGCAATCATCATCGCTCCACACCCCAAGGCGAAGGAGTGCTCAAGTAAGGCTGTCAAATTAATAAAGGAAGCTCTAAAGCCACTCGGCGTACCAGAGTATTTGATCCAGGTAATCGAGGAGCCTTCGATCGAAAAAACCAAAGACTTGATGGCTATGGCAGACGTTGTGGTCGCTACAGGTGGAATGCCCATGGTGCGCTCAGCCTATTCATCGGGTAAACCTTCGTATGGTGTAGGTGCTGGCAATGTGCAGGTAATATTCGACCGCTATATCGACTTCGACGATGCGGCAGAAAAACTAATTACTGGCCGCTCGTTCGACAACGGGATCATCTGCTCGGGCGAGCAAAGTGTGATCTATAACGAAGCTGATAAAGAGGCTGTATTTGCAGCGCTAAAAAGGCATGGTGCCTACATCGTGCCAGCAAAAGAAAAGCCTGCCGTAGTAGCTGCAATTTTTGAGAATGGCTCCATTGCACGCGATGTGGTAGGTCGTTCGGTAAAGGATATTGCCAAAAAGGCTGGTATTAGTATTCCTGATGAAACTCGTGTATTGCTGGTAGAAGCAGAAGGTATAGGCTCGGAAGACTTGATTTGTAAGGAGAAAATGTGTCCAGTATTGGCAGCTTTCTCATACTCACACTTCGAGCAAGCAATTCATATTGCCAAGACCAATCTCAATCATGAGGGTAGTGGCCATACGGCAGGAATTCACTCCAACAATCAGGCAAATATCATCAAAGCGGGTACGGAGATTTCGGTATCACGATTAATCGTTAATGCACCTTGTGCTACTACCGCTGGTGGCTCTATACAGAATGGCCTAGCAGTAACGAATACGCTGGGGTGTGGTAGCTGGGGTAATAACTCAATATCGGAAAACTTTACCTACAAACATTTGCTCAACATTACTCGTGTAGCTCCTATCTCTACACGTATACAGGTGCCTACAGACAAGGAGATTTGGAACTAATATTTGATGTTTTCGATATCAATGTCTATCGAGAACAAGAGTATAGCCCTCTGGTAATCGGGGGTTGTTTTTAAGACATTGTTGTTTGTTTAATGAAGAAGAGCCCGACCAGTATTATTCTGGCGGGCTCTTTTACTTATTTAGGAAATGGTGAGGCTATAAAAGCTAAGACCTCATCACAATGTTTTTACTCCTTTGCTTAGAATGAGTAGAGTGAGCTGATAGACTGTTGGCTACACACACGACGAATCGCTTCGGCAAATAGATCGGCTACAGAAAGGATCTTCACCTTGTCGCATTTGTGTGGGTATGGGATCGAGTCTGTAAAGATCATGTTGGTGAGGGCCGATTGGTCTACACGAGTAGAAGCTGGGTCGCTCATTACTGCGTGGCTTGCAATTGCACTTACGCTTTTGGCACCATTTTCGAGCATTAGGTCTGCTGCTTTTGTAATGGTACCTGCGGTATCTACAATGTCGTCTACCAAAAGTACATCCTTGCCCGATACATCACCGATAATGTGCATTTCGGCAACCTCATTTGCTTTTACTCTATTTTTTGAGCAGATTACCATCGGGATGCCTAGGTGCTTGGCATAACTATTGGCGCGCTTGGTGCCTCCAACGTCTGGTGTCGCAATTACTAGATTACTCAACTCGTAGTTGTTGCGAATGTAGTCCGTGAAAATAGTAGATGCATAAAGGTGATCGACTGGTACATCGAAGAATCCCTGAATCTGGTCGGCGTGGAGGTCCATCGTTATGAGACGTGTGATTCCAGCTTTGCTCAGAATATCGGCGATCAGCTTGGCCCCGATCGATACGCGTGGTTTGTCCTTGCGATCTTGACGAGCCCAACCAAAGTAGGGTATTACAGCAGTAATGTAGTGTGCCGAAGCTCTCTTGGCAGCATCGATCATGAGCAAGAGTTCCATCAGGTTGTCTGTGCTGGGGAAGGTCGATTGTACCAAAAACAAGTCTCTACCACGGATGCTTTCTTCGTAAGAAACTGCAAATTCGCCATCGGCAAAGCGCTCAACATTGAGTCTTCCCAGTGGACATCCCAGGCTTTTACAGATCTTCTCTGCTAGGTAGCGTGTGCCAGTACCTGAAAAAACGGAGTAGGTGTTTTCGTTGTTCATTTTATTGAATTTTCTGTGCTTAAGTGTTCGAGACTTGATTCGTGATGGCATGAATCGCCATGTGCATGCAAAAGTAGCGATATATTCTTAATTTCTAAAGTTTTCGTTGATGAGACCTTAGTATTAATGCGAAAATGTTTAGACTTCGCTTGAATTTTTTCTAGATTCAAAAAAGAGGCCATGCCAAACTTCTAGTTGACATAGCCTCTTCCAAGTTTATGTATAAAGGTGACCTTTATTACAAAGCCTTAGGTGAAGCATAGCTTCCAAGACTTTGAAGAATACAAGATTGCAATACTTATTCTACTTCCCACACATCACCTTCTAGCAAGATGTCGCGAAGTTTGTAGTTTGGTTTGCGTTGCATCTGCTCTTCGATTTGCTTAGCCACTGCTTCATCATAGGTAGGAGCATCGATCTCACGTATTACACCCAGAGCAATAGGCATCGAGAGATCGTGGTGTCCCATCATTGCCAACATCATGTGTAGCGTATTGTCCACGCAGTGGGCATCGTGCACCAAGATGTCATCTTCGCTATAGCCATCTTCACCGATTGTTACCACCTTTAGCTTTAAGCCTTCAAGTACTATGCCCTTATCTCTATTGGCTCCAAAGATCATCTTCTCGCCATGTTTTAGAAGGATAGTTCTATCGGCTCGCACCTCTTTCGAAGAACGCTCGCGGTGTGTACCATCATTGAAGATCACACAATTGACAAGCACCTCAGTAACGGCGAGGCCTTTGTGTTGAGCAGATGCTACCAAGCAGTCGTGCAAATTCTTTACATCAATATCAATGGCTCTAGCAAAGAAACGTCCCCTTGCTCCGAGGGTTAGCTCGGCTGGGATAAATGGATCTTCTACAGTACCATAAGGCGAGCTTTTGGATACGAATCCTCTCACACTGGTGGGTGAGTACTGTCCTTTGGTAAGCCCATAGATGCGGTTGTTGAATAACACCACATTGAGGTCGATATTACGACGAACTGCATGGATGAAGTGATTTCCACCAATTGCAAGGCTATCTCCATCGCCCGTTGCCAGCCATACACTGAGGTCTGGATTGGCTACCTTCACTCCCGTAGCAATAGCTGCACCACGTCCATGAATCGTATGGAATCCATAGGTGTTCATATAGTAAGGGAGGCGTGACGAGCAACCTATCCCCGAGATTACAGCCGTATTGTGTGGTGCAATTCCAAGTGTGGCCATTGCCTTTTGTAGGGTTACTAATACAGCATGGTCTCCACAGCCTGGACACCAGCGTACATACTGATCGCTTTTATAGTCATTGGCATCGTAGCTGATGCCCTTCAAATTATTGTTCATAGCCCTCTATTCCTCCATGATTCTTGTGAAATGTTCTACCAATTCGCTCACCACGAGTGGTTGTCCAGTGACAGTATTGTATTGCAGTGGTGTGAAGTTTGGTAATTTACTTCTTAGATACTGTGCAAACTGTCCGTTATTCTGCTCTACTACCAATACCTTGTCGTAGCGGCTCATTATATCTGCCGTATTCTTTGGTAGTGGGTTTATGAAGCAAAAGTGAGCCATTGCAATTTTTTTGCCAGATTCTCTGATTTCGTCTACTGCATCGTAGATATGGCCGTAAGTGCCACCCCAAGAAACGATAAGAGTCTTGGCATCTTCGTCGCCAAGTACTTCCTGTAGGGGTAGTTTCTCTGCTATGGCATCTACCTTTGCTTGGCGGGTATCTACCATGAGTTGGTGATTCTCTGGGTTGTTGCTGATCGCTCCAGTGTGGTAATTCTTTTCGAGACCTCCCAATCGGTGCATATAGCCTTCTTGTCCAGGGATTGCCCAATAGCGAACTTTATTTTCCTCATTACGTACATAGGGCTTCCAAGGCTCTTCGCCTTCGAATTTGTTTACGAATGGCGCTTCGATGCTTGGGTAACTCTCCAAATCTGGTAACTTCCATGCCGACGAACCGTTAGCAACAAAAGCATCTGTAAGCAAAATGACTGGAGTCATATGCTCGAGTGCTATCTTCGATGCCCAATAGGCTGCGTCGAAGCAACCTATAGGAGTGATTCCCGAAACGATAGGCATTGGACTCTCGCCATTTCTTCCATAGAGAGCTTGTAGGAGGTCGGTCTGCTCGCTCTTGGTGGGTAATCCTGTAGATGGGCCACCACGCTGCACATCTACGATCACCAATGGTAGCTCTGCCATTACGGCAAGTCCCATTGCTTCACTTTTGAGTGCTAAGCCGGGTCCAGAGGTCGTGGTAACAGCCAAGTGTCCTGCAAATGAGGCTCCTATCGAGGTGCAAATTCCTGCAATTTCATCCTCGGCCTGCATGGTCTTTACACCAAGGGCCTTCAGTTTGGCCAGTTCGTGCAGGATGTCTGTAGCAGGTGTAATAGGGTAGCTGCCCAAAAATAGTTTTAGGCCAGCCTTTTCGGCAGCTGCAACCAATCCGAAGGCTGTGGCTTTATTGCCGTTTACATCCATATACAAACCTGGCTCCTGCTCGCGACCTTCGATACGATATATCGTGGCCGATGAGTGGGTGTTATTGCCATAGTTGTAGCCATCGAGTAGGGCTTTGATGTTTGCATTCCTGATTGTTTCCTTGCTGGCAAATTTGCGTTGCAGGAATTTCTTTGCATGAGCCATGGGTCTATCAAATAGCCAGCAGACAAAACCTAGAGCAAACATGTTTTTGCTTCTTAAGGCTGCCTTACTGTCTAGCCCAAACTCCTTGCTCGATTCTTTTACAAGGGTGGAGATAGGAATGGAAAATAGTTCCTGCTTCGTCAGACCAAGCTCTTTCATGTAATCGTCGGTCTTGAACTCGGCCTTTTCGAGGTCTCGAGCTCCGAAAGAATCGCTATCGATAATAATAATCGAATTGGATTTTAGTAGATCCTTATCTACCTTTAGTGCAGCAGGATTCATTGCCACCAATACGTCGGTTAATTCGCCTGGCGAGCATACATTATCCGAGCCTATTCTTACTTGGAATCCCGACACACCGCTAAGTGTGCCTTGTGGAGCCCTGATTTCGGCTGGATAGTCTGGAAAAGTAGAGATGGTGTTGCCAAACACAGCAGAAAGGTCGGCAAAGATGGTGCCAGTTAGTTGCATACCATCGCCAGAGTCGCCCGAAAATCGGACAACCACATCTTTCAATGTTTTGATCCTTGTCTTCTCTGTCATTTTTTTAGTTGAAGTTTAGTGTTAATTATTGAGTAATAGTAAAATGATTGAGCATGATGCCCAACTGGCAGTGAAGATACAAAAAAAGTTCGAGACTAGTGCCTCGAACTTCCTTTATTTCAGTGATTTCTTTTCTTGTCTACCTCAATCGATTGGCAGCCCTCACCATGGCCTCGTCGACCCCAATCCGTCGAAGTGCAAGATACTGCAAGATAATGGACACGATGGGAATAGAAAGCCACGGAGTAAACGAAATACCACAATCGCAAGTTTTGGAGAAACTCCAAATCAAGAAACCAAAGTATCCCAAAAATCCTATAGTCAGTAGGATGTTAAAAACGCAGAGCCTAATCTGAAGGATTCGTTTCTTATACAGAAAGATAGTGAGGAAAGATAGCCCCACTATCAAAGCGGCCAAGATGAAAAAGCCCCATGTGAAGTGTTCGTAACCCGAGCCAGATGACTTGATGCCAAATACCCCCAATTCGTAGCCTTTGCCGCTAACACGCTCTAAGAGCATACCCATTGGCTTGAATAGCAATAGCGTCATAGCTATGCCCGAAAGGAGTAGCCAAAGGGTTTGAATTCGTTGCCACATAATCTAATGTAGTTCTGAAGTTGACTATTCTAAATCTTCTTTCAGAGGAGCGCTGGGCATGCTTGCTATGCGGTAGTAAAGCTCTTTGCTTTCGTACTCTGAAGCAGCTATTAGAGTTGGCTTAGGCATACGT
This sequence comes from uncultured Porphyromonas sp., assembly GCA_964535945.1. GTDB lineage: Bacteria > Bacteroidota > Bacteroidia > Bacteroidales > Porphyromonadaceae > Porphyromonas. The sequence goes on from CAZHWP010000049.1 coordinate 6,321, forward strand.
TCGTACATACGCGATACCTCTATTTGGTCTGGGTTTTCGAAGACCTCATCGAGGCTATCCGTAGGACTAGCATATTCTTGAAGTTTTGTTTCTAAGTTGTGCTTCATGATCTGTCCAATTTGATTGGCGCGCTTAGCAATTATCATCACCGTTTCGTAAACGTTGTCGGTGTCTTCAGATAACTTGGCCATATCGCGAGTCTGGGTGTCAGTAGGCACGTTGCTTTTTTTATATTCCATCTTCAAGTCTTGTTTCACCTTGTTGAAGGGCCTTAGGTTAGTTGTTTCGTTCATGCTGATATTTTTGTTCTTTCTTTCGATTCTTTTTTGCTTATGATGCGATCATCTTTTCTACCGAAGAGTAGATCTTTTTTGCTCTATTAAGATACTTGCCGTTTGGAAACTCGTTGACATAATTGAAGTATTGGTCTGCCACATCACGGAATCGTGATTGGAGTTTTTCTAATACACTATTGCTAGCTTCGGCATAGAGGGCTTCGAGAATTAATAATTGTAGCTCTTCCCGATGTTTTGTGTATGGGTATTGTTTTAGAGCTAGGTCTGCTGTGATAATTGATGCGCGATAATTGTTGCCTAAATAAAGTCCTAAATCATAATAGAGCTTCGCACTCAGATACTCTTTGTAGGCCAACTTGTCTTGAAGATCAAAGAGGTATTGTTCAACCTCTTTGGAGTAGGTTCCATTGGGGTAATATTCGAGGTAGCGCTGTAGCTCTTGGATGGCAACGAATGTAGATGATTGGTCTAATCGAGGATCGGGACTTGCTAGGTAGAGTCCATAGCCCGCTTTAAATCGAGCCTCCTCGGCCATTTCACCTTTTGGATAATCGGTATAATAGGTGCGGAAATATTCAGTAGCTTCAAACTCGCGTTTCATCTGGAAGTATGAGTCTGCCAAGAGGTAAAGGGTCTGCTCCCCTTCTGCTGTGTTTTTGTACAATGGTTCTACCACCTCTAGGAGCTGTGCAGCTTTCGAGAACTTTTTTTCATTGTAATACTTCTTGGCATAGGAATATTTTAGCGCTACGTCCGAGCTTTTCTCTATGCGGGCATACTCTCCACAGGATGCAAGTCCTATGCCTAGTATTGCCATTATGATTAGCTGCTTTATTTTCATTACTTATTGGTTGCTGTTGCTTCTAAGGGTCTATTCTAGCACGCAAAGATAGTAAATTCATTCGAATCGCTAAGCGTGTTGTGCAAACAATTTGCCGAAGCTGTTCTCTTGCCAAAAATTGAAAGAAGCAAAACAAAATTTGTATCTTTGTGAATCATCAACCATACAACTGCAAATAATAATATGAGTAAAGTTCTTATCATAGGTGCCGGCGGTGTTGGCACAGTAGTAGCTAAGAAGGTTGCCATGAATAGCGATGTTTTTACTGACATTATGCTGGCAAGCCGAACCAAGAGTAAGTGTGACAAAATTGCCGAGGATATAAAGAGAGACCTTGGAGTTGAGATAAAAACGGCAGCCGTAGATGCCGACAATGTAGACGAACTTGTAGCTCTTATGCGCGAGTTTGAGCCCGAACTGCTTATCAATGTAGCATTGCCTTATCAAGATCTAAGTATTATGGATGCTTGTCTGATTGCAGGTGTAAATTATTTAGATACAGCTAATTATGAGCCGCTTGACGAGGCTAAGTACGAGTATAGCTGGCAGTGGGCCTATCAAGATCGTTTCAAAGAAGCTGGCTTAACTGCTATACTTGGTTGCGGATTTGACCCAGGGGTGACGAGTGTGTTTACAGCTCGTGCAGCTAAACATCACTTCGATGAAATACACTACCTCGATATCGTCGATTGTAATGGTGGAGATCATCATAAAGCATTTGCAACCAATTTCAACCCTGAAATCAATATTCGAGAAATAACCCAAAAGGGAAAATACTACGAAGATGGTAAGTGGATTGAGACCGAACCACAAGAAATCCATAAGACGCTGACTTATCCTAATATTGGAGAGCGCGAGTCGTATTTGCTCTATCACGAAGAGCTGGAGTCGCTCGTAAAGAATTTTCCTAGCATCAAACGTGCTCGCTTTTGGATGACATTTGGACAAGAGTATCTGACTCACTTACGTGTGATGCAAAACATCGGTATGACACGCATTGATCCGATTATGTATAATGGAGTAGAGATTGTTCCTATCCAATTCCTGAAGGCTGTCCTTCCCGATCCTGGAGAGCTAGGAGAAAACTATACAGGCGAAACCTCTATCGGATGTCGTATTAGAGGCATCAAAGATGGTAAAGAACGTACCTATTATATATGGAATAACTGCAGTCATCAAGCAGCATACGAAGAAACTGGAGCTCAGGGTGTAAGTTACACTACGGGGGTGCCAGCCACAGTTGGGGCTATGATGTTCTTTAAGGGAGAGTGGCGTAAGCCTGGAGTTTTCAATGTTGAAGAATTCAATCCCGATCCCTTCCTGAGTGAGCTTTCAAAGCAAGGTTTACCATGGAATGAAGCTTTCGATATCGATCTCGAACTCTAATAAGGATCAATTCTATCTTTAGTAAAAAACGTCAAGCCTTTGTGCTTGGCGTTTTTTTTGGGCTCCTTCTCATTGTTGATCACTGACGAGTGCTATGAGTCTTGTCGAATGTCCGATAAAAACAGTTGTGTCGCTCTATTTAAGCGATATTATGATGTTGAATGATAGCTTTTAAATTGAAGGATAAATAGAGGAAGTTGAGTTTCGAAAGAGTTCGTTTTCTGGTAGTTTACAAGACGATTTACTCATGAGAAAGCGTTCTTTACGTACGTTCAAACAGTTAAGAGATACTAAAGGGGGTATAAGCTCAGTATTTTTATTGTTTCTTTGTATGTTATAATAGGCCAATAGAAATAATTGGAATGAAAAATGAACCCATCATATTAGGAATTGAAAGTTCTTGCGACGATACTTCTGCAGCAGTTATAGTAGGTCCTAAACTGTTGAGTAACGTTACTGCTGGTCAGGCTGTGCATAGTGCATATGGTGGTGTGGTGCCAGAGCTTGCTTCGAGGGCGCATCAACAGCATATTGTGCCAGTTGTTTCCGAAGCCCTCCGAAAGGCTAATCTGTGCAAGGAAGATCTCGATGCTATTGCATTTACTTGTGGCCCAGGTTTGCTTGGCTCGCTCCTAGTAGGTACTAGTTTTGCTAAAGGCTTAGCCCTCTCGCTCGATATTCCACTGATAGAGGTAAATCATTTGCAGGCACACGTCTTAGCGCATTTTATTGAGGATGAACGAGGTCCAGGTTTTAGTCCCGAATTCCCATTCCTCTGCCTGCTCGTTTCGGGCGGAAATTCGCAGATCATTCTCTTACATTCTCCCTACGAGATGGAGCTGATTGGGCAAACTATAGACGATGCAGCAGGCGAAGCTTTCGACAAGTGTGCCAAAGTGATGGGCTTGGGGTATCCTGGCGGACCGATTGTGAACCGATTGGCAAAGGATGGCGACAAGAAAGCGTTTAGCTTTGCAAGACCATCGGTAGCAGGCTATGACTATAGCTTTAGTGGACTAAAAACTTCGTTTTTGTATACCCTTAGGGATGCCTTGCAGCAGGATGCCGACTTTATAGAAAAGAATAAAGCAGACCTTTGTGCAAGCCTTCAATATACTGTAGTGGAAATATTGATGAAGAAGCTCAGAAAGGCTGCAAAAGACTTTGGAGTAAAACAAGTGGCGCTGGCAGGTGGCGTATCGGCCAATACTGCTTTGAGAGCAGCCTTCGAAGATCATGCTAAGAGCTATGGTTGGAAGGTGTTCATCCCGCCTTTTGCATATACTACAGACAATGCTGCCATGGTGGCTATTAGTGGATACTTTAAGTATCTCAAAGCTGAGTTTGCCTCGTATGATATTGTGCCTTATGCCAGGGTAAGTGTATAAATAGAAGTATGTTGGACTTGCAGAAGAACGCTGTGGATTTGATTGCCGCAGCATGTGTAAAAAACAAGATGCACTTGGCATTGGCCGAGAGCTGTACGGGAGGTTTGCTTAGCTTTGCCTTCACCCGATATCCTGGAGCATCGGAGTATTTAAGCACTTCTGTAGTAGCTTATGCTACCGAGCTAAAAACAAAGCTGCTTGGTGTGAGTGCCAAACTCATAGAAGAGCATACTACGACTAGCGAGCAGGTGGCGCTGGCGATGTTAGAAGGTGTAAAACGCATATCTGGAGCTAAAGCAGCTATAGCAACGACTGGGCTTGCAGGCCCTGGAGTAGGTCCTACGGATATTCCTGTTGGGACGGTGTGGATAGCTGCTTCTTGGGGAGACTTATGTCAAACATGTTGCCTACATTTGCATGGAAGTCGTGAAGAAGTAATGCAAGAGGCGAGCAATACTGCAGTTTTGCTTATATTTGAATTAGCAAAATGTAAAAACGCTATTGTATAACCAGAGAATTTTAGATGGGGTTTTGACGTTGAACAGATGTTTGGCGTTGCCCAAAAGACAAACATATTTAGTAGGAATAATGAAGAAAAGTTTTTATGCCTTTATCATGGTGGCAATGTTGCCGCTAAGCTTGCTTAAAGCGCAAACAGCCGCTGGTGATGAAATGGTTTGCCGTATAGGCTTGCAGTATCAACTAAGTTACAACGAACATTGGGGTGCAAACAAACCTGTACTTATCTCAGTGGAGCCCAACAGCCCTGCAGCTAAAGCTGGATTGAGGCCTGGCGATGTGATCGAGCAGATTGCTTCAAAACCAACTGCTAGTATGAGTGAAGTTGACTTCGATAACTTACTTCGAAGTGCAGGAGGTCAAGAGCTCGTGGTGTCTAACCTGTCTGGTAAGAATAAGAGCGTAGTGCTAGACCGCGAATGTCGCTCACGATTTATGCTGTCGGAAAAACAACTCTCAGAGTCGTTTAGCTTCTATAGTATGAAAGATGCAAGTCAACGCCGCATCGTTCGTCCTTATAAGGTGACTACTGCTAGTAAGTCGGATTTTAGCAATCTAAGAACCTTTGCTTTTGCTGCTCCCGACCCTCAAAATGCTGCTATCGACAAGGCTATTTATGCAGAGGTTGCAAAATATCTCAAGTCGATGGGTATGAAAGAGACAGTTAGTGATCCAGACCTAACTATCGATAGCTATTATTTACTCGACAAGAACCAACTTTTTACTGGTGCAAAGTCTGAAATCGCACAACAAACTTGGCAGTACAACCCTGCTAGCAGATCCATGGAACTAAAGCCTATCATGCCAATTGGTACACGCGATAGCTATGCACCCTATGTACTACAGCTTGGGGTACGCCTTATAAATGCAAGAAATACCCTTCAGGTATACTGGCAGTGCGAAGCCAATGAATTTCTTTCTGAACCAATGAGTCTGGAGGAATACGCTCGTCTCAATGTGCCTCTTATGATGATGGAGTTCCCATTTATTCGCTACCGTGAAAATCCTAGTTATCGTCTTACATCGAATCGTTACTTCTATACTGGTCTGCACTATCAAGCTTCCGATCTCGCAAGCATTACTTATGTCGATCCTTCTTCGCCTGCTGCCAAAGCTGGTTTGCGTGCTGGTGATCGTCTGATTAGTATCAATGGTGTTTCGATGCAGCATAGCTCGGAAGAGTTTTCGAAAGCTTACAAAGAATTTATAAAAAAGACTCTGCGCTATCGCAATGAGTCGGATGTCTTTACCGATGTCAATGGCTTGTCTGGCTGTAGATATTGGAATCTAAATTATGAGAAGAAGATTGCTAAGCAAATGGGTAATGAGAAATATTTGCCAGCTTTTGCATATCTGTTCTTTTTCCGTTCATACGTTAACCCATTACAAATAACTACCTGCGTATTCCAAGTGCTTCGCGATGGTAGACTCGAAGCGATAATTGTTCAGCCAATATTGCGAGATGACTCGTACGTAACGTTGGAGTAAGCAAGGGAAAATATTGTGACTATGAGTAATACTGCTTTCAAATTGGGGCGAATGAATCGCCTTAGAGTTGATCGATTGGTTTCGATAGGAGCCTATTTGGATGCAGGTGACCAAGATATTTTGTTGCCACTTCGTTACCTGCCTGAAGGCGTTTGTGAAGATGACGAACTCGATGTGTTTGTTTATCACGATAACGAGGGACGTTTGATAGCGACTACGTTAAAGCCAAAAGTGCAGGTGGGGGAAGTTGCGTATCTCAAGGTAGAGAGTATCAGCTCTGTCGGAGCTTTTATGGAGTGGGGTATTCATCGCGATTTGTTCGTGCCATTTGCCGAGCAAGCTCAAGCTATGATGGAGGGTAAGAAGTATGCCGTTGCCGTATATATCGATGCATTGAGTGCAAAGGTTCAAGCCTCCAGCAAGATTCATAAGCATGTTGGTAATATCATTCCAGATTATGCGCCTGGTGCTATGGTTCGTGCTCTTGTAGTGGAACGATCCGAGATTGGTTTGCGATGTGTAGTAGATCATAAGCATTGGGGGATGCTTTATCTCGATGAGTTGCCTGCCCCCCTTCCCGTTGGAGCCGAAGTGAAGAGCTATGTAGTTCGTATTCGTGAAGATGACAAGATTGACTTGTCAATACGCCCCGTAGGCTACGTAAAGATTGACTCAGAATCGGATAGACTTCTAGAGCTCATTAAGCAAAATGGTGGTAACTTACCTTTGGGTGATAAAAGTGATCCGAAAGATATAGAGCGTATCACAGGTCTGAGCAAGAAATCCTTTAAGATGGCTGCCGGAATGCTCTTCAAACAGCGCCTAATACGTATCGGGAAATACTCGCTCGAGATGACATAAGACTTCGAGCAACTATATTCGAGCTTGTGGAGGCGGGGGATTGCCCTACCTCCGCAATCTTGTTTTTTGTACTTGTCCAATATTCAATAGTATAGATATGGGTTCCTTAGACTATCTTGCATTAAATCTGACCACTCCTTCGCTACTTTTCTCGGCAACAACCCTGGTGTTGCTAGCATATACGAATCGTTTCCTAGCCTATGCTCAGGTAGTACGAAATCTGCACGAGAAGCATGAGGGTAAACCCTCGAGTGCATCGGAGTTGCAAATAGCCAATCTTTATAAGCGTCTCAAACTTACTCGCTTAATGCAGCTAATGGGGATAGCAAGTATGCTCTTGTGCGTTCTTTCGATGTTTCTTATATACATTTCATTGCAACTGATGGCAGCGATTATTTTCGGATTGGCGATGCTGTTGTTAGTGGCATCGCTAGCTGTTTGTATCTGGGAAATACAGATCTCAGTAGATGCGCTCGAGCTTCACTTAAAATCCTTAAAGGAAGATAGAGAGGAGCATACTGAAGTAAGAAACAGCAATAGAAGAAACCAGAATTCTCTGTCTGAGTAGGATGTTAGAACAAACCAATAGACGCATTATCTTAATAACTGGCGGGCAACGTTCGGGGAAGAGTCATTATGCCGAAGAGTTGGCTCTTAGATTGAGCCCAAGTCCTATTTACTTAGCTACGGCAAGGGTATGGGATGAAGAATTTGCTCATCGTGTTCGCTTGCATAAAGAAAGGCGTGGCCCAGAATGGGTAAATATTGAGAGGGAAAAAGACCTCTGGCGTGAAGATTTGATAGGTAAAGTGGTACTCATAGATTGTGTTACACTTTGGGCTACAAACTATTTCTTCGATGCCGATTCCAATCTGAATGAGGCTTTAGAGTCTTTGAAGATGGACTTTGACAAACTGATTCAGCAAGAGGCTACTTTCATTTTTGTATCCAACGAAATTGGCTTAGGGGGTGTTTCGGAGAATCAAATGCAAAGACGCTTTACCGATTTGCAGGGCTGGATCAATCAGTACATAGCACAATATGCCAATGAGGTTTGGCTTATGGTGGCAGGAATTCCCCTCGAGGTTAAGAGGCAGAAGGAGTGTTAGTACCCTTCGCATGAATGCAAACAGTATGTGTCACTTTTTTGTCGAAAAAATCATTTTATAATTAATATCAAAACATGTGGAGCAATAGCTTTCAAATTGACCAGTTAGACCGCAGCCTAGAAGCGGACTTACAAGACAAAATCAATAATCTAACCAAACCGAAAGGTTCATTAGGACGCTTAGAAGAGCTGGCAATACAAATCGGACTTATTCAACAGAGTTTGTGTCCTAGTCTGAGTAAACCTCAGAACATTATTTTTGCTGCCGATCATGGTGTGGTGGTAGAGAATGTGAGCAAATCGCCAAAGGAAATTACTTGGCAATGCCTCAATAACTTTATTGGAGGTGGCGCAGGCATAAACTTCCTCTGCCGTCAGCACGGATTTGAATTGAAGCTTGTGGACGCAGGAGTGGATTTTGATTTTCCCGACAATGTAGGGATCATCGATAAGAAAATCCGTAAAAGCACTCGCAACTATCGTTACGAGGCTGCTCTTAGCGAAGAAGAGATGGCTAAAGCGATCTTGGCTGGGGCAGATATCGTGAAGCAGTGCTACGATGAAGGTACCAATGTGATTAGCTTTGGAGAAATGGGGATAGCAAATACCTCTACCTCGTCATTGTGGATGCACTATCTGATGGGAGTGGATTTGAAACTCTGTGTGGGAGCTGGAAGTGGACTCGACGAAGCTGGAGTAAAGCATAAATATGAAGTTCTACTCGATGCAACAAAAAATTATCAGGGTCCTGCAACAGCTAAAGACATTCTTCGATATTTTGGTGGTTTGGAGATGCTTATGGCTATGGGGGCTATGCTGAAGTCTGCAGAGTTGAAGATGTTGTTTCTCGTTGACGGCTTTATCATGAGTAACTGCCTGCTGGCAGCAAAACAGTTTTATCCTGCCGTTCAAGACTATGCCGTGTTTGCTCACTGTGGCGACGAATCTGGACATAAACTTCTACTCGACCACCTCGGTGCAAAACCTCTTCTGCACTTAGATCTACGTTTGGGTGAGGGTAGTGGTGCCGTTGCTGCATACCCGATTATAGATTCGGCTGTTCGAATGATTAATGAAATGCATAGTTTTGCCGAGGCTTCCGTTAGAAAGTATTTCTAGTGGAGGCTCACTCCGATTAGATCTTTTTGAAAGGTCTCACAAAGAGTTCACTTTACGATTCAACTAATAGATTAGACTCTAGTGTCAAATATCAACAATAAAATTTCACCGTTCGATGGGTTGTTGGCAGCATTTGTGCTATTGACTCGTCTTCCGTTTTGGCGAATTAAATCGTTGCCACAAGCTGCATTTGAGCGTGTAACCGACCATTGGTCCTTAGTGGGTTGGCTTACAGGAGGGATCACTGCACTGTCCCTTTATCTATTTCATGTAGTCTTGCATTTGCCACTTAGCGTCTCAGTAATTCTGTGTCTATCACTCAGGGTATTTATTACTGGTGCTCTTCACGAAGATGGTCTGGCAGACTTTTTTGATGCGATGGGAGCTGGAGGAGATCGGGATCGACTATTACGCATCATGAAGGATTCGAATAGTGGGGCTTATGCACTAATAGGAATGATTATTTTCGCTGCACTTAGTATTGCAATCTTGTTGTCGCTCCCCTTCGAGATTCTATTACCCACAATGGCTGTAGGTGATCCACTTGCCAAAGGCATTGCATCTCAATTGGTTAATACTTTGCCCTATGCGCGTCCACTTTCGGAGGCGAAAATTGGTGTCGTATACAAGCGAATGAATCCTTTCGTTTTCTGTTTTTCTCTTTTGTTTGCTCTTTTACCATTTGTCTTGATTCTTCCTTGGCCTTATCACATTGCAGTAGTAGCTCCAGTACTTTGTTTCCTTTACTTATGCTTGCTCTTTAATCGTAGGATTGGTGGTTACACAGGCGATTGTTGTGGTGCCTCTTTCCTGCTTTGCGAGCTTAGTTTTTGGTTTGCTATTCTTCTAGTTAATGTGTTTTTGAAACAATGATCTTGACATTGGTTCGTCATACTCAGGTGGATGTGCCTGAGGGTTTTTGTTATGGTCAGAGCGATGTTCCTCTAAAGGAGAGTTTCGAGTCGGAAGCTGCTCAGGTTGCCCTACAGTTAAAGTCTTTTCAGTTCGATGCTGTGTTTACCAGCGTCAGTAGTCGTTGTACACGTTTGGCTGCAGCATGTGGCTTTGGCGATGCAGTCTTAGAACCTCGCCTGATGGAGCTCAATTTTGGGAGGTGGGAGCTTCAAGCCTTCGATGACATTCAAGATCCTCACTTACAACGTTGGTTTGAAGATCATATCAATGTAGCTGCATCTGGTGGCGAAAGCTTCATGCAGCAAATTGCTAGAGTAGGGCAGTTTATAGATCAATTAAAGCAAGATGGGGTCGATCGAGCTCTGCTCTTTACCCACGGAGGTAGTATTAGGGCAGCATACATTCATGCGAAGGCCTATTCCCCAAGCCAAGCCTTTGATCATAAGGTGGACTATGGAAGTGTTCATCATCTAGAATTCTGATCAAAGACCCTTTTGGGGAGGATATCCCTTCCTTTCTCTTTTTCTAAAATCTCTGTCTCTCTGCTGTTCTTATGTATTTTTTAGTAACAGGTGCTGTCGTTTAGAATTATATATAAAAATCTTTGTGTAAAAGAACAACTTGTATTAACTTTGGCCCATTATTCAGGGGCTTAAGTATCAGGTGAGAATCTTTCTTTAGAAGAAAGACTATTAAGAAGCCGAGTCCGCTCTACCATGGATCATTCTAAACAATAAAACATATGAAGAAAATTCTTTTTTACACTTTCGTGCTATTTCTTGACTTCGACAATGCGTCACCCATTTGATTCGATTCAGAATCGTGTTAATAGA
>CAZHWP010000050.1:0-17006 GCA_964535945.1 uncultured Porphyromonas sp.
AGAAGTGGTAGCCTATGCCTAGGCTCTTGAGGTATTCGTAGCCGTTGAGCTGATCGTAGTAGTTGTAGCTAACTTTCACGAAGCGCTCTTCGTCTTGAGGCAGCAGCACGGGGGCAGCATCGCCACGGAAGTAAGAGCCCGTCATGGCCACGATGTGTGCCGACGAATGCTCCATCAGCCCACGCAGCAGCTCGCCCAGGCGGTTGTCTTCGCTAGCCGATACGTGATGAAACTCGTCGATCGCCACTAGGCAATCGTCGAAGTCGCTTGGCCTTAGTGCTTCGTAGGCAAAGCGTAGCGTGGCGTGTGTGCAGAGCAGTATGCGCTTTGAGCTTTCGAGGAATTGGCAGAAGCTCTCTACCTTACTGCCCTTCGCGTCTGTTAGGCAGAGGTTATATTCCTGGGCAAGCTCCCAATCGGCAAAGAAGCCATACTTCTTGAGCTCGGTAGGGGTAAAAGAGCTGCCTATGGAGCGCTCGGGCACGGCGACGATGGCTTTGCGAATGCCCTGATGCACCAGCTTGTCGAGGGCGATGAACATGAGCGCGCGGCTCTTGCCCGAGGCTGGTGGCGCCTTGAGGAGCAAGTATTGCGCCAGGCGAGCTTGGTAGGCACGGGCCTGCATGGGGCGCATGCCGAGGGCGTCGTTTTGCTTGCTCAGCCCCGTCTGTTCGTATTGCACCTCTACGATGTTGATTGGCTTGAGGTAGTCGGGGCGCTCCACTTGGCGCTTTTCTACTTCACGGCTACGGCCTTGCTGCTGCACTAGCTCCACCTGCTTGCCAGCCCACGAGTCGTAGACTACCTTGCCCAGCAGCAGGTTGATGTCGTCCATAAAGATTATGTAGGGCTCCAGATCCAAGCCCGCATGGCTGGGGATATTGTCGCCCACCATCCAGCCCTTGAGCTCCACAATGAGGCGTGGGCTGTGGGCACTATAGCCAGCCTGTAGTAGCAGGTAGCGTAGGGGCTTGGGCTGGCTGTAGCGCCCCGTGTGGTCGCGCTCATAGAGGCGCGATAGGTAGTGATCGTTTAGGGTGCGATACTCGACGTTTTTCTGCCCCGTGCGTATCTCATTAAAGAAGTAGGTATTGATGGTGAGGTAGAGAATCTCCTCCTCTCCGATCTGATGTGCCTCGAGGGCTGCCTGCTCGGCTTTGCTGTATGTTGCCATCTTTTGGGTAGGTCTATTTAAGATTTGTGATGCACAAATATACGGCAAATATAGTAGCACTAGACACTTTGCCCTAAATAGTGTGAAGAATGGGCGCTAAAGCATTGAAAGATCGAAACTTATTGTGTATGTTTGCAAGGTATGTCGAGAGGGCTCGGAGCTTACTGTCGAGAGTCAATGAAAATACTGACGTCAGTAACGAATAATACTGACGTCAGTATCGCTCGTTACTGACGTCAGTATTGAACGATACTGACGTCAGTATTTTTGCTACATGACGACACGCATTTTGAGTGTATGGCGAAAGTCATCATTATAGAGTAATAACAATTAATTATTTAAGATCATGAGTGGAGAAAACAAACCGCTAAACTATGTGCTCAAGCAGCGCAAGATTACCATGGGGCCTAACAAGAACAAAATGGCATTCCAAGCCTATCCAGCCCGTCGTGAAGTAGTAACTTACCGCCGATTTTGTGAAAGGGTAGCTCGGGCTACTACCTTTACCGCACAGGAAGTAATGGCAACCCTAAACCTGGCGGCCGAGGTGGCACGAGACATTGTGGCAAATGGCGATGCCGTGCAATATGGCGACTTAGGCACCTTGGCGCCTTCGTTTAAAAGCAAAACGGCTATGACAGAGAAGGAGTTTACTGTAGCCACCCACATCACCAAGCCAGTAGTAAAACTATCGCCTTCGCGGAAGTATTTTACACTTACAGACGTACGCTACCAGCGTGTGGCAGAAGAGAAAAAGGACGAAACTGTAACTCCAACGCCCGACCCAGATAGTGGTGGAGGCGGCCAAGAAGAAGAAGGTGGCGGTGGCCAGGAAGGTGGTGGCGGACTGTAGCGCTGCCTAGCTAAGAGGAGCGAGGGTCGAGATGAAGTGCCCGAGACTCTCTTGCTAGATTGCTTTTATTAACTACCTTTGTAGTGGCAAGTGATTTTGCCGCAGAAAATTAAAATTAAACTTTTTTTGGACCCCTGCCTGCTGTGAAGCAGGCAGGGGTCGCCAATTTTAGCTAGGCAGCACAGCAGTTTTCCCTATTAATGTGTTATCTTTGCAATGTCGAGAATACTACAGGATTTATCCTGCAGACGTTCTTAACATAACGATAACATACATTTAAAAGTAAGACCCCTGCCTGCTGTGAAGCAGGCAGGGGTCGCCCATTTTAGCTAGGCAGCACAGAGAGTGCATACCCTATACCATATATATACTACCGCTGCATCTGCTGGTAGAGGCGGATGAGCTGCGAGAGGCGAGCCGCATCGTTGCGAAGCGGAGCCGTCGAATAGAGCCGCTCTACCGAGGCATCGAGCAGACGGTGCGCCTCCAGTAGCTTTGTGGGCATCGTGTCGGGATTGTAGAGCCAAGCCATCGTCTTGCCAGCATAGGCCTCACGGGCATGAAGCACCGCACGAGTATGCTCGGTGAGAGTAAACTTCTGAGCCTTCGAAAGTGCAGGCAGCGGAAAGGTGTTGTAGCAAACCTGCGCTGAATAGCGGTAGTCTGTTTTGAGCTTACCCCCCACAGCATCCACCCATATCATATGCATGCGCGAGTGTAGCACCGCAAAGAGCCAAGGCTCGGCATCGTAAACAGCCATGGCAGAGTTTGAGATGATAGTGTCTGCACCAAAAATGCCAATAGGGATATATGCCCTCCGCTCGGATGTAGTAGCGGGGATCAATAAGGCATCGGAGTCTCTGTGCCTTATCTCACCAAAACGATGTGCAGCACTAGCTAGCTCAATAGTCGTTCCTCTCTTACTCGCCAGCCTCATGGCTCTACATTGTTCTATTCTGGCTGCTATCACGGGATACTTTAGTGCTTCGTCCAGCTCCTTATCTTCTATCCAGAAGCAATAGCGCAGCTGACCATTCAGAAAGTCGGCTCCTCCAGCAAGGCGACGAATAAATCCTGCTATCGCTGGCTGTTCTGCTTCGTATTGTGCCTTCTCGTGCGCAGACATTATCAAGGCTCCACCATCGTTAGGCATATTACCAAAGGACATTCTCGGAAAGTCGGATAGGGGCTTCGTGCGGCTCTCTACATATACGTCGGCAGCATCGATGAGGTAGGCATTGATGTTTTTGACTTGCTGCTGTAGCCCCTCGCTATAGAGATACTTCGGCTGAGTGGACTTGCGTCTTAGCCCGACGATAGCAACTGTAACGCCGGCCTGACCCTTGGCATTGTTGCTCCACTTGAACGAACTATGGGCGAAGCCAATCTCCAGATCTTGGCCCAATACTCTCGGCCATAGGAGCGGCACATGCTGACCCTGACAGACCGAATTGGTGCTCACAAAGGCGAGACTGCTACGCCCCACAGCACGCAAATAGGCGGCTCCCTTGTAAAACCAAAGCGAAATGTAATCGAGGTTTTTGTAGTCTTTGCCAAAGCATCGCTCCAAGTCGGCTTTCTGCTCGGCGCCCTGCATACGGCTGCCTATGTAGGGCGGATTGCCCACGAGGAAGCACTCGCCACCAGCCGAGGGCGGACAGACAGCGAGCCAATCGACCGTGGCGGCATTGCCCTTCACTATCTTGCCGCTCTCGCCCAGTGGCAGTAGGGGGCGGCACTCGGCAAAGCCCATGAGCCGCTCCTCGAAGTATTTGTTCATCTGATGCTCGGCGAGCCAAAGCGATAGGATGGCTATTTCGTGGGCGAAGTCTTTGATCTCGATGCCGTAGAACTGCGATAGCTTGATGCCCGAGGTATAGACGAGCTGCTTGCCTGTGTTGCCCTCGGCCTCGTGCAGCTCGATGATGCGCTGCAGTATCTGCACCTCCAGCAGGCGCAGCTCTTTGTAGATGATGATGAGGAAGTTGCCCGATCCGCACGCTGGATCGAAGAAGCGCATCTGCTCGATGCGCTGTAGTAGGCGGTCGAGCGCCTTGGCATCGTCGGCCTGCTGCTCGTAGATGGCATAGAGCTGGTCGAGGAATAGGGGGCCTATTAGCTTCTTGATGTTTGGCACCGAGGTATAGTGCATGCCTAGGTTGCCACGCTCACTGGGGTCGGCCACAGCCTGTATCATCGAGCCGAATATGTCGGGGTTTATCTCGTCCCAGTTTAGCTGCCCACAGTCTAGTAGTATCTGCCTGGCTCGGCGCGAGAAGTGTGGCAGCGGTATCTGGCTAGCAAATAGGCCCCCGTTGACGTATGGAAACTCGGCCAGGTATGTGGGCTCTTGGGGCAGAGCCTGTCGGCTATTGAGCTTGTCGAATAGCATCTGTAGCAGGCTGTGCAGGTCGCTACCATCAGCTTTGGAGTAGTTTCCTATGAGCTCTGTGAAGCAATTGAGCCGTGGGAATATGCCCGTATCTTCGGCAAAGAAGCAAAAGAGTAGCCTCGACAAGAGCACGTTTAGGCTGTGGCTATCGAGGGCATAGAGCTCGGCATTGTCTTTCACTAAGTGCTCGTATAGCTCGGCCAGCCGGTAGGAAGCGTTGCGATCGGCCTCGTTGTCGTTGCTAGCTCGATAGACCTCGGTGCCTATCAGAGGCATGAAGAATAGCGCCTCTTGGGGCAATTGCTCGAGGCTCAGATGTCGGTTGCTTCCCGTCTGGGTATCGATGGCCGCCAGAGAGTGGCCGTTGCAAACGATGAGAAAGCGTGGCTTGTGCCTCAGTATGCGTCGCTCCTTGGCCAGCGAGTCGAGCGTGGCCAGTAGGTCTTGGCTCTCGCTGCTGGTATAGAATAGCCGGCTGCGGTAGAGCAGTTCGCCCGGCACTTTGCTTTGGTTGAGGTTGCCCGTACGTAGGCGAGTTATCGTGGTGCGTGCTATGCCAAATGCATCGAGAAAGCCGTATATAAACTCGTCTCTCTCGTCTCGGGCCACTAGTTCGCTCAGTGCATTGCTTACAGATTTGATGTCCATGATGGCGTTGATTGTCGTCGGTGAGGCCCCAGACTGTCGTCAGTGAAGCCCCCTGCGTGTTGATATAGGCACAAAGGTACTAAAGACCATTGGCTTAATCGCTCAAGGTAGACATCGGGATGTATATATAATGTATAGGAGAGGGCTGTGGCGGGCTAGCGATCGAGGAGGGTGAACTGGAGGCTGAGGCTGTCGAGCAAGAGGAGGCGCTGCGAGAGCTGCGTATCGAGCCCCAGGCAGTACTGAAGGGCTACGCTAGCTGCCAAGCTGCCGACTAGGGCTGGCGTACTTGCCATGACGGGGATGCTGCTGGGGAATAGCTCGGGGCTCTGCACGGCACTCTGGGCAAAGAGCTCGCTGTAGTAGCCATGCTCGGCTTGGGGGCCGCCAAAGAGTGCCAGCTGCCCCTGCCAGCCTTCGAGCGAGGCATAGAGCCAGGTCTTGCCCAGCAGGCGGGCTGTCTGGTCTAGTACGAGGCGGGTCTCTCGATTGTCTGAGGCGTCGATGATGAGGTCGGCACGGGCTAGTAGCTTGCTGGCATTGCTGGCATCGAGTCGCTGCTCGATGGCTAGTATCTCAGTGGCCGAATTGCGTTCCCTCAGTGCCTGTGCTGCTATCTGGGCTTTGCTGCGCCCGAGGTCTGACTCTCGATACAGTGTCTGTCGGGGTAGATTGCTCAGCGATACGGAGTCGTCGTCGATGAGTATGATCGTACCTATGCCGGCTCCTACTAGTATGGGCAGGATGGCCGAGCCTAGCCCGCCAGCTCCTACTACTGCTATGCAAGACTGTGCGAGTCGCTGCTGCCCCTCGGCACCCACCTCGGGCAGCGCTATCTGTCTTTGGTAGCGCTCTTTTATCAGATTGTATTGCTTCATCATAATGTCATAGCCACTCGTCGTGGTCTTTCCACAGGGCGTCGTAGCCAGCTCGTTGCAGATCGGCCGCGAGTGCGGCAGGGCTTCGCTGGTCGTTGATACTAAACTGCTCGAGGCTCTGCTTGTTGGGCTCGGCATATCCCCCTGGCTCGGTGCTGCTGCCTGCGCTCATGCTGGTGATGCCGATACCGATCGCGCCATCGCGAAAGGCCTTGCTCTCGCGCGTCGATAGCGATATCTCTACCTCGGGATCGAAGAGCCGGAAGGCCGCTATGAGCTGTAGCATACCTAGGTCGTTGATGGGATGAGCTGGCTCGAATGCTCCTGTGGCGGGCCTTAGCCTCGGTAGCGAGATGGAGTAATTGCTCTGCCAGTAGCGCTTGCGCAGATACTGTAGGTGCAGGGCAGTGAAGGTAGCATCGGTGCGCCAGTCTGAGAGTCCGAGCAGTGCCCCTATGCCTATCTTTTCGATGCCTGCCGCTGCTATGCGGTCTGGAGTCTCGAGCCGGTAGCGGTAGTCGGCTTTGCGTCCGGCTGGGTGATAGCGCTTGTAGGCCTCGGGCTCGTAGGTCTCTTGGTAGATGCATACATAAGATATGCCGGCCTCGCGGAGGGCTTTGTATTCGTTGCACTCCAAGGGTTGCACCTCGAGGGATAGCTGTGCAAACTGGCTACGCAGTAGCTTCACCACATCGAGGTAATAGCCAAACGAGCCCTTGCTCATGTCTTCGCCACTGACTAGTAGCAACTGTCTGAATCCCATCTTTCGTATCGCCTCGGCCTCGCGCTCTATCTCGCCGAGGCTTAGCCTCCGACGCTCGATCTTGTTTTGACAGCTAAAGCCACAGTATAGGCAGCTATTGGAGCAGATGTTTGAGATGTATAGGGGGATGTATAGACGCATGGTGCGGCCAAAGCGCTGGCGTGTGGCAGCCTGGGCCCTGTGTGCTATCGCTGCCAAGAATGGTGTGGCTGCGGGCGAAACGAGTGCTTGGAAGTCGCCGATCGTGAGCCTCTCTTGCTCGAGGGCATGCTCGACATCGGCTGCCGTGCAGGAGTAGATCGAGCGGCGAATCTGCTCGAAGTTGTACTGACTTATGAAGTCATAGGCGCTACTAATTGTCGTCATGTAGAGGCTATTGCTGATCGAGTGAACTGATGAATAGGTCGAGAGGCGACGAGGCTGCTGCCTCTTGGCGAACGGCTGCGAGCCGTGCCTCGTAGGCCATACGTCCGGCCTCTACTGCCAGTGCAAAGGCTCTGGCCATGGCTACGGGGTCGCTAGCCACGGCAATGGCTGTATTGACCAAGACTGCCGCTGCTCCCATCTCCATGCATTCGGCTGCGTGGCTAGGGGCGCCGATACCTGCATCTACCACCACGGGTACTTGGCTCTCGGCAATGATTATCTTCAGCAAGCTGCGCGTATCCAGACCTCTATTGCTGCCGATCGGTGCTGCCAGTGGCATCACCGTGGCACAGCCCACATCTTCGAGACGCTTGCATAGCACGGGGTCGGCCTGTATATATGGTAGCACGATGAAGCCCCTCTTCACTAGCTCGGTAGCTGCTAGTAGCGTCTCGATGGGGTCGGGCATCAGGTAGCGAGGGTCTGGATGGATCTCCAGCTTGAGCCAATTGGTCTGCAGTGCCTCTCTGCCCAGCTCGGCAGCCAGTATTGCCTCGTCGGCATTTCTGGCTCCGCTTGTATTGGGCAGTAGCTGTATGCCCTGGCCCTCTATATGACTAAGCATCTGGTCTTCGCTGCCTTCACCCAGCTCGATGCGCTTGAGTGCCAGAGTGACCATCTCTGTCTGAGATGCCTCGATGGCTTGTCGCATGATCTCGTTCGAAGGGAACTTGCCCGTGCCTAAGAATAGACGTGAGTTGAATGTCTGATTGTGTATGCTAAGCTTATTCATTGCTGCTGCTTTTCTTGTTTGCGTTTGTTGATTTCGTCGATGATAGCCGCACTAAAGGCGATGCCACTGACGCCAGTATCGAGTATGCGCTGAGTCTCTTCGAGGCGAATGCCTCCGATAGCGAATACGGGTAGGGTAGAGCCGCAGTCGCGTAGCGACTGTACGAGGCGTTTGTAGCCTTCGGTGCCGAGGGCTGGGGCGAGCTTCTTCTTGGTGCTGGTGAAGCGATAGGGACCCAGGCCTATGTAGTCTATTGCAAGCCTCGAAGCCCTCATGAGGTCGCCTTCGGTGTTGCATGTCTGTCCTATGATAGCCTCATCGCCCAGCAGTTTGCGAGCTTCACTGGGGTGCATGTCTAGCTTGCCAAGGTGTACTCCGTCGGCACCCACTATGCGTGCTAGGTCGACCGAGTCGTTTACGATGAAGGGCTTGCCGTATGCCTGGCAGAGCTCCTTGATGGCGCGTGCAGCACGCAGTCGGTCGTCGAACGAAGCTTCCTTCATGCGCAGCTGTATCGAGTCTGCCAGCCCGTATCGGAGGGCATCCTTTGCTTGCTCTATCACCTCTGCAACTGTGGGGGCATGGGTGATGAAGATGCGTCCATCTAGGAGCTTAGCCCTCGTCTGTTGGCAGAGGGTCTCACTCGTATCTATACCTAGCCGATATGCCGCTACGGCACTTTGTGCCTTTGCGATAGCAGACTCTAGGGCCAAGCCTCTAGCAAGGCAGATGGCTATAGTACTTGAGTAGAGGCAGCCAGTGCCATGCCTATCGACTCCTTGGGCTGCTATAGGGATTAGCTTGGGGCCATCAGACGCCTCTTTGCGAAACAAGGCATCGAGCACTTCACCACGCTCACTGTAGGAATAGCTCTTTACTAGCAGGTCGCAATCCAACTCCTTGGCCATGTCGGCAAAGTTATCCTTGCCCGACATTTGCAGCATCATTTCCGCTTCGCTACGATTGGGTGTCATCAGGTCTACTTCCTTGGCTAGGGGGAGCAGTGACGTCAGATCGAAGATATCGTGAAAGACCCTACCCGACGAGCTGCCGAGTATAGGATCCCATACTATAATACTATGAGGATACTGCTTGCGTAGCTTGCCGATGAGCCCTTTGGCCTGAGTGGCCGAGGCTAGCAGACCTATCTTGATGGTATGCACAGGCTCTTCGCCCTCGAGGCAGCCTAGTTGGCTCTGTAGCAATTTGTCTGTTGTTGGGCTTAGACTCTCGAATTGATCGGCATTCTGGCTCGTCAGGCAGGTGGCAATGGAATAGGCCTCGGCCTTTGCTTGGGTGCAGTAGCGAATGTCGGCACTCAGGCCAGCCTCTGCCGTTGGGTCCAAGCCTGCAGCAACTAATAGTCGAGTCGCTTGCATCTTTTTTGCCTTACGATCGATCTCTTCGATGCTCTCTGCCATGCAGTAGCCGAGCATTGCCACTTTGCCAAAGCCCATATATAATAGTCGGGCAGCATTGACAGGGCTTACCCCTCCTAGTGCCACAAGCTCGAAGGGAGTATGGGCACATAGCTTGCGCAGGTCTTGCTCGGAGAGTGTGGGGCCGTAGCCACTCTTGCTGATGCTCTCGGCTACGGGGCCGATGTAGGCATAGTCTGGCACAAAGGGTAGGGCGGCAAGCTCCTCTGCCGAGTGACAACTTACACCCAGTAGAGTGTCGGCAGGCAGGTTCGTGGGTCTGTGCTCCATATGCCTCCAAGTATTGCTCGAAAGGTGCAAGCCACCTAGCCCAAACTTCTTTACAAGCTCTACATGTTCGGAGAGGATATAGCGCTGTCTATACTCGCTCGGTAGCGATAGTATGTAGCGCTCTAGTTCGTCTATGCTTGCCTCTGGCTTACGTATATGTATACGAGCCAGAGGGTAGTGCTGCAGCAGGTAGCCAAGCCTTTGGCTCTCGTTAGCTTCGTCGATCTGAGGGCTGCTTATCAGTATTACTTTGCTCAGGTTCATAGCCTTACTTGCTTGTGCATGCTGTCTCTGCTTCGCTGTATTCTCTCATGGCTTTGCGTAGCGCTTTGTTGGCTCGCATCGAGCAGAAGTGTTCGCCACACATCGAGCAGAAGTGCTTCTCCTTGTATCCTTCGTCAGGTAGTGTCTTGTCGTGAAATAGCATCGCCTTCTCGGGGTCGAGAGCAAGGTGGAACTGGTCTCGCCAGCGGAACTCAAATCGTGCCTTACTCATTGCATAGTCTCGTAGGTATGCCGTGGGATGTCCTTTGGCTAGATCGGCAGCATGGGCAGCTAGTTTGTAGGTTACTACTCCCTCACGTACGTCTTCGGCTTCGGGCAGTCCGAGGTGTTCCTTTTGAGTCACATAGCACAGCATCGCAGTGCCTCTCTGAGCGATGATGGCACCTCCTATTGCTCCGGTAATGTGGTCATAGCCAGCGCCTATGTCCGACACCAATGGCCCAAGTGTATAGAATGGAGCTTCATTGCATAGGCTTAGTTGCTTGCTCATATTCTCTTCGATCTTCTGCATGGGTACGTGTCCAGGCCCCTCTATCATTACCTGTACGTAATGCTTTGCTGCTATTTCATTGAGCTCACCGAGGGTTTCGAGTTCTGCCATCTGGGCTCTGTCGTTGGCATCGTGCAGACAGCCAGGTCTGAGTCCGTCGCCAAGCGAGATGCCCACATCGTAGCGTGCTAGTATCTGACATATCTCGTCGAAGTGTTCGTATAGGAAGCTCTCACGCTTGTGGGTCGTACACCAGTTTGCCATGATAGCTCCACCGCGGCTCACGATGCCAGTAAGGCGCTTTATAGTTAGTGGTATATGATGCCAGTGTAGCCCAGCGTGAATGGTAAAGTAGTCTACTCCCTGCTCGGCCTGTTCGATGAGTGTGTCGCGAAATATCTCCCAGCTGAGCTTCTTTGTTTCTCCTCCTACCTTTTCTAAAGCTTGGTAGAGAGGAACAGTGCCGATTGGGACTGGGCTATTACGAATGATCCATTCGCGCGTCTCGTGAATGTTCTTGCCAGTCGAGAGATCCATTACTGTATCTGCACCCCAACGGGTAGCCCATACCGACTTCTGCACCTCTTCGGCAATACTACCTGTGAGGGGCGAATTGCCAATGTTTGCATTGACCTTGCAGAGGAAGTTGCGCCCTATGATCATGGGCTCGCACTCGGGGTGATTGATGTTGGCTGGTATGATGGCTCTACCTCTGGCTAGCTCGCTACGTACGAACTCGGGTGTAACGAATCCTGGCATCTCTGCTCCGTAGCTCTCGCCCTGCTGAGCGTAATTCTCTTTAAGTTCGTCTATGCGTTGGTTTTCTCTTATTGCCACGTATTCCATCTCGTGGGTGATGATCCCTTGCGCTGCGTAGTAGCGTTGGGTGCAAGTGCCTGTCTTGCTCACACGTGGGTTGCGACATACGTGTTTGAATCGTAGCGGATCTAAGCTCTTGTCTGCTAGTCTCTCTCTGCCGTACTCGCTACTGAGGCTGTCTAGTCTGAGGCTGTCTTGGCGACTTTCTATCCAGGGCTCTCGTATTGGTGGTAGACCAGCTTCGAGGTCGACCTCGTAATTGGCATCGGTGTATGGACCGCCACTATCGTAGGCTACTACGGGCGCATTGCTGTGGCGTACTCCTTCGTCGTCGATAGTGTCCGATAGTTTTATTTGCTTCATCCCAACACGCAACTCGGGAAATAGCTTTCCTTCTACGTAGATCTTCTCAGATCCTACTAGAGGTCCTTTGCTGATGCTGATTTCTTTAATATCCATGCCGTCAAATGTTCTTAGCCTCCATAGCAGGGGTTAACAATTAATACTTCATCGCCATGTGCTAACTGGTGCGTGTCTATCTTGCTACGCATCACCACGCGTTTGTTTACCGCAACAGCGGCACGCGTATTCAAATCTATTTGACAATGTCTGAGCGCTTCGCTCAGGATGCATCCGTCGGGGCATGTGTAGTTTTTTCCGTTGATTGTAATCTCCATTTTTATTCTCTGTTTTGTAGAGACCATATCTATAGGGTCTCCTTGGCTTAGTGATTTCGTCTTAATAAAGGTGAGGCAAGGCTTAATGAAACCTTTTGCTCAAGGCCTCAATAAACTAAGCTCAAGCAGGTGGTGCAGAACAGAGATCGGCTAAAAACTAATTGGGATGTTCTAAGGTAGTGAGTATGTAAGGCAGGTTTGCCTTCATAAAGGGAGTATTACAGACTCGCTTTTCCTACGCCAGCATTATCCGGATCAGGTCTTAGGGTATTATCTCAGCCAAAGGTCGAAAGCATAGGTCGTTATGCTCGCCTCAGCACCCCTTTTGAGTTGCTTCACCGACAAAGGTACAAAGAATCTTGACATGAACTAAGTTTAGATCTTTGCAAAGTCCTCGGTCAAGTCGCAAAGTTACTTTTTAGTGCAGGATCGTACTAATACGAGGCTGTCGAAGCTTGAAAATGTCGAAACCTAGGGCAAAAACTGCTCTCTCTTTGCGTTATTTGCGTGCAACCGATCACTTGCTCGTAAATAACGTATTCTTATAAGTGTTTGATAGTAAGTGTTTTGTGAAAGATGTGAAATTTGAAGTGTTAAAATCTGAAGTGAAAAGACCCCTTTTTCTCACCAAAAAGTAGGGACTTTTGTTTCAAAACGTCGAACAATTTTTCTAAAACGTCGAATCTTTTTTTCAAAAGTTCCCATGTTTTGAGGAAAAGCTCAATTCGTCCATTTTTACTGCTCTATAGTTTCAAATACTCTCTCCTTTCTGCTCGAAAACGATTAGTACGTAACTATTCTTTCAATACGATCCGATAAGTGTGTGCTCACCCTTGTTTTTGTGCTGTTTAATGAGTGCTGTCTCAATGGGATTTACTCGTTTAGAGCTGCTCATATGATACTCTGTTTGTTGCCTCTAGCTACTCATATTAGTAAACCCTACTGTTTTGAAAGAATCCTTACCTTTGTAGCCACTTTGAGGTCTGCAGATATGACCCACCTTACACTGTAAACAAATTAATATAACATGGGAGATATTCTCGTTAAAGCCATACAACTTCTTCTTTCGTTAACGATCCTCGTTTTTGTACACGAACTGGGGCACTATTTCTTTGCCCGTTTGTTCAAAATCAGGGTAGACAAGTTCTTCTTGTTCTTCGATATCGGTTTTGAATTCTTTAAGTTTAAACCCAAGGGTAGCGATACCACCTTTGGAATGGGCTGGTTGCCACTAGGGGGATACTGCAAGATCAACGGCATGATTGATGAATCGATGGATACGGACTTCATCGAGTCGGAGCCTAAACCATATGAATTTAGAAGTAAGCCAGCGTGGCAACGGTTTTTAGTGATGTTTGCTGGCGTATTCTTCAACGCCATTCTGGCTTGGGTTATTTATAGTAGTGTGCTGTTAACTTGGGGCACAGAGACGCTTTACGCCGACCAGCTACGAAGCGGTATGGCATTCTCGAGTGTTGCTAAGGAGATCGGTTTCGAAGATAATGACGTGATATTGCGTGTCGATGGCCAACGTATCAATGTGTTGGATAGGGCATTCTCGAGGAAGCTAATCCAAGCGCATCAAGTAGAAGTTTTGCGCAATGGGAAGCTGCATCAAGTAGATATGCCAGCCAATCTGATGAGTCGCCTTATTAAAAGCAAGGGCGGTTTTCTGAGTTTGCAGATGCCAATGGTGATAGACTCGGCCTTTGCTGGAACGCCTGCTAGTATGGTTGGGCTCATGCCCGGCGATAGCGTTACACAGGTGACTGGAGTACAAACTCCCGACTTTAACGATGTGATGGCTGCACTGCAACAGGCCAAAGGCGATACGGCTACTGTCCAACTTAGCCGTAGAGGACAGTTGCTCAGTATAGCAATCCCTGTAGATACGCTAGGCAAGATCGGCGTGCAGATGAAAGGGCTAGATCAGATCTATCAGCTAAATCGTCATAAGTATTCGATCCTAGAGGCTATCCCTGCAGGTTTTGCTACGGGCTACTACACCCTTACTGGTTATGTGAGCGATATGAAGTATGTATTCACACGAGAGGGAGCCTCGCAGATAGGTGGTTTTGGCACGCTCGGCAAGCTGTTTCCAAGTAGGTGGGTGTGGAAAGAGTTTTGGAACATGACGGCATTCCTATCTATTATTCTTGCTGTGATGAATCTGCTTCCTATTCCCGCTTTAGATGGAGGGCACATACTCTTTATATTGGTAGAGATCGCTACGGGTAGGAAGCCAAGCCCTAAGGCTTTGATGACTGCACAATTAATAGGTATGATCTTACTCGTAAGCTTACTACTCTATGCCAATGGCAATGATTTAGTTCGAGCCATTACTGGATAGTCATTTCTGATGGTGAAGCATAGTAGCATATACCCCGATAACTTCGAGCAAAAAATCGGTTTTGCCGATGTGAGACAACTGTTGCGTGCTAGATGCAGTAGCAGTATGGGACTTGAGTTTGTCGAAGCGATGAGTTCTTCGGCAGACTACAACACGTTGCAGCGTTGGCTCGACGAAGTGCAAGAGATGAGGATGCTAATGCAGCGCGATGAGTATCCTAGCTTACAGCTTGCAGACCTTCGCTCGGCACTGTTGCGCATTAGACCCGATGGAACCTACCTCGATGAGGCGCAGTTGCTGCAATTGGCCGAGGCTCTTTGGAGTGTCGAAAAACTTAGAATGGCTGTATCCTTAGGCAAAATGGAGCAGGGGCAATTAAGCGTTGCAAGCAATCTGGCAGGAGAGTTGGATAGGCGCAACATGCTAGTACCTCATCTCTTTGATCTGCTTGTCGATGCTGCTAGCTATTCAAAACTCCACAAAGAGATCACAAACTTATTCGATCGATTTGGAAAGATCAGAGACAATGCCTCACCTCAGCTAGCCAATATACGCATGGAGCTCTCTCAGATCGAGCGCTCAATGTCGAGGGCTATGGCACGTATCCTGCGCCAAGCACAAAGCGATGGTTGGGTAGATAAAGAGGCTCAGGCAACTGTGAGAGACGGGCGTTTGGTAATTCCGGTCATACCCGCCCACAAGCGTAAGGTGGCGGGGATCGTACACGACGAGTCGGCCACAGGGAAAACCGTCTTTATTGAACCCAGCGAAATCGTAGAGGCAAACAATCGCTTGCGCGAGCTCGAAGCTGATGAAAAGCGTGAAATAATCAAGATCCTTACACAAATCTGCGATTTGATCCGACCCGAGATTGATTCTATTATAGGCACATACAGACTTATTGGCTTGTTTGACTTTATAGAAGCAAAGGCCAAGCTGGCCGATTCTCTTTCGGCAGAGCGTCCTCTGATCAAAGACACACAAGATATGATTTGGCATACAGCCAAGCATCCGCTATTGTACATAAAGCTGAAGAGTCTAAATCGTGAGTTGGTTCCTTTGGATATTGAACTTAAAGCTCCCGAACAAAGACTTATCATTATCTCGGGTCCCAATGCTGGAGGGAAGTCGGTATGCTTAAAAACAGTTGGCCTCCTTCAGTATATGATGCAATGCGGTCTGTTGGTAACGATGCAGCCCGACTCGACGATGGGAATTTTCACTGAGTTCTTTCTTGATATCGGCGATGAACAGTCGATCGAAGATGACTTGAGTACCTATAGCTCGCATCTCAGAAACATGAAGCACGTAGCACGCCATGCTACTGCTTCGTCGCTCATTCTAATCGATGAATTTGGTAGTGGTACCGAGCCTCAGATAGGTGGAGCTATAGCTCAGGCTTTGCTGCGCCAATTTAATGATAGAGGGGCTAGGGGATTGATCACAACCCACTATCAGAACCTGAAAACCTTTGCCGAGGCTAGCGAAGGGATGGCAAATGCTGCCATGCTCTACGATAGACATCACATGCAGCCGCTATTTCGACTATCAATAGGTAGGCCTGGTAGCTCTTTTGCTATCGAGATAGCCCGTAAGATAGGTTTGCCCGATGAAGTGATCGAAGAGGCTTCGAAGCTTGTAGGAAGCGACTATGTTGATATGGATAAATATTTGCAGGATATAGTGCGAGACAAGCGCTATTGGGAGCAAAAACGTATGAATATTAGGCGCCAGGAGAAACAAGTGCAGGAGCTTAGCGAAAAGTATGAGCAGCAACTCGATGAGCTGAGGCGTGAGCGCAAGCAGCTGATTGGCGAAGCGCAAGAGAAGGCTAAAAGCTTGCTCAGGGAGTCGTCGGCAACCATAGAGCGTACCATCAGAGAGATAAAAGAAGCTCAGGCCGAACGCGAACGGACAAAGAAGGCCCGTGAGCAGTTGGGGCGTTTTAGAGAGTCTGTTGAGCAAGTAGATCTTCTGCACAATGATGAGATAGAGCGGGAAGCTGCTAAGGTGCTAAGAAGGCAAGAGCGAAAAAAGAATAGAAAGGGAAGAGAGAAGACCCCTGAGGCTGCAGCAGAACGCAATCAAAGTAGCAGTCAACCCAACAATGCCAAAGCTGTAAAAGCTCTTGAGAAAGGTGATGCCGTCGCACTTCCAGCATACAAAGCAACAGGGCAAATCTTAGAGCTAAAGGCCAAGCACGCCATAGTGGCAATGGGGCAGATGCGTATCAAGGTACCGATCGAGGAACTTCAAGCTGCAAAGCCATCTAGTAAACCAGCCGAGAGCGGCAATAATAAACCATCACAAGTAGCAGCACAGATTAGCGATGCGGCCCATCAAAAGCGACTCGAATTCAAACAGGAGATAGATGTGCGCGGTATGCGTGCAGCAGAAGCTTTGCAGGCTATAGTCTATTTTATTGACGATGCCGTTCAGATTGGTATTGCTCAGGTACGTATATTACATGGCACTGGTACTGGTGCTCTGCGTAGTACCATCAGAGAATATCTATCGACGGCGTATGGAGTTCGTACATATAGAGATGAGCATGTAGACTTTGGCGGGGCGGGTATCACCATTGTGGAGATGGAGTGATTGCGCAGGCTTATATTTTGCGATAGCTTCGAGAAATATAGAAACTTTTAGCCCGAAAATTTTGTCAGTTTCAAATTTCCGTATATCTTTGCAACGTCTTACTGAAAAACGCAGGCCAGAGGGCTTGAGTTGGAGGACAAACATAAAGCAAGAATGAGGGCGTTTAGCTCAGCTGGTTTAGAGCATCTGCCTTACAAGCAGAGGGTCGGCG
>CAZHWP010000051.1:0-16885 GCA_964535945.1 uncultured Porphyromonas sp.
CAAAGATAGCCTTTTTTGAGACCATGACACACCGCCGTCAAACCTTTCCTTCTTAGAGTATTTGACTATCCGATCTACGAGACCCTGGCATTCGGCAGAGATCGTTTTTCAAAAGGGCTCAAGTGTCGAAACATTTTCAACTAGATGAAAATATATTTTCATCGGCTTGGAAATAAGTTTTCATCTAGATGAAAATGTATTGCCAACGGCTTGAAAATATATCTCTATAGGATGGAAAGACTAGACATCTCTGTATCCCGAGTTTTCATGACCTATTCGGGGGTGCTAATCCTGTTATGCCTTACATTTGATTCGGTATAATCCGGAATCGGTTTACAGGATCTGGCTCTTATTCCTGATTCGCTTTACAGTGTGCCGAATAGTAGACCACTTCGGAACAATGCAAATACAAATGATTGGATACTAGCGTATGGCGTGACGCTTGGTCGAAGTCAGGATGTTTTTCGACACAAAAAAGGCCGTAATGAATATTGCTATTCGTTACGGCCTTTTGTCGAAGTCCTTAGCTAGAAGCTAAACTTCGAAATTTGCTCGCCATCTAGAGGATTGCAAACTTCAAAGTCTTGCCTCCAAATTCTACTATGTAGATCGCTCTTGAGAGTCCATTGCAGGCGATGCGATTCTGGCCGCTATTAATCTCTGCACGCAATACAGCTCGTCCCGATAAGTCATAGATCGTGGCTATACCGCTCTTCGGACTTTCTATCATGATCGTTTGGCTAGCAGCATCCATATAGATCCTGATTGTATGATCTTCGGGAGTGTCAAGCCCCGTTTCGGTGCTTACTTTTACCCTACAAGATGCGCTATGATTGCCATCTACAGAAGTAACGGTAATGGTGGCTTCACCCACAGCCTTTGCTGAGACAAGACCTGTGGCATCGACTGTGGCAATGCTGTTGTCTGTGCTAGTCCAGATCAGGTCCTGATTGCTTGCATTCGAGGGAGATATGCTGGCTAGCAGCTGAATCGTTTCATTTACAAACAGATCGGCACTCGTCGGATCAATAGTTACATCTGTAACTGCTATGAAAGGCTTCTTGACCTTCACTGTGCAGCTTGCCGTATGCGAACCATCTTCGCTCGTTACGGTAATAACGGCTTCGCCCTCGGCATGTGCCACTACGAGGCCTGCAGCCGAAACGGAGGCGATGTTTTCTTTGTCGCTCGTCCAAGTAACATACTGATTCGTAGCATTTACTGGTGCAAGGGTAGCTGTGAGTTGTAGAGTTTCGTTTACATCTAGCTCGGCAGAGCTTGGGCTGACTTCGATACCTGTAACGTGTACAATTGGTAGAATTGGGCCTGGGCACGAACCTGGCTCGGAGAATATCTCACAGCTGGAACTGTCTACTTCGTCGTAAATTTGATTTAGCTCCGAGGCATCGCAGCAGATGCGAAGCAAGGGATTGCCTTTACATCGGATGAGGGTTTGCTCTTTTTCGTTCTGTATGTTGAGGTATTCCAGTTGGTTTTCCTTGCAGTATACTTTCTCGAGTTCTGTATTGCTCGATAGGTCGAGCTCCTTCAGTTGGTTGCCAGTACAGTCGATCGACTTAAGATTTGGCAGCCCCTCGCTTCTGAAAGCTTCCAGTTCGTTTTCTTTTACCGATAGCCTTTCGAAGGCGGGATGATCGTCGAGTACAAGGCTCTTGAGCTTATTGCCTTGGATATAAAGCTCTTTGAGTTTTTTGTTATTGCCAAGGTTGATCGCCTCTAGTTGGTTATTGCTAAGCCAAGCTTCTACAAGCTCTACATTTTTGCTCAGATCCAAGCTCTTTAGACCGATGTTACTTGCCGAGAGCGATTGCAGATTGGTAAGAGCCGTAAGATCGAGCGTACCTGTCTGGCTGATGCCAGAAATCCAAAGGGTGTTTATGTTTGCATTTTCAGATAGATCTAATTCTGTAATGCCACTTTTCCCGGCTTTAAGTATTTCAAGCTTTTTGCACGACTTTAGGTCGAGGCTCTTAGTGCCTGTGCAGTTTAGTAGCGAAAGGTCTATGAGTTCGGTTTGTTTGCTTAGGTCGATACTTTCGATATTTGGCGAGTCGTTGATCCAGAGTTCTTTCAGTACACTTTCTGTGGGGAGTTCGAGACTTTTAATTGTCTTCGTAGCTGTGATGTGTAGCTTTTCGAGTAGTTGGTTCGATACCAAGCTTGCCGATTCGATCTTAATATCTAGAAGCTTCAGCTCTTTCAAGTTCTTGAAGTACTTGATGCCTTCTAGACTTAGGATCTCTTTGCTGCTGGCTGCGAAACTTGTTAGCTCAAGCGCTTCCTCTTCGGTCAATTCGCCATCCTGATTGCTGTCGATGCCTGTAGCCAAGAGCAAACTTTTGAATACGGGGTCTGGAACATTAATGAATGAGACTGGCTCCTTGACGCTAACTGTACAGGTGGCAGTAAATGAGCCGTTTTCTGTTTTGACAGTGATAGTGGCTTCGCCTGCAGCGATGGCTTTTACCAAGCCATTCTCATCGACTGTAGCGATCTCTTCGTTCGAGCTTGCCCAGCTTACATTCATATTGCTTGCATTCTCTGGGCTAATCGTGGCAGTAAGTTGCAGCGTTTCGTCAATGATCAATTCGGCAGTACCTTGGTTTAGAGCCACTCCTGTTACAGCTACTGGTGGAAGTGCTGCTAGGTAGGGCTCTCTGGGGGCTACCCCAGACCAGCTATCCCATCCATCTTGAAAGCCCCAAGAGTCGCAGCTGCCATTGGATAGTACACGTAGGGTTGCGCCTACACCCGAGTATCCAAATTCGTCGTTAATATTGTCTTTCACTAAGTACGACCAATAGCCCGTGTACCAAGCCGCACGCCATTTTACATCGGGTACTTCGCAGTTCCAATGGTCGTAGTCGTAGCAAGCGTAGCCATAGTTTGTATAGTTGAGCGGATGATCTATCACACCAGTCTGCATCCCTTCAGCAATGGCAGCATTGACTTCGCCAAGTGGATCGGTAGGGCAATGGGTTTGTCCTAGAAACTCGTTTGGGGTTTCGAAGTTGAAAGAGACTTTTGGGTCGTTCCAAGCTCCTTCTAGATCATACTCGAGCACAATCTTATTGCGTGGATTGGCATATCCCAGCCCTGCAATGGTGTTTCCAAGATTGGTTAGCTGAGTGAGTAGCAAGAAGTTGGGGTCGGCATTGGCAATTGCCTTGATCATGTCGAGGCCTGTGGCTCTGCCATTCCAGCGATAGCCCCATACCATGGCGGTCTCGCCATCGAAGTACCAGTCGACTATCAGTGCAGCTTGGTTTTCGCCTTCACCCACCCAAAATTTGATGTCCTCAAAGCTGAAGCTTGTGCTTTTGGGCGAAGCTTTTTGGGCTTCGCCTCTAGTTTGGGGACTCTTGACCTGTCTTTGTAGCTCAGGTCTTGAGATCCCTTGCGTTTTGAAGGTAGCTTCTTGCGCAAGTGCGCTCCCCGAAATGAGGAAAAGAAGTACCATAAGAAAGGAAAAATACTTTTTCATTGAATTTAATGTTTGGTTTTTGGTAATTAAGGATTAGTTATTGACGCTAATCTTTTGGCTGAAGCTCTTGCCTGCACGACGAGCATGTACGATATAATGTCCTCTAGCTAGGTATAAGCCTATCTCGAACTTGTCATTCGTGATCTGAGCTGTTCTCAACAAAACACCATTCATATTGTAGATGGCTAGTTGATAGCTTGCAGCATTTTCTACATGCAGCGTGTTGGCTGCGTAGTAGATCTTGCAATCGTTTGTAGCGATTGGGTCGATGCTTGTGTCGTCATCGTCGGGATATTCGGTTCCACCTTGCCCAACGATTACTTTTACTTTCTTTTCGGTTAAGTGTCCGTTCGAGTTGAAGCGAATGCGCAGGTAAGCGATTGCTTCTTGGTTGTCTAAGGCTTCAATTGTGAGTATCCCTTTTTGTATCTTGGACGAGATAACATGTGCTGCCGTGTTTTTAACGATCGATTTTACGATACTTACGTTCATATTGTCGGCATCTGAAACGTATTCGTTGAGGTCGATGCTTTTGCTACCATTTTTCTCTACCTCGATGTCGCCGATCTCACTAAGCTCGGGCAAGTGAATATCTGGGAATACAGGCATAGCTGGAAACCAGTAGTTGGTTATCATCGGATACTCGGCTAGTAGTTCGCCTGTATTGCCGATGCGAACAGCCTCGTAGGTGGGGTCTTGAAATTCGTGGAAGATCGAGCAGTAGAGCTCGTCCGAAACTGGGTGAATGCGGAATCCTGCTCCGTAAAGAATCCAATTGCCTGGCATCTCTTCGAAGTCGTATGTCTTTGCAAACTCTTGTTTGTCGATGTCGTACGAGAAGATTCGACGGCCTTTGAACCAGCTATTGCCATTGTTTCCAGCCCAATAGATCTTGTTCTCTTGCGTGCTTGCGCAAAATCCATCGACTGTCCATGCATACCACGAATTGGGAATGTCTTCGATTCCTGCGTCATTGGGTATCTGAATGGTGTCTGCCTCGAAGCTAACGGGATCCATCTTCAATACAAAAGGCAGCGTGCCACCGTTTCCCGATGTATTTGCAGCCATGCTAATCCACAGATTGCCATCTTTCGATTGTACGATCGATCCGAAGCCACTTTGGGTTGACCTGCCATTCTTTTCATAAACTGGAGGGGCAATCGTTTTGATCAGTTTGTCGCTTTCTGGGTCGATGATCTTCAGTCCATCTTGCTGGTGGATGGCAAAGACATAGTCTTCTGTGCGTATCATCGTGCCAATCTGGGCATGATAAAGCTGACCATAGCCCGAGGCATTGGGGTTTCCAGTGCCTTCTATCTGCCCACCGATCTCTCCCGTTTCCATGTTGTACACCCAGATGCCGTTGCTCGTGCCTATGTAGCCTTTCGTTTCGTTTACCCCTAGGAAGGAGCGCCCGTCGGCTATCGATTCCCCTTCTGCATTGGTCGCAATTGTTTGATGCTCTTTGAGGCATTTCATAGTTTTGGCGTCGCACACTGCCAGTCGGCTTCCTACTACACTTGCACCGGGGTCTTTCTCTTGCTTTGAGACGATGTAGAAGCGTCCGCCATAGATCGTTCCGTATTGACTCGTGCAGCCTAGTTCCTTGCCTGGGTTTGCTTTCTGGAAGATACGATAGCTCCATTCGCCAGCTGTCGATAGGAAATTGACCGTGCTGTTTTGGTGTCCATACCAGTCTTCATTGACAAAGAAGCTGCCGTCTGTGTATTCCACGTCGTCGTTTCGCTGAGCGAACGCAGTCATACAGAGGCTTAGAAGTAAGATTGAGAAAAGTTTTTTCATTTTTAAGTTGCTGTTTATAGTTTTTCTAATGAATGTCGCTTTGTCTTTAGTTGCTTGCACTAGCTTGCTTTAGGTTCAGGTCTTCGGCACGGATGATTTCGGTCGATGTTTCACCTATCCATCCGCATGTTTGATTGACTGCCGTATAGACCCGCACAAAGTCAATGGCGGGTAGCTCTACCTTGTTTCCTTTGGCATCCACCGCCCAGTCTATATCGAAGCTGATAAGTGCCGTTTCTTCGTTTGGGTGGTTATCGACGTAGCCCCAGTCGTAGGCATAGAGCACCCAGTAGCTGCCCATTCCACTGATGTCTTCGGCATTGTTTTTGAGCTTTGTGCCTTTGAATTGCCATTCCTGAGCCGTGCTCCACTTGGGGAAGTAATCTTGTTTGTGAAATTTGTTTTTCTCTACGTAGCCCGTATTTCCTTGATTGTCTTGCCACTGGATGTAAGTTTGGTCTGTTATTTGTCCGCTTGCATCGGGCTCGGGGATTTTGTTTGGGTCTGGGCGATAGTAAGTGATCTCGTAGTTTTTTGTTGTTTCGGGCTTGTAGTATTCGCTTCCAGCCAGTTCGTGCCATTCGTCGGGGTCGGCTTTGCCATTCTGGTTTTTATCGAAGGCAACCATCACGATGCCTGGCTCGCTGCTGCCACCGAGTTCGCCTGTATCGACGAGCGAATAGAAAGCATTGCCTAGGATGGAAAAGTCTCGCTTGCCCTTGATGTTCATGACCGAATGGTCGAAGCCGAATGTAACGTAGCCACCGTAGCCACCGAGGCTAATCATTACATCGTTCTTGCCCGAGATATTCTCTTCGGCTTTCTTGCGCATCGTTTCCTCGGTATCACCCTCTTCATAGAGTGGCATTTCGTTTACAAACTGCCCAGGAGCTGGCTTGTATTCGAGTACACGCGATATATAGGGGCTATATTCGATCAATTCGTGCATCACCACCACTTCGAAGTCGTGTCGGTAAGCGTTCTGTGGGTCCAATATTTCGAAGCGAAGTTTGTAGCGTCCCTCTTCTCCCTGCACGAAGGTATAGTACTGCTCTTCGGACAATATCGAATCCCTACCATCGTCTAGCTTCATCGTCCATCTGTAGGCTGCACCAGTATATCCGGGCGTAAATCGATAGGCTTTCATCCTAGGGATGTGGTAGCTTTGTTCGATGCCGAGGCTTAGGCTAGGGATTTCGCGTTGGCATCCGCCAACTACAAGTGTGAATGCTGTCAGAAGGAGTGTGTATAAGCTCTTTTTCATCGCTTTGCTTTGTTTAGGAAGACCATATGAGCAGGAATGTCTCCGGTGCTGACGCGCCACTTGCGCTTGCCCTCTTTGCTATAGCACGAGAGGGTGCCAGTCGACACATAGTTTTTGGCATCAGTTACATAGAAGTCGCCCGTCTCGGGGTGTATTTTTATACCATAAGGCATTTTGATCGCCTTCTCTGTGCCGTCTGTGATGAAATTCTTGCTCAATAGCTCTTTCGTTTTTACATTGATGAGCGCATAAGTAAGTTTGCTTTCACCACTCATATTGTCGTAGTCGTGGCTATATAGGTAGAGCGAATCTCCCTTAATAGCCATATTCGAGCAGTGAATATGGAGTGTATCTGTAACTAAATAGTCGTTGTATCCTACTTTCTTCTCGAGTACATACAGATTGGATGGCACCGATCCGTAGGGCGAGTAAACATCGTTGTAGTTGCCTCGCGAGCTTACCCAAAGCTTGCCGTATTGGTCTGCTCGGATGCGATGCAGGTTGATATCGACCTTAATTTTGCGCACTTGCTTGAAGCCTTCAAGTTCTACTACAGATACCGTATTGTCGTAGAGCGGCACACGATAGCCACCCGAGTTGGCCACATAGAGGTACTCGCCCAGCACTTCCAACTCTTCGGGTTGATAGCCCACCGTTACTTTGCCCACGATGCCGAGCGTCTTTGTGTCGATTTTAAATACCGCCCCTAGCGGAGCGTTGGGGTCGATCAATACGCCCGATACGAAAGAGCTCACGTAGGCATATCCTCGATAGAAGCGAATGTATCGGCAGTTGGGGATTTCGATCTGTGTGATGCGAATACCCGTTTCGGCATCGAGCACTTCTACTTTGTGCGAGCAATTCACCACCATATAGAGTTTGCCATCGTAGATCTGTATGTCATTGCCCACGTCGCCCAGTTCTTTCACCACTGTAGGGTTGCGCTCGGGGTAGATATTGCGCATATAGACCGCTGTACGGTAGTCGAGGAAGTCGAGCGTGCACTTATTGCTCCCCATATTGCCTTCGTTGAGGAGGTACATCCCAGCAATTTCCGAATGGGGATTGATCTCTTCGGGGACAACTTGAAACTCGCTCACTACGATATGCTCGTCTTTGCGGCAGGCCATCAGCAGGAGGCTTATTGCGAGTATTGCTAGTATTCGATTGCTAGGGTTTCTCATCGCTTTCATAGCATCAGGGTGAGGTTGAGTCTGTAATTGCGCTTAGGCATGGGGTAATTGAAGATCACTTCGTAATCTTGACCTAGCAAGTTGTTTACTTCGAAGGTGGTTTTGAGGTCCATCTTGTTGATGGGAAAGGTCTTGGTCATCGATAGGTCGTGGGTGTACCAAGGTTGCACGTGATTATAGACTATGTTGTCCGACTGGCTATATCGCTCGCCCGTGTAGATGAAACTATAGTTGAGCGTCCAGCCCTTGTAGCTGGTCGATGCTATAGCTGTGCCACTGTGCCAAGGGATATAGGGTATCTGATGGGAGTAGAATGTGTCGGAGGGGTCGGTAAAGTCTTGTGCTTTCTGATAGGTGTATTGGAGGCGAGTTTGTATCCCTACTTGGCCTATTTCGAATCGATTGCCAAGCGAGGCGTCTATGCCTCTAATCTTTACCAAGCCCAGATTGTAGGTAGTCCACTTGAAAAGCGGACTTTTGGGGGTGCAGATTATTTTGTCTTCTACCACATTGTAGTAGCCATTTACTTCGGCGTCGATGCTTCTCAGTATGCCTTGCTTCCACTGCTTGCTGTACTTCAGTCCCAGATTGTACTGCGTGGCGTACTCGGGCTTGATATCCGAGCTGATCATCTCGACGTAGTACATTTCATTGAAGGTAGCCACGCGAAAGATCTTTTTATAGAAGGCATTGAGTCGAAGGTCTTCGTTTCGGAGCAGGCGTAGCGATGCGAATAGAGCTGGAGTAAACACATGCTTATCCTTGGGTGCCGTATGCTTTTTTACCGTTTCGTGTACCCTTGTTCCTAGCAGACTTGCTTGTAGCTTGAGCCAGCGGAGGTCGAGCGAGCTGGCTAGCGAGAGCCAGTGTGAAAATCGCCTGGGGTAGGCAAAGATATCGTAGTCGTCCATCCGTTGGAAGTCTGCATCGAGCGAGTTCCATTGGAAGTCGTACGAGGCCGATAGCTCCCAGTCTTTCGTGATAGGGAATAGATTGGCCGTTGCCAAGTAGAACTCTTTCTGTCTAAACTTATTGTTGGTAGGGTAGAGCGAGTAGTCGAAGTTTTCGAAATGGGTATAGTCGCTTGCGTATTTGAAGTTGAAGAGCGTATTCCATCTGTCGCTTGCATCGAGCTTTAGATTCCCCTGCAGAAAAGAATTGACATCTCTCATGCGTTCGCCTCTACGCCACACATTGTTGATCACCGCCCCTGGCACGCCTCTGTCCGAGCTGTAATTGTAGGCATGTATATTCCACGTGCCCTTGTCTAAGCGTCCATAGAGCGAGGCTTCGAGGCGCGACGCATTGATGTCGCCGTTTTCTCGTATTGCTACGGTGTCGTAGGCCACCAAGTCGGAGTTTGGAAACACACGCTTGTAGTGTACTTTGTACTTTCCACTCGAGCTGATCCACTCGCCGTTGAAGGAGAGACTTACGTCATCGCTGATCTGATGCTCGAGCAGGAGTGAAGGGTTGATGAGGTCGAAAGAGCCTGACTTTACGCTAGCTTTTACATTGGTCTGCTTGCCGAGCTCGAATTTTGGTTTGCGTGGTGTAATATAGATGCTGCTAGCCGAGCTAAAGTCGCGAGCAGACTGAAATATCTTGCTTTTTTGTCCGTTATAGAGAGCAATCTCCTCGATATTATCCATCGAGAATTTCCCAAGGTCTACCTGTCCATTCTGTGCATTCCCAAGCTGTATGCCATTGTAAAATACGCCTACTTGGTTCGTACCCATGCTACGTATATTGATGGTTTTGAGGCCACCCACTCCTCCGTAGTCTTTGAGCTGCACCCCCGAGAAATAGCGTATGGCGTCCGATACAGAAAAGCTGTTGAGTGCTTCCAGCTCCTTGCCCGTAAGCTTCTGAGGGGGGATGATCTCTCTTTGTTGAAGTTTTGCCGTTACTAGCACCTCATCAAGCTCTAAGGTCTTGAGGGAGTCTGTCGGTTCGTGCGCCCACACTGTATGATGGTATGTACAGATTAGGAACGCTGTAAGGATGGTCTTTGCGAAAAAGCCTCTAAGCGATTTTGCTTGCATAGTTAAGCCGTTGATTAATAATCAAGCAGCTTTCGAAATAGATCTTCGAAATTGAAATCAAGGGGAAGGGGTCTGGTTTGTAATTGGTTTCAGAGCTCTAATCCGAGAAAGCTGCCTACAAGTAGTATGTATTGGCAGGTCTCCTGACTCGTTCTCGTTATGATCGGCCTTCCCATCTGACGATATGCAAACAGTGGCGGTAGAATTGAAAATAACGTTTTTTTGCTAGAACTTACAGTAGCTGGCCTGTCCAGGATTTGCACCTGATTCCCTATTAATCAAACATATAGATATACGTCTGAGCCAATACGTCTGCAAAGGTACTCGTTTTTTCTATACTTCAAAGCAAATCCCCCAAGCAAAGTGAATATTCTCTTCGCTTGGGGGATCGTTTCGAGCAGAGCAATTGTTGCAAATACCCGATGTGCTACTTAGAGTATGATTTTCTCTGTATAGCTATTGCCATCTACCACAAACTGCAGGATGTAGGGTGCAGGATTTACACACACTCGCAGATCGTTTTGTCCCTCTGCAAGCTTCCTTCCCTGGAGGTCGTATAGAACGATTGTGCCTTGGCAGCTAGCTCTTAGTTCACCCTTTACTAGCTCGATTTGGTAGGGTTTCAAGGTAGTTACATCATGAGTGGAAGTCAAGACATTGAGTTGTACCTCTACGATAGGCGATTGGTTGGCACCATAATTGACCCTTAGGCCATACTTGTGAGAGCCAGCAGCTACGTCTTTGTCGGTATAGCTCAGGGCATCAATTCCCATAGCTATCACTTCATCGTCTCGCAAGATGGTGTAGGAGTAGTTGTTGTTTTCTCCCCCTTCTGTCATTACCTGCACGTCGTCAATATTGACCCAGAAGCGGTGTGTGATCTTGAAGTGGCGGAAGGCTATGTGCTTGGTTCCAGCTGGCAGATTGAGTATGCGCTGATACCATTTGATTGCTCTGCCATCGGAGCCGATAGTGGTCTTCGTCTTGGCATTACCTTGCCAGTCTTCGGGTAGTGTCTCTTCGAGTAGTAGGGTATCGAAGTCATCTACTGCATTGCCGCTTTTTGAAATAAATACGGCATAGTGTTCGTCCCACTGAGCAGGATCCTGTGCCGATACCCAATAGAATAGTGTTCCCCCGTTTTCGAGATTGAGCTCTGGCGTAATGAGGAAGTTGTCTGGTCTGACGGCTCCTTGCCAGTTTTCGTTGATAAACGAAGCAGACGAAACACACTTTTCGCTTTGGTAGCCAGCGAACATATCTGTTACTTCCCAGTTGAATGTGTCGCCGTCATTATCTATCGTAGTCCAGCTTTCGGGTAGCCCATTTTCAAATCCTTCGTCGATGAGCATCGCTCTGGGAGCTTGTTTCCCATTAGCAAACGGATCCTTCCACGTAAGTACCACGTCTTGCGAGTTGGGGACTTGCTGTGTGGCTACAAGATCAGTTACCGGAGCGTAGTTTGGTGCTTCTACTACCACGATGCTCTTGCACTCCTTGGCCGAGCTTCCAGTTTCGTAGTTTACTTCCACACAGTACTCATATTCGCCCGCTTCTACATTTTCTATCGTGTAGTTCGTTTCAGTGATTTTGTCTTTTACGAGATTTCCATCGCAGTAGAGCGAATAGCTATAAGCTTCGTGCTGAGCCATATCTTTTGGCGTGATCAGTACATCGTCGAGTAGCAGCCAAAACTGCTTCTCTGTTTTGTAATGTCTGAAGGCTACATACTTGGTTCCGGCAGGTAGCTCAACACTCTTTTCGTACCACTTGGCTCGAGTGTCGTTGCTCTTGTCTGTCTGCGTTCCTTCTAGTAGTGGCTCTCCAAAGTCGCTTTGGCTATTGCCTGTGTTCGATGCATAGACAGCCCACGATTCCGATGCATTGTGTGTGTCTTGCGCCGCGATCCAAAACTTTAGGGTTCCTCCGTTTGGCAGATCGAGCAGTGGCGTGATGAGGTAGTTGTCTGGTTTGAGCCCTCCTCCATCAAACGAGGCCGATCTGGCACAGTAGGTACCATAGCCTCCGTGTCCGGGATGGCCAAAGTCTTGGTTTATCACCCAGTTGTGTCCATCGCCATCGGCATCGATGCTCGTCCAGCCCTCGGGCATGTTGTTTTCGAAGCCCTCGTCGATAATTGGTTTTGGACCCAGGTAGGGGGCATCCCACTTGAAGTGTAGCGTACTGTATTCCTCTGTTTCGATCTGCAGATTGCTTGCCGGGATGAAATGATTCACGAGTACCTCGGTACACAGTTTTGTAGATGTGCCAGTAGCATACTTTACTTCTACGCAGTAGTTGTAGCTGCCGTGGCTTAGATTTTCGTCGCGATATTCGTTTGCTGTTATTTCGTTGGCAATTGCAATGTTATTACGATAGATCGTATAGCTGTACTCGCCCTTTGTATCTGTGCTGGGGGCGCTCTCTAGGTCTGGAGCTTTCCAACTTAGCTTCACGTTGTTCTCTTCGTAGAGCTCAGACTTGAGGTCGCTTATAGGAGGGTGTTGGTTTACTACGGCTTCGATGCAAACTTGTTGTGAATTGCCCGATTCATACTTTACCTCCACGCAGTAATTGTAGCTGTTGTCATCGAGTTTCTCGTCGGTGTAGCTTGTGTCGTTCAAATCTTCAGCGATCAATTTGCCATTGCGGTAGATCGTGTAGGTAAACGTTGGTAGGGGGGCTGTTGTGCTTTCGATCTTGACATCATCGAGCAAGAGCCAAAACTGATTGCGAGTATTGAAGTGACGGAAGGCCACATACTTCGTTCCAGCTGGTAGCTCAACGCTTTTTTCGATCCAATTTGCCTTGCTCGCATGCAGAGTTTCTTCGAGGAGAGCTGTGCCAAAATCGGCAATCCCCGTGCCTGTTGTAGAGGCATATACACCCCAGTGCTCTGAGGGGTTGTAAGAGTCGGCAGCTGCAATCCAAAAACTGAGTTTGCCTCCATTGCTCAGATTCAACTTTGGTGTAATAAGGTAGTTGTCTGGTGTTAGTGCCCCTCCGTCATACGATGCTGAGCGAGCACAGAAGGTATCGTAGCCACCATGGCCAGGGTATCCAGGGTCTTGGTTTACCTTCCATTGATGACCATCGCCATCGGCATCCTTAGTTGTCCAGCCATTAGGCATTCCGTTTTCAAAGTCTTCATTCAAGACTACAGCATCCGAACGTAAGGCGGGGGCAAGCCAAGTGAGTTTAACATTGTTGCCATCAAGAATCGCTGCTTCCAAATTACTAACTGCCGGAAATCTATTCACAACGGCATCGATGCATATTTTGGGAGAGTTAGCATTTTGATATTTTACTTCTACGCAGTAGTTGTAGGTGTTGTCTTCCAATCCGTCTTCAGTAAAGTTCGTCTCAGTAAGTCCTTCTGCTTTGAGTTGTCCATCACGATAGACCGAATATGTGTAGCATGGTGTGATTGTTGCTTCGCTCTCTATTCGTACTCCATCGAGGAGGAACCAGTCCACATCCGAGCAGTCGAAGTGTCGGAATGCTACATATTTAGTCCCAGCAGGTAGGCTTATGCTTTGCTTTTGCCATTCTGCTTGTTTGCTTGTTTTGCTCGTGCTTCTTGGTGTGGCTTCACCCTTGCTTGTAATATTTCCTTCGAGCAGAGGTTCACCAAAGTCCGAGGCAGTATTGCCTGTAGACGAGGCGTAAACAGCCCAGTGTTCGCCATCGCCATAGGTCGAAGTGGCCGATACCCAAAAGCTTAAGGTGGCTTCGTTGTTTAGTGTGAGTTCTGGAGTTATGAGGTAGTTGTTTGGGGTTAATTCGCCATCTTCCATGTCGTACGAAGCCGAGCGAGCGCAACTTGTGAAGTAACCGCTATGACCACTAATGTGTGGCGATTTTGCAAACTCCCAGTTGTGGCCATCTGCATCCTGATCGAGCGTAGTCCAGCCCTCGGGACTTCCATTTTCAAACTCTTCGTCGATGTGCACTATGGTTTCGGTAGCTTTCGATGAGGTAGGAGCATCCCAGCTAAGTCTTAGCTCTTGGCCGTTTACACTTGCTTTAAGATTACTTATAGGAGGGTGTTGGTTTACTACGGCTTCGATGCAAACTTGCTGAGAATTGCCCGATTCATACTTTACCTCCACGCAGTAATTGTAGCTGTTGTCATCGAGTTTTTCGTCGGTGTAGCTTGTGTCGCTAAGGCCTTCGGCAATGACAGCTCCGTTTCTATATATCGTATAGGTATAGCTTGGAGCTAACTCCTCTTCAGTTTCTACCTTTACTCCATCTATTAATAGCCATCCTATATCTGTGCAGTCGAAGTGGCGAAATGCTACGTACTTGGTTCCTGCAGGAAGGCTAATCTGGTGCTGCTTCCACTCGGCCTGTTTACTTGTGCTTTCTTTGTCTGAGCGTTTTTGATTGGCTTTCCCTTCCACGTTGCTCACCATCAGCGCTTCACCAAAGTCGGCTGGCGTATTTCCCGTCGATGATGCATATACAGCCCAGTGCTCGCCATCGCCAAAGGTTGAAGTGGCAGAGACCCAGAAGCTGAGTGTGCCTTCGTTTTTAAGGTTCAGCTCTTTTGTAATTAGGTAGTTGTCTGGGGTTAGTTCATCGGCGGTCTCGTGATACGAAGCCGATCTGGCACAGCTGGTGAAGTAGCCACTATGTCCGCTAATATAGGGCGATTTTTCGAACTCCCAATTGTACCCATCGGCGTCTTCGTCAAGGTTGCTCCATCCCTCTGGAGCACCGTTTTCGAACTCTTCGTCTATGAGTACTACTGTTTGTGTACTCTTAGTCGCCATAGGTGCATCCCAGCTTAGCGTTACATCTTGTCCGCTGACGCTTGCCTTTAGGTTGCTAATCGGTTCGTTAGCCCTGTCCATTGTCGAGGTATCGATTACGTTTGCCATAGCAAGAGCTACCGACAAGAGGAGGAAAGAGTAAAGGATTACTTTTTTCATTTTAAGTTTTTGTTTGAGTTTTATGAGCTAATCCTGAATAGCTCTAGTTAATAATGTATTATCATAAAGCAAGGGGCTGCATAGGGTAAATAATCTATGCAAACCACTAGCGATAGAAGTCTCATAAGTCAAAGACCAAGAGCTTCTAAGTTACCCCTTAGAGGAAGAAGATGTAAGCTGTATGCTGCAATGTGAAAGCGCTCGTTTGGTAATTGAGCTGGGAAAAGTGAGAGTATTGCGGCAAATAAGCAAAGTTAAAGTAGCACGATCGGTTCATCGTATTGTATTGATCTTTGAGCGCTGTGCTTTGCGGCTGCAAATGTAGTCATATATTTTGAGATACTACCCAAGCTTTGGTCTTTTCAAACGTCCATCAGGGTTTTCAATTTGCTTATTTGGGATGTTTTTGTACCAATTTTTCTTGCTTACACAAGTCGCCATTAATTTGAACTGTGTAAGAGGCGGTGTATCCCCTGGAGTCTTTTCTTGACTTTGAGCGCGGGGCATTCCATCCGATTTCTTTCGAAGACGCTGTCTCTCAAAGGGAGTATTGAATAGCTCCGAAAGTGTCTAATAAAATCAGGAGCCTAAAGCTTCTTCGTTTCATCCTTTGGTTGTTTATTTTCAAGTGATGAAAATTTATTTCCATAATGATGAAAACTAATTTCCAAGGTGATGGCAATACTTTTTTGTCGATTGAAAATATTCCGATAGTTGAGGTCTTATTGAAAATGAACGAAGACGAAACTTGAGTTCCATTGATCGGATAGCCTCATACC
The DNA here is from genome assembly GCA_964535945.1 of uncultured Porphyromonas sp. Lineage (GTDB taxonomy): Bacteria > Bacteroidota > Bacteroidia > Bacteroidales > Porphyromonadaceae > Porphyromonas. Next base: position 15,527 of record CAZHWP010000051.1, read on the forward strand.
TTAGATTGGGAAGACTAGAGCTCTGCCTTTTTGTTTCTGAGTCAGTGCTTGAAGATAATTCCTATGAGACAAATTCGACTATGCACTTAGTACTTAGACCCCTCTAGGTAATTGCTTGCGTCTGCAAATAGAGCAAAAGGAAATTGCTAATGAGCTAAATGCCAATACTATACAAAAGTGAAAGTAGCAGTGTCTTGAAGACAAGTGTTAATTCGTGTGTACTAGTTGCGTTTTTTGAGCCCTCCCGACAAGTTGCTTGCAAATAACGCAAGGAGAGGGCTCGTTTTGGCGTTTTATGCCCTAAAAACATGAACCCGATACTGGAGTTTGGTGTAGAAACGTACTAATTTAGGCTTTGTGAAGACTTGTTTTTCTTACTCGATCAAAAGCTGTTACTCGGCATTGGCACCGATAAAGATGTAATGGACTAGGTTATTTTCAAAGCCAAAAACCACTCCTCCATAGATGGAGCCGACAACAATCGTATCTTCATTCGATAAATCTGGATTATAAGCCTCTGAATATGCTCTTCTAACGGACTTATAACTACTACCAATGGAAATGCCTTTGCTTGTTTGGAAAGCGCATGGATTGGCAATCGTGATCATATGGATAGTCTTGGCAGTTTCATTTTTACCTATCATGTCGAGCTCGATACCCAAATATGGATATTGCCAGCTTTGATGATATTCCATATCAGCGTCCCATTCTTCATTTTTCGATTTCGTGCTTGGCACTCCTAAAAGACGGATTACGTCCGAAGCTTTGAGTCCGAGCTTCAGGTCTCCAAGGGTTTCACGCTCCATCAATTCAAAGCCGAGTGTAGTATAATCTTTCGATTTGGCTTTGCTCGTTTCTGAATGAATGGAGGCCGTCTTGTCTAGCAATTGGCTTGTATTATCCTTCCTCGTTTGCAATCCGCAAGCAAGCAAGGAACTCCCTATGATTAATACTATGAAGGCTTTTTTCATGAACTCTCGTGTTTTTCTTCTGTTTCTTCTCTTTCGTCTGTGTAGTAGCAGTTCAAAGCAATAGCTCTCATCTATCCGGTTAAAATGGGCCAGAGAATGCTTCTGCTCCTGACTTCGATACTTTTCTTTGGTTGATTTTGTATGTATCACATATATAGACCGTTGCAGTTTTTTCTTCACGAATTTGGGTGTCCCAGACGAAAACATGCTACTTTTACAGTTTGTTTATTCGTAAGAAACCCAATAAGAGTGGTGTCATCAGTGTTCAAGTAATTGATAAAAGCTCTGGTAGATATCGCGTAGTTAGAACAATAGGTAGTAGCGCAGACCTCCAAATTATCGAAGAACTTGTAGAAAAGGGGAATAAATGGATTGATACGCACCTGGG
>CAZHWP010000052.1:0-16410 GCA_964535945.1 uncultured Porphyromonas sp.
TACCGAGAAGACCTATCAAAACCTGACCGTATTGCTCAACGGCAGTGAGGCGGCAGGCAAATACGGCTACAACTACGGCTACGGCTATGGCTACGCCTCAAGCGAAGTGGAGGGATAAGCAGCGATGATCTGGCCCTTTAATAGAAAAATCAGCCTCGAGAAGAGCAAACTCTTAGAAGGCTTTTGCGACTGGCACAGCCACCTGCTTCCAGGCGTGGACGATGGGGTAAAAATCCTCTCCGACACGCTGCAGATGCTCGGCACTTACGAGCGCTTGGGGCTGAAGAGCCTCTGGCTCACACCACATATTATGAACGAGATGCCCAACGAACCGGCGCAGCTCAAAGCGAAATTTGAAGAACTAAAAAAGGCCTACCAAGGCACGATACACTTAGAACTGGCTGCCGAATACATGCTCGACAACCGCTTCGAGCAGCATCTCGAGAGCGGGGAGCTGCTCGGCATAGGGGCAGAGCGCAAGCTGCTGCTGGTAGAGACTTCGTACTACAACCCGCCCCTGGCACTGCGTGAGACCCTCGAGCGCATCAAGGCCAAAGGCTATACCCCACTGCTAGCGCACCCCGAGCGCTACCGCTATATGGACCAGCGCTACTACCAGGAGCTGCGGGAGCAGGGGATCGAGTTTCAGCTCAACCTACCCTCGCTGATAGGCGCCTATGGCAAGGCGGTACGCAGCAAGGCGCGCGAGCTACTCGGCAAAGGGATGTACAGCTACACAGGCTTAGACCTGCATAGCCCACGAGCCATGAAGTTGATACTAAACGGCAAGCTATGCCGCTCGGAACTGAAACTAGTACGCAAACTGAGCCAAAACAAAAGCGAAGGATACAGCCCGCTAGCGCAAGCAATCTGAATGTAGAAGAAAGCGGATCGGAGCTGGCAGAGAGATCTGGCAGTTCCCGACCCCAGCACTGCCTCGAAGGGGTAGAGCATTAACGAAAGATAAAGAAGAGATCGATCCGCATAGATGGCGGCAAGTAGATGGCGGTCCCCCTAGCAGGGAGAGAAGGCCGCATAGTAGATTAAGAAACATATAGGCATGAAGCAACTCAATACAACAGCACTCTGGCTACACCTCGCCAACAAGCGCAAGGCTCTTCTACGCTTGGTAGAGAAGCGCTACCTCAATCGCTCGATCGTTTTTGGCTCGGACCTACTCTTTTCGACCTTTGCCTCGGCACTGGTCTTCATCGTAGTTAGCTACTTCGCTCCCCGTGCCATCCCTACCAGCTACATGCCCCTCTACTTGGGCATCGCCTTTCTGGCCTCGCTGCTGAGCTTTTGGTCGCTCAAGATCTACAAGAGCATCATCCGCCTCTCGACCATCGAAGAGGTCTTTCGTATTTTCCTTGCCACCCTAGGCAAGAGCCTCATCCTCGGCCTTTGTGGCTTCTTCATAGTCAGTTACCATTGGGAAACCCTCTTCTTAGTTGTTTTCGATGGCCTGGCCACCCTCTTTGCCTTGGTGATACTGCGCGCCTTCCTGGTCTATGTCTATCGCCGCGCGGTGATGCGCACAGGCTCGGTAGCCCTCTACTTCTTCAACGGCCTCTCTCAGACCCGCATCAGCACCCGCGTACGCACTGCCAGCAAGCGCGACTTAGTGATCAAAGGGCTATTCTCTACCAGCCCCGACTTCCAGGGCTATGTAGTAGATGGGCGTACGGTAAAAGTGGCGGAGACGCTCGAAGACTTCGTCAAGCTGCTGAAGCTCTACGATGCCAGCGCCCTGATCTTCCCAGGACGCGAAGCCTTCAAGTTATTTCCCACACAATGGGTGGACTACTGCATCCGCAAAAAGATCGATATGATACTCGAGCATATGCCCGAGAGCATCGACGACGAAGAGACTCCCTCTACGATTAGTCTCGACAAGACAGCCAAAACGAACAGCAGAAATCAGCTCAAAGAGGTACAGATCGAAGACTTACTCTCGCGCGACGAGATCTTGGTCGATATGACACCCATCGCCTCCGAGCTGGTAGGCGAGACCATACTCGTAACTGGTGCTGCTGGTTCTATAGGTAGCGAGCTGGTGCGCCAGCTTACGCAGGTAAAGCCACGCAAGATCGTCTTGCTCGACTTTGCCGAGTCGCCCCTGCACAACCTGCGCTTAGAGATCGGCAAGGCCTTTCCTCAGGTCGACTGCGTCTATACGATCGGCGATATACGCAATCCTCAGCGCCTCGACTTCGTATTCCGCACACACCGCCCCAGCATCGTCTTCCACGCAGCCGCCTACAAGCACGTGCCGCTGATGGAAGAGAACCCCTGCGAGGCAATACTCTCCATCGTACGTGGCTCGAAGCTCGTGGCCGACCATGCCATCAAGTATGGCGCCAAGAAAATGGTGATGATCTCGACCGACAAGGCGGTGAACCCCTCGAGTGTGATGGGAGCAGCCAAGCGCATCGCCGAGATCTACGTACAGTCGCTCGATATTGCCATCAAGGCAGGGCGACACAAGGGCGAGACCGCTTTCGTTACGACCCGCTTTGGCAATGTGCTCGGCTCGAACGGTTCGGTGATTCCACTCTTCCGTGACCAGATCCAGAAGGGAGGTCCCGTATCGGTAACGCACCCCAAGATCGTACGCTACTTCATGACCATTCCCGAGGCCTGCCGACTCGTACTCGAGGCTGGCACCCAGAGCCAAGGGGGCGAGATCTTCGTCTTCGATATGGGTGAAGCGGTGAAGATAGACGACCTTGCCCGCCGCATGATACGCCTCGCTGGGCTAGAGCCAGGTGTCGATATCGATATCGTCTATAGCGGGCTACGCCCCGGTGAGAAGCTCTACGAGGAGCTGCTGAGCAACGAAGAGAATACGACGCCCACCCACATGAACAAGGTGCTACTTGCCAAGGTGCGCCACGAAGAGTACTACCAGGTGGCACACAATGTGCGCCTGCTGGAAGAGCTGGCCGTAGCCGTCGATATCGAAGGCTCCGTCAGACTAATGAAAGAGATGGTACCTGAATACCGCTCATTAAATAGTAACTTTGCTCAGCTCGAAGACCAAGAAGCCAATACAAGCAAAGTAAAAGCAGAGATATAATAAAGGGGAATAAACGAAGAGATTCATATACAGACCATGCAAAGAGAGACGAAAATATTAGTCACAGGTGGAGCTGGATTTATTGGCTCCAACCTCTGTGAGGCCCTGCTCAATCGAGGCTATCAGGTGCGTTGCCTCGACAACTTTGCCACAGGCAAAACGGAGAATATCCAAGAATTTCTAAACAATCCCAATTACGAGCTGCAGGTCGGGGATATTCGCAACTTGGACGACTGCCATAAGGCTTGCCAAGGGATCGACTACGTACTGCACGAGGCGGCGCTCGGCTCGGTGCCACGCTCGGTAAAAGACCCGATCACGAGCAATGCAGTCAATATCGATGGCTTTCTAAACATGCTCGTCGCTGCACGCGATGCCCAGGTGAAGCGTTTTATCTTTGCTGCTAGCTCATCGACCTATGGCGACTCGGAGCAACTACCCAAGGTAGAAGAGCATATCGGTCGCCCACTCAGCCCCTATGCCGTTACTAAGTACGTCAACGAACTCTATGCCGACGTCTTTGCTCGCACCTATGGGCTCGACTTCATCGGCTTGCGCTACTTCAACGTCTTCGGTCGCAGACAAGACCCCCAGGGGGCATACGCTGCCGTGATACCACTCTTCATCAAGCAGATGATCGGGCTCGAAGCCACTACCATCAATGGCGATGGGGAGTACAGTCGCGACTTTACCTATATAGAGAACGTCATCCAGATGAACCTTTTAGCAATAGAGACCCAAAACCCCGAAGCGCTCAACCAGATCTACAACACCGCCTTTGGCGAACGCACCACCCTCAATCAGTTGGTGGCAGCCCTCAAAGAGGGTCTCGGACGCTTCAAGCCCGAGATCGCCCAGCTCGAGGTCATTCACGGCCCCAATAGAGTGGGAGACATCCCACACAGCCTAGCAAGCATCGAGAAAGCAAAGAGATTACTCGGATACAATCCTCAATACTCCATGCGAGCAGGGCTACTCGAAGCCATCGAATGGTATTGGAAGAATTTATAATACACCACATTACAATTATGAAAAAGGATATCAAGATTGCAGTTATAGGCCTCGGCTATGTAGGCCTACCCCTCGCCAGACTCTTCAGCACCAAATACCCAACTATAGGCTTCGACCTCAGCCAAAAGCGTGTAGATGCCTTGATGGCTGGGCACGACGAGACCCTCGAAGTTTCGGACGAACTGCTGCAATCGGCACTGGCCAATGGCTTCGTTTGCACGACGAACGTTGAGGAGCTACGCAGCTGCAACTTCTATGTGGTGGCGGTACCCACTCCAGTCGATGCCAATAAGAACCCCGACCTACGCCCACTCTATGGCGCCAGCCAAACAATCGCGCAGGTAATCAGCAAGGGCGATATCGTAGTCTATGAATCGACCGTTTACCCAGGGGTCACCGAAGAGGAGTGCATTCCCGTACTCGAGAAACATTCGGGACTGAAATACAACGAAGACTTCTTTGCCGGCTATAGCCCCGAACGCATCAACCCCGGCGACAAGGAGCATACGGTGGAGAAGATACTCAAGGTTACTTCGGGCTCAACGCCCGAGGTGGCACAAGTCATCGACCGAGTCTATAGCTCGGTTATCAAAGCAGGTACACACCTGGCACCCTCGATCAAGGTAGCGGAAGCTGCCAAGGTGATCGAAAACTCACAGCGCGACATCAATATCGCCTTTGTAAACGAGCTAGCCAAGATCTTTGCACGCATGGGCATCGATACGCAAGATGTGCTGGCAGCAGCAGGTACCAAGTGGAACTTCCTACCCTTCAAGCCTGGACTGGTGGGCGGACACTGCATCGGTGTCGATCCCTACTACCTAGCACAGGCAGCCCAAAGACTGGGCTACAACCCCGAGATCATCCTCGCTGGACGACGCATGAACGACAGCATGGGCGAATATGTCGCAGAACAAACCATCAAGCTGATGCTCAAAAAAGGCATACAAGTACTTAATTCCAACATACTTGTTTTGGGCTTTACTTTCAAGGAGAACTGCCCCGACGTGCGCAACACCAAGGTGATTGATATTGTACACACGCTGCAAGAGTACCATGCCAACGTCACCATCCACGACCCTTGGGCCAACCCAGCCATAGCCAAACAGGAGTACAGTGTAGAAATCCTTAACACCCTTCCCGAAGAGAAATATGATGCAATAATACTAGCGGTAGCACATGAGGAATACAAATCTCTTGAACTCTCTACACTGAGTGCTAGTAAGACAGTCGTATTTGATGTAAAAAACATTTTTGAAAAAAGACAAGGATTCCAACGATTATAGGACATTCGATTTTTGACAGTCTAGGTTAATATATTCAAAATGAGCAACAACAAACGAATTGCTAAAAACACCTTATTCTTATCTATCCGAACCATATTTACAATGATCATTACATTGTATTCAAGTCGGGTGATTCTCCAAAATTTAGGCATTGAAGACTTTGGAATTTACAATGTTGTTGGAAGTGTAATCATATTTTGGACAGCAATAAGAGGCGTTTTTGCTTCCTCTACTCAACGCTTTCTCAACGTTGCAATGGCGGAAGATAATTCAAATAATTCGAAAAAGGTATTTGAAACAAGTCTGTATATTAACATCATCCTATCTGTCGTATTTTTGATTTTCATCGGAGTTATAGGTTTTTTTTTCATCAACAATGTACTTGAATTGCCTAGCACTAGAATAGTTGCTGCGAATTGGGTATTTGTATTTTCATTACTTTCAGCAGTTATTGGCCTTGCTACAATTCCTTTCGACGCTTCAGTTATCGCAAACGAGCGCATGGACTTCTCTGCATTAATTACCATTATTAATGCAACAGCCAAGTTGATTATTGCAATCCTAATACCTTACTTTTCAATAGATGGGCTGTTTTTTTACGGCTTAGGCTTATTTATTCTTGCGATTGTAGTACGCATAATCATGCTCAAATTCACCAAAAAACACTTTTCAGAAACTAGCTTCCGGCCGAAAGCAAATAAAGACATACTTCGATCTTTGTTAAGTTTTTCAGGATGGAGTTTTCTTGGGAATATATCATATCATACCGTTACCGAAGGTCTGAATTTTTTGCTCAACATTTTTTTTGGACCGACATTAAATGCAGCAAGAGGCATTGCATACCAAGTACGTACAGCTACCAGTGAACTGTCAAATACAGTTTTAACTGCAACTCAACCACAAACATGCAAATTGATGGCAAAAGGTGAGGACAAAAAGGTTGTCAAGCTGTTTTCATTAACAAGTAGATCTATATACTACCTATGTTTACTCATGACAGTTCCAATACTTGTAAGCACAAAAGAAATATTGACCATCTGGTTAGGTTTAGTTCCTGATTTTTCAGTTGAGTTTGTACGAGTTATTTTAATATACAATCTTATCAGATCTCTTCACGGGCCATATAATGCTCTATTTGTAGCGTCTGGAGACATAAAAGTGTATCAGTTTATAGAAATTATCATTTTGCCATTAACGTTAGTTGCATCATACATCTTTCTAAAAATGGGATCCTACCCCCCGATTGTTTTCGGGATTATGGCTATTATAGAGTTATTGAATTTAATCGCAATAACTATATGGGCAAACATCAAAATGGGGTTCTCCATAAAAAAATACTTAAGACGAGACATAGCTCCGATAGTAATTGTAACAATACTATCATCAGCCATTGTATATCTCATCATGAATTCACCTTTAGCGAATGCTAGTTGGGTGTTAAGGTCCATTACTAGCGTCATTCCTCTAGGAATAATTCTTCCACTCCTTGGATTTACTAAGGAGGAACTATCTACGGCTCTTAATAGTCGAAATAAAAAACATCTTTTTAGCTAGCTTCAATTAATAGAAAAATACCATGAAAGCGTACTCATCAGTAACCAAACGCATTTTTCTTTCTCTTATCCATATAATAGAATGTGCACCCCTAAGAATAAATTATTTCAAAATGTACCTAGGTGAACACATTGCATTATTCAAAAAAAGAAAACTAATAAAAAAGGCTCGGCTAAATAATGAGGAAAGAAGGGCTCTACAATCATTTTGGATTGAAGCCTATGGAAAAAAGATCAATGAAAAGGGGCATAGACTGTATTATGCGCTAAATGGCGTATTTCATCCCAATTATATGCCAGACTTTCTCTTTGCAACAAAAATGGAACATCGTCTAAACAATTATTCATATGCGCAGATATACAGCGACAAGTCTCTCGTTGAGATATTATTTGGATCAATTCCATCAATCAACATTCCTAATACATACGTCTTAAAGGCTGGAGGGATTCTCTATGATTCAAATCGCAATCCTATTTCACAAACACAAGCTTTAGAAATCTTAAAAAACATAGGAGAATGCATCATAAAACCGACTGTAGGAGGCAATTCGGGAAAAGGCATACAGTTCTATTCTTTTAAGGATGGAAAAGATTCAAAAACAGGGAAATCGACAAATGATGTTCTATTGACTTTTAGAGATAACTTTATTGTTCAAGAAATCATCCAACAGCATGCATCATTAGCGAATATTTACCCCCACTCTATCAACACTTTTAGAGTATGCACCTATATATGTTCAGACAAGTTACATCATGCAAAGACTTGTCTTAGGATAGGTTCTGGTGGGAGTAGAATAGATAATATACATGCGGGAGGAATAGCAGCAGGTGTTGATGATCAAGGGAACATTATTACAAACGGAATTGTATTAGGATATAGCAATCAAGCTACAGAAAAAGAAACTCACCCAGACACTGGTTTTAGATTCAAAGGAGCTCAAATTGTCGGCGTGCCAAATATTATTAAAGCTGCATACCAAGCACATAAGAAAACCCCTCACATGGGAATAATATCTTGGGATTTCACTGTGGATGTAAATGGCAAGCCAACCCTAATAGAAGCAAATTTCATTGGACAAGCTGTTTGGCTAAGCCAAATAGTACACAAAACTCCATTTTTTGGAAAAAACACAAAAGAAATAATAAAAAGAATTATATGAAAACCCAAGAACTAATAAGGATATTGCACGTTGTGATGATCATGGATTCAGGAGGCATAGATAACATGCTGATGAATCTTTACCGAAATATAGATCGTACGAAGATTCAGTTTGATTTCTTAGTCCATAGAACAAGCAGAGGTCATTTTGAAGATGAAATAGAAAGACTCGGAGGTAGAATTTACAGACTTCCCCCCTTTACAGCTAAATCAATTTGGAGCTACCATAGCAAATTGAAAAGATTATTAAAAGAACACACCGAATATCAGATCATTCATTCCCATATCTCATTTCTAAGTTATTTCCCATTAAAGGCTGCCAAAAGTGCCCAAGTGCCAATCAGAATAGCTCATTCACATGAAGCTCACAGAGATCTTAGCACTCAAAGCAAAAAAAGGCTTCCACTTGCTATTGTCTTAAAGGCTTTATTAGGCAATGTGGCCTCACATTTCTTTGCTTGTGGAATAGAAGCTGGCAAGTTCTTGTTTGGCAACAGAGTAAACATTACTGTTTTTCCAAATGCAATTAAAATCGAGGACTTCAAGTATAATGAGCATTATCGTATCGAAAAAAGGAAAGAATTTTCTATCAAAGACGATACTGTACTCTACGGACATGTAGCGCGCTATGACTACCCAAAAAACTTCCCTTTTCTACTAGATCTTATTAAAGAAATCTCATCACGAAATAAACACTCAAAATATCTGTTAGTAGGGAACTGTAATGAATTCGATGATTTTTGGAATGAAGTAGATAGAAGAGGGATTAGGGACCACATTATTGCAACAGGAGTACGTTCAGATGTAAATCAACTTATGCAAGCAATGGATGTATTCTTATTCCCATCAAGATATGAAGGCTTGGGAATTGTTGCCATCGAGGCTCAAACTGCAGGATTGGATTGCTATATTTCAGATTGTATACCGCATGAGGTAAAGATTTCCAAACTCGCTAAATTGCTTCCTTTATCAGACGGGGTAAAAAAGTGGGCTGACGTTATTCTAAACAAGCCTCTAGCAGAAAGGCATAACTATTCAGATATTGTTGCAAAAGCTGGATATGGAATAGATGAAAGTAGCGAATGGCTCAGCAATTTTTATTTAGAACAAATAAAAAAATGAATGATTTAGAAATTAATCGATTTCAGCATTCAAAAAGGCAGATAACTATAGTGGGAATATTAATCACAGGTTCCTATCTAGTATTAACCTTACTTCTCAGTATTGCTGCACCTTTTAGCGATTCTGATTTGGCACCATCCTTGGCTTTGGTACTCCATGCCATTTTTGCTTCTTTTGTACTAAGTCTATACATGCACAAGGGGGTAATCCTATTTCTGGGTGCATTTTTTCTTCGTATTCTTCTGCTTTTTATCGATCTGTACCTGCGTGAATTCGTGAGCATCCCTCATAGTGGTGCAGACACCGAATTCTTTTACCGCTTGGCAATAGAAGCATCGTCACATACTCCTTTCAGTGTAGAAACGAAGTCTGCAGGCTTATTTAGCAGAATTATTGGAGCTATTTTCTATTTTGTTGGACCTGTAAGGATATGGGCTCAATACCTTAATGTTATAGTGGGAATATTGCTTGTGTTATGCATTGATTACATATGTATACAGCTAATGATAAAAGAACAGAACAGAAGAAAAGCTGTCCTTTTAGCTGCATTCTTACCTACTTCTATCATAATGTCATCCATCCTCTTAAGGGAAATAATGCCTACATTATTTGTTGCACTTTCACTCAGTGCCTTCATTAATTGGTATCATAAAGGTAATGCTTCGTTTTTGATACCAAGTTTCATATATATTTTTATTGCCAGTATGTTTCACTCGGGAGTGATTGGTCTAGCTATAGGATATTTCTTTCTAGTGATCTTTTATAATTTCCGAGAAAAAAAACTACGTTTCTCAATAAAGTCTATTACATTATTTAGTCTAATTCTCGCAGGAACTTTCGGCGCATTCTTTTTTTTAGGAGATGCTGTACTATATAAATTCAGAGGAGTTGAAGAATTCGAAGACTTGGCTATCAAAGGAAGTGCAATGGGAGGATCTGGCTACCTAACCGGTCTACAAATTAATACCCCCTTACAGTTTATTTTATATGCCCCCATACGTGCGTTTTACTTTATTTTTTCGCCTCTACCAATGAACTGGCGAGGATTTAATGATATTTTCACATTTTTGTTTGACTCAATCTTCTACCTTTTCGTCTGCTATTTACTAATTAAAAGATTGAAATTCAACCTGCAGAATAAGCTAACAGTAGGAATAGTCATATCAATAATAGCTACTTCGATCATATTTGGAGTTGCTGTTGGCAATGCTGGTACAGCCATGAGACATAGGCAAAAACTATCACCCTTTTTTATCATCTTGCTTTTTGGCATAAAAGAAACTCAAAATGAAAAAAGAAAAACCAAAAAAATCGTTGTACGGTAGGCTACCGCATCTTGCTCAAGAGTTTGGTATATCTATTTTTAATATCAAGGCATATCGAAAAAGGTATGGAGGAGATTACTCTGCAATACTTAATCAACTAAAAACTGAATCAGATTTATCTCGTTCCGAACTCGAATCAATTCAGGCCAAACGATATAATGAGTTTCTCACCTATGCTCGTACGCACTCTCCTTTTTACAAAAAAGTGCATAAAGATTTATCAACGGACATAGTAGATATTACTCAACTTCCTATTATAAATAAAGAAACTCTCAGGAAAAACATCGATGATATCTACACGATTAATAAACACGATGGTATAATAAGCAAAACAGGAGGCACAACAGGAAAGTCTCTTGTTGTATTATATACACATAAAGATATGCAAGAACGCTTTGCGATGTTAGATGCCTTTCGTTCTCAGTTTGGCTACAAACTAAAAAAAAAGACTGCTTGGTTTTCGGGAAAAGCATTACTTGATGAAAAAGACATCAAAAAAAATCGATTTTGGCGTACCGACCACTGGTATAATGTTCGTTACTACTCAACGTTTCACATCAAAATCGATTACCTCAAATACTACGTGGAGGATCTCATTTGCTATGCACCAGAATACTTGGTTGGGTTCCCTTCTACAATACTCGAGATTGCTAAGTATGGTCTGAAACATGGATATATTTTCCCCAAAAATACTATCAAGGCTGTATTTCCAACAGCAGAAACCATTACTGATGAGATGCGTGAAGTCATTGGAGCATTTTTTCATACAAAACTCTACGATCAATACGCCTCGTCTGAAGGTGCACCCTTTATTGTAGAATGCAAAGAGGGTAACTTACATATGGATTTGAGAAGTGGAGTCTTCGAAGTACTTGATGAAAACGACAAACCATGTAAAAGTGGGCGTTTGGTGCTTACCTCATTCACCACCTATGGCACCCCACTTATTAGATATGATATTGGCGACTCCCTAGAACTCATGCCAGATGACTATAAGTGTACTTGTGGCAATAACAATCCATTGGTTAAACGAATCTTAGGTCGCATTGACGATTATGTGTATTCACCAGAAACTGGAAAAATAAATCTTGGGAATGTCTCCAACACAACAAAAGGCACTAATGGGATTTCTAGATTCCAAGTAATCCAGGAAGAACTGCATGCTATTCGGATCCTGCTTGTTAGGGATGGTGATTATAGCAAAAAAGATGAAGCCCTATTTTTGCAAAACTGGAAAGATAGGGTTGGATCCAGGATGAGGATTGACATTGAATACGTTGAAAAGATTGAGGTAGCAAAAAGCGGTAAGTATCGTATTGTTATTAACAAGATAAAGAACCTGATCTCCAATGACTAATACGCTCTAACACCATACCTGCGTTGGCATCCAATCTAAAAACAATCGGCTAATAATAAGGCCAGAACCCAACACAAAAAGCAAGCACCATAAAAAAATGCAGAACAGAAGACAAAGGATATTGTATGTTGTAAACGTTGACTGGTTTTTTCTTTCTCATCGTCTCCCCTTAGCTCTGGAGGCGACACGTAGGGGTATGGAGGTTTACCTATTGACCTTCGATACTGGGCGCAGGGAAGAGATCGAGTCTTATGGCATCAAGTTTATTCAAGTGGACTTTGAACGATCAGGACATAATCCTCTTCATGAGCTAAAATGTGTCTTGCAGCTCAGAAAACTATATAAGGACTTAGAAGCAGACATCATTCACCACGTAACGCTCAAAGCCTCATTATTGGGATCGTTGGCTGCTAAACTATCTAAGCAAAAGAACGTAGTGAATGCTATTAGTGGCCTCGGATACAACTTCACTGGAAATAGGGATGGTCTCTTACAAAAGACGATCAGGCGATTCATGGACATCGCGTTCAAATCGGAGCATTCGTATTTCATTCTTCAAAACCCCAACGACCTAGAGGCCTTAAAGCAGATGAAGTTCGTACCCGAATCTCATTATAAACTAATCAAAGGGTCTGGCGTTGACTTGAATGCATTCAAGCCAATCCCTCGGGTTCAAAAAGAGAAGATTCACATCTTATTCCCTGCAAGGATACTCAGAGACAAGGGGGTAATAGAGCTCATTGAGGCTGCTAAGAAATTAAAAGATCGATTTTATGGCAAGGTTCTATTCAAACTGATTGGCTCCTGCGACCAAGAGAATAAAGCCGCACTTACAGAATCTGAGATAGAGTCGATGATGATTCCTGGATACCTTGAGTGGTATGGTTTTCAGAAAAATATGCTCGATCAGTACAGAGACTCCGACATCGTAGTACTCCCCTCCTACCGTGAGGGGCTCCCGAAGTCATTAATTGAAGCTTGTGCTGTAGGACTTCCAATAATAACGACAGACGCTCCTGGATGCAGGGAATGTGTTATTCCCGATTTCAACGGGATCATGGTTCCCGTACAGTCTGTAGACCCCTTGGCTGACGCCATTGAGCATCTATGTAAGAATCCCTCTGAGAGAGAGAGAATGGGAATCAACTCAAGAGAATTGGCAGAGAAAGAGTTTTCTATAGAGCGTGTTATAGAAAAGACTTTTTCGATTTACAAACAAATGATCAACTAATTGAATCATGAATATACTTATTACGGGAGCTAACGGCTTTGTTGGTAAAAATCTACTGAATGCCTGGAAAGGCAAACATAACATTTATGCTTTGTCTAGAAGCTCTTTCGTTGAAGAGGGTATCTCTAGAGTGTATACTTGGGATCGGATGGAAGAAATAGCTCCTGTCGATGTTATCATTCACCTGGCTGCAAAGGCACATGACACCAAAAACTTGACTCAGAGTGATGAATACTCGAGGGTTAACACGGATCTGACTGGAATAATTTTTGATTATTTCATGGCATCAAAAGCAAAGACCTTTATATTCTTCAGCTCGGTTAAAGCTGTAAGGGACACACTTGGAGAAACCATATTAACGGAACAGCTGTCCCCCTCTCCAGTAGGCCCTTATGGCATCTCGAAAAGGAAAGCCGAGGAGTATATCTTGGGGCAGGATGACCACTTAGCAAGGCTGAACAAAAGAGCAATAATCTTCAGACCTAGTATGATACACGGGCCTGGGAATAAAGGAAACTTCAACCTATTGTTTGAATTGGTAAAAAAAGGATTTCCCTGGCCTTTAGGCAGCTTTGACAATAAGAGGAGCTTCTGCTCGATCGACAACCTCATCTATGTCGTTGACCAAATAATACAGAAAGAAGAGACCCCTAGTGGCATCTATAACGTCTGCGATGACACAGCAGTATCGACCAATGACCTAATAATGCTTATTAGCTCTGCTCTTAATCAAAAAAGCAGAATGCTATACTTACCCAAGAAACTACTCATTGGATTAGCACGAATCGGCACAGCCCTTCATCTACCTTTAACAACGGAGAGGCTGAACAAGCTTACGGAGAACTATGTCGTTTCGAACGAAAAGATAAAAACAACTTTGGGTACAAACCAAATGCCTACATCTGCACAAGATGGCCTTATAAAAACCATAAATAGCTTTAAACAAAAATGACACGTTGCTTTGATTTCATTTTCTCACTGATCGGTTTTCTCTTACTTTTACCGGTATTTATAGTTCTTTATTGCATTGGACTAATTGACACGGGTTCCCCGCTCTTCATTCAAACAAGAGTTGGGAAAGACCAAAAGCCCTTTTCTCTGATAAAATTTAGGACGATGCGAAAAGACACAGAGTCTGTAGGCACACACCTTGTGAGCAAGGATTCGGTGACAAAATATGGCGCATTCTTGAGGAAAACAAAGTTGGATGAACTACCACAACTCATTAACGTAATAAAGGGAGACATGAGCCTTGTAGGTGCACGTCCAAACCTATACAACCAAACAGAACTAATAGAAGCTAGGGCAAAATTGAAGGTGTACGATTTCCGTCCAGGCATTACGGGGCTTTCGCAAATTAATGAGATTGATATGTCGACGCCTCAGGAATTAGCCGCTACTGACGCAGAAATGTACACTTCACTTTCAACTATCAACTACTTCTATTACATCTTTGCAACTTTGTCTGGAAAGGGGCAAGGAGATAGAATTTCTGAACAATAGAACTTTTGGCTTGTTGATATGATTACAAGAGCAATGATTAAAATTAAAAAAAGACGATCAGCAAGCAAGCTCCACTACTTCCGTATTTGGGTTCGGTAAAAAACACGAACTCAATAGCTGACAGAGTTGTAGAAATACGAGATGGAATAATCTCTTGCAGCGACAAAGGGAAACAGTAACTCGAAGCAAATGAATCTGCACATTCACTTTGGCCTAGGAACTGAACTATCCAACGAGCTTATTAGCCGATCAAATAATGTTAATAAAAATGAATGAGCATAGGATACTAGGAGCCGATCGCATCCAAAGTAGATCAGGGATAATAGACGTAGTAAAATCTATGAAGAAAGATAAGATAAGGCTGTCGCAGGTGGAGATCGGAGACGAGGAGATGCGCTACATCGAAGAGGCTCTCGACGCAAACTGGATGCTGCCGCTAGGGCCAGATGTGAAAAAATTTGAGGCGGAGCTGAAAAAATTCCTTTCGAATACAAACAATAAGGAGATGCAGCCAAAGCGCCTGGTGGCGCTAAACAGTGGAACGGCGGCTATACACCTGGCTCTAGTACTGCTGGGGGTGGGAGCAGAAGATGAGGTGATATGCCAAAGCTTTAGCTCTGCGGCCACGGCAAACCCAATCTGCTACCAAGGGGCGAAGCCGGTATTCGTGGATAGCGAGCGGGAGACCTGGAACATGTCGCCCGAATTGCTGCGCCAAGCAATAGAGGGGCGCATAGAGGCGACGGGAAAGAAGCCCAAAGCGATCATCGTGGTGCAGCTATACGGTATGCCAGCGAAAATGGACGAGATAAGGGCGATAGCGCAAGAATACAAGATAGCGCTCATAGAGGATGCGGCGGAAGCAATCGGCTCGAGCTACAAAGGATACCCCTGCGGGAGCATGGGCGACTATGGGACCTTCTCGTTCAATGGCAATATGATGAGCAGCAGCTCGTATGGTGGGGTGCTGATATGCCCGTCGGAGGAGCAGGGGGCGAGGGCGATGTACTTCGCTACGCAAGCGCGTGAGCCAGCAGCACACTACCAACATACAGAGATCGGATACAACTACCGCATGAGCAATATCTCGGCGGGGATCGGTCGGGGGCAGCTGCTGGTGCTGGAGCATCACATAGCACGCAGAAGGGCAAACCGGGCTTTCTATGCGGCTGCGCTAGCAGGGAAAAAGGGTGTAACGGTGATGGATAAGCCATCGGCGGACTTCGATTCGAACTTCTGGCTGACATGTATCTTGATAGACCCGACGAAGGCGGGATTCGACCGGGAGGAGCTGCGCCTAGCGCTGGAGGCTGAACAGATAGAGAGCCGCCCACTATGGAAACCGATGCATATGCAGCCGGTATTTGCAGAATGCCCGTTCTATGGCGACGGTACAAGCGAAAAGCTGTTTGAAGAGGGGCTTTGTCTGCCGAGTGGGTCGTCGCTGTCGGAAGCGGATTTACTCCGTATCGCTAGCATTGTTGATAGTATTGTCTGATGGCGAAAATTTTTGTTGCCTGCGTGATTCGTGCTCAGTCATTTACAGCAGTAAACTCCTATCGCACTCACACTGGGCGCCTCAATTTTCATCCATCATACAAGTGCTATCGGCGTGAAGGGATTGGTCGCTGGGATTTGCAATCCCAGCCTTCCCGTTTTGGGGATTTGCAATCCCCACCATCGACCAGTAGGGGCGCTGCTCATGTGGGCGGCCCAATCACAATCACCGATACCATTGATTGTAACATGCCATTCAGGCATTGAAATTACACCGCCACGCAAGC
>CAZHWP010000053.1:0-3094 GCA_964535945.1 uncultured Porphyromonas sp.
AGCTGTGGCTGTTGTAGGGACTCGCGAGCCGACAGCGAATGGGCTAAGTACAGGAAGGCAATTGGCGCTAGAGTTTGCAAGGCGTGGGTTCAACATCGTCTCGGGCTTGGCTATTGGATGCGATACGGCAGCACACGAAGGAGCCTTGGAAGCAGAGGGCGCTACAACGGCTGTTCTAGCAAATGGTCTCGATTGGGCAGATATTTATCCGAAAGAAAATATTGCTCTTGCACAACGCATCGTAGATCGTGGTGGACTCTTGCTTTCTGAATATCCCATCGGACAGCGTTGTGAGCGTAAGGCACTAATTGCACGAGATCGCTTGCAAGCTGGCTTGGGAGTCGGCACAATGGTAATACAGACAAGCGTTAGTGGTGGAACGATGCATGCCGTCAATGCTACAATCGCAGCAAAAAAGCCCGTATTCGTGGCAGAATACAGCGATGAAGCAGACCTGCAACATGAAAACACACAAGGAAACCTACGTCTTTTGGAGGAAAATAAGGCATTCCCAATTCGTGTTGATAACTTGGAGGAGGCTCTGGCAAAACTTCAATAATTGTAACATGAAGGTACGACACTATAATAGAAGAGGTGTAGAGAAGACGAAGAGCATTCGACCCTGTTTGCTCTTTGTCTCTTAATAAAAAAGACATGAAATCTGAGATATTTTTCTTAAATTAGCAACCAAGTAGTAGTTAAACATATTCTCTTTACTCATTTTCTTAATCACATTTATCTCTGTGAATAAGGATAGGTGTAAAATTGAAATAATCTACGAACAGATAGGGATTGAAAGCTAGAAATAGATAATGAGTCCTTACCTTCTTTTGATCCAATCACCAATAAAATAAATAAAGAAATGACACAGAACAAACCAGTGATACAAAGGTATTTAAGCGACGAGATCTCAAAAGGTTTCTAATAGACTTTTCATTCCTAATTAAATCTATCAAAGAATCATGTGGAGAGTATGATCTTGCTCTCCGAGACAACTACTTCAACATATACTACAAAGGTAATAGTCTTGCAAAGGTTACCTTCGATAAAGGGCGTTCCTACAAAATAAAGATTCACTCAAAATTTTTCGATAATACAAAGGCTGATGACAAATCTAGATACACAATCAGCAAAGAAAATTTATATCGAGTCATAAAGCTCGATAAAAAGCAACTTTATCCATTTTTAAAGAATGAGCATTTAAAGCAATTTGCTTCTCAAATCAAGAAAGTTAATTATGGCGAAGAGATAACTTTTGAGCAAGTATTAATAACAGACAACCTTAATAAAACCAAATTCCTCTTTATTGATAGACAAATCCAAGATAAGAAGCAAAGAAAAAGATTAGATCTACTAGGGTTAAGACAGGTGGAAGGCAACAAGTATCAGTTTGTTGTTTCTGAAGTAAAGCTTGGTAACAATAATGAGCTGAAAGAAGCCGTTTTCAATCAGCTAAAGACGTATGTTGATCACATAAAAGCCAATTTCAAAGACTACAAGGATTGCTATGAAAAGCATTACTCTCAAAAGAGACTAATGGGATTATTTGAACTTCCTAGCTTCGACAGCATTGAAATAGTTGAACCTATTGATTGCATGATTATAGTATTAGGGTATTCGGGTATTGGGAAAAAACAGATAGAAGAGTTTTCTCGCAAATACCCTAGCATAGAAATCAAGCAGTTTACATACGAATTATTCTAGTGAAGTTTAAAATTCACAGAGGAACAAAAGAGGTCGGTGGGTCCTGTGTAGAAGTTTGGACCGACTCTACTCGTATAGTCTTGGATCTTGGTGCGCCCTTGGTCAATGAAGACGGAACTAGCTTTGATAATAGGAGTATCGCAAAGCTTACCCGTCGAGATCTGTTGGATCGTGGCATATTGCCCAATATCCAAGGACTATACGAGAAAGAGGGCGATGTATCCCTGCTGATCTCTCATGCCCATCAAGATCATTTTGGATTGATCGGCTACATGCGAAAGGACTGCCCCGTGTATTTAGGGGAGGGGACTCATGAGCTGATCAAAATCAATAATATCGTTTTGAATAAAAACTGGGAAATAAAGAACCCAAACTATTTTGAATCGGGCAAAGCTTTTAGCATAGGTAATATAGAGGTTACGCCCTACTTGATGGATCATTCAGCTTTCGATTCGTATGCATTTTTATTGAAGTCTAACGGTAAGTCATTATTCTATAGTGGAGACTTTCGTATTCATGGTAGGAATTGCGAAGTCTTCAGATCTTTTGAACAGCATATAGAGACAAACGTTGATTATTTACTGCTCGAAGGAACTTCTCTTGGAAGAAGCAGTGAAGATTTTCCATCTGAAACCTACGTCCAGAAGCAGCTGGAAGATAGCTTTAAGAGTTCGAAAGGTGTCAATCTGATATATGCATCGGGGCAAAATATTGATCGGCTCGTCTCGATATACAAGGCTTGCAAAAACACGGAGCGAATCTTTGTTATTGACTTCTACGTCGCTTATGTATTGAAGAAACTAGCGGGCATATCCTCCGAACTCCCCTACCCTTCAAAAAAGCATCCAGAGCTAAGAGTTATATT
Source organism: uncultured Porphyromonas sp. (assembly GCA_964535945.1). Classification (GTDB taxonomy): domain Bacteria; phylum Bacteroidota; class Bacteroidia; order Bacteroidales; family Porphyromonadaceae; genus Porphyromonas. The sequence goes on from CAZHWP010000053.1 coordinate 2,570, forward strand.
TCCAGATAAGCTTTCAGAAATGATGTGCAATCGGGGATATGAAAAGATGCTATATCAATTCAAACACTACAAAATCACAAAAAAAGAGATTGACCAATAACATGAAAGAGTAGTACTTCTTGTTCGCCCCTCCATGTTGAAAGATTTAGAAAGACTAGAAAAGATAGGCGGAGGGAATTTCATCTATTCTATGTGGGTTGGGTATAAAAAACAAGAATCGACACAGAGATTTTTAGAGTTTCTATCAAGTAGAGGTATTACACAAACTGACATCCATACGAGCGGTCATGCAGATATTAAAGCGTTGAGACGAATGATAGCGGCTGTGAAGCCTAAAAAGGTCGTACCCATACATACATTTAGCGCCGATGAGTATCAGGCAGTCTTCCCCGACGAAGAGATTTTCAGACTAATGGATAACGAAGTTATTTCGATTTAGCACTTCTTGTGGTGATGCTGTACTTCATTTGCTGCAAATGCCCGAGCTTTTATATTGGCATAAACGGCCTCATCTTAGTAAAATGG
>CAZHWP010000053.1:3104-15626 GCA_964535945.1 uncultured Porphyromonas sp.
TAAAATGGAGTATCTTTGTGGGCAGTGAGACTTGCTACAGCCCCCCTTTGTACAAAGGTCTTTCTATTTATTCGCCCCTCCCTACTATTTAGTAAAAGCACAGAATGAAACCAATTGTATCGCCCTCATTGCTCTCGGCAAACTTCCTCCATCTCGAGCAAGACATTGAGATGATCAATCGCAGTCAGGCAGACTGGCTACACATCGACATCATGGATGGAGTTTTCGTGCCCAATCTTTCTTTCGGATTCCCAATCTTGGAGGCTATTGCTCCTATATGTAAAAAGCCATTAGACGTGCATCTAATGATCGTCGATCCCATCAAGTTCCTACCCGAGCTACAGCGTCTCAACGTAGCTATAATGAATGTACACTACGAGGCTTCGACCCATCTACACCGTTCGCTATCGGCCATTCGGGCTGCAGGGATGAAAGCAGCAGTAACGCTCAACCCGCATACACCCGTCGAGCTACTTGCAGATGTACTCGACGAGCTAGATATGGTCTTACTGATGAGTGTTAATCCTGGCTATGGAGGTCAGAAATTCATCGAAAGAATCATCGATAAGACCGAGAGGCTTAGGCGCATGATCGACAGCCGTGGCCTCGACACGCTAATAGAAATCGATGGCGGTGTGAATGCCGAGACGGGCAAACGTCTGATAGAAGCTGGTGCTAATGCCTTAGTAGCAGGTAGCTATGTATTCAACGCTCCCGACCCAGAGGAAGCTATCAAGAGCCTTAAAGCACTATAATCCAAAATCCGCTATTCAGTGGTGGACTAGGGCCATACGAAAGCGACCTTTCGTATGGCTCTTGCTATTTCTACTTGTAGGCATTCTGCTTGCCAAGAGTTACATGAGTATGGCAATCCCCCTCATTGCCTTGGTGCTAGCGATGGCATTGTTTTGCTCAGCACTGATTTATCGCAAGCAGAGCCTCCATATATACAACAATTTCCTGGGGATGGGCTTGGCGGCTCTCATCATTTGCCTAGGGGCCAGTAACGGCTACAAGTGCCTTTGGCAATTGCAAGGAGATGCCGCTTGGCTCACAACACAAGAGCCCACACACTTTCACTTGGTCTCTGAACCGAGCGTCAAGAACAAGAACTTACGGATGCAGGTGAGGGCAATGAATGGCGATGCCAAACTCTTGCTTTACGTCCCGATGCGCCAATTGGACGATACTAGTCGATGGCTCAGCCTCCTTCCTGGTCAAGCGATTACTGTAGACAAACTAAGCTTCAAACCCACGGCTAAGCTTGTCGAGTCAAATCCGGGTTTTGCTCGATACTTAGGTGCACAAGGGCTTTGTGGTACAGCATTTGCCTCTCACCCTATGCTTCTCGACTCAAATTCTAAGCCAAGTCCTTGGCCCACATCACTACGAAAGAAGCTATTGAAAGGCTTAGAGCTAATGAATCTCAATGCAGATCAAAAGCAGATGCTTGCAGCAATGAGCTTGGGCAAGCGCGATGAGAGCGAATCGCTGCGACAAGTCTTTGCATCTACTGGCACCTCCCATATCCTATCTGTTAGTGGCTTTCACGTTGGAATCGTGTTGGCAACTGCGCTAGGAGTATTAGGAATTTTCATTCGGAGCAAACGATTGGAAGGTCTTAAGTGGCTACTGGTATTAGCCGTAGGATGGGGCTTTGCTGCGATTTGCGGATTCAACCCTCCCGTATTACGAGCCATGCTAATGGCTAGTCTCTACGCCATAGCAAAACTGCTCAAGCGTCAGGCCGATGCTAGTAACACGATAGCGGCAACTGCCTTTCTAACCCTCCTACTTAAGCCGTTATCTATCGATGATATAGGCTTTCAACTCAGCTATACGGCCGTATTTTCCATCCTTCTGTTCTACCCCATCCTATTGAAACTAATACCGAAGGTTCAGCAACCCATCATGCTGCTATTGTGGCAAAGCCTCTGTGTAGGATTGGCGGCGCAGGTACTGAGCATTCCCATCGTACTATACCACTTTGGAACTAGCTCTTCCACCTTCCTTTGGGGCAATCTACCGACCGTCCTTATCGCAACGATCCTTATACCACTTAGCTTGCTTACACTCGGAAGCGCCTTAGTATTCGGAGCTGTATGGTCTCCATTGGCTCGAGCTGTTGAGTGGCTAAGTCAGTTCTGCTTGCACATATTGGAACAAGTGGCTCGAATCCCCCTTAGCCCCATTAATTGGCAGCCATCGCTTGTTACTATGCTACTGATTTACCTATTGATTCTTACTGTTTGGAGAGCGATATGGATCCGAAGAAGCTCAGCAATCAGAGTTTAATTGGTGCATCAATCAAGAGAGTTACAATCTGAGGTCAATTATGAAGCAAAACATACGACTATCACTCTTTTTGGGATAGTGTCGAATCCTCTATTGTAACGTTGGCAACACATTGCCAAGCTGATGGAAATACATTGCCAAGCCGATGGAAATAAATTGCCAAGCTGATGGCAATACATTGCCAAGCCGATGAAAAGATTCGTTCATAGGATAATGAAGCTGATTTATAACGGGGAATAAGTGGAGAGTGGCACTCAGCTGCGAGGATATAGCCTTTGAATAGAACTACTCATGGGACGAGGGGGACAATGAACTATGGTTATAGGGTATATCGCTACAAACCAAGTAGTTTGCAGATCTTTTGGGCAAGAGCAAGTTCGTCTTCTTCGGTAACAACATCATCAACATTGATGGTATAACGAGCTTGCTGATAGATAGGCCTACGCCACGTCATATCGCTCTTTACTTTTGCTAGCAAAGCTTCGCCCTCTAGATCTTTGATGCTCGGTCTGGTTCGTTTGCAAAACTCTAAGCGTGTGGCAAGGACCTCATCCGAAAGTTCCAGATAGACTGTACTACCCGAGTCATTGAGCAGGTCTATATTGCTATTAAAGCAGGGCAAGCCCCCACCTGTAGCAATCACCGTACGCTGCATCCCAGATAGCTCTTCGATCACTACCCTTTCTCGACTGCGAAACTTTGCTTCACCTTCATCCCTGAAGATATCTGCAACCCGCTTACGAAAACGACTTTCGATAAAGAAGTCGGTATCGACAAAGTGCCATCCAAGCCGTTCGGCAAGCTTCTTACCCACAGTACTCTTGCCAGAGCCCATATAACCGACTAAAAAGATTGCCCTATCCATCATCCGAGATCAAAAACGTTTATGTTGCTCCATTATGATTGTTAGGATTCCGTTGCACTTGTATCGGTGCTATCCAGAGCTTCGTCTTTGCGAAGCTCTGGATAGCTAATACGCGCGTGGTACATCGTTTTTATCTTGTCGAAGAAAACTAGCTTTACGGCACGAATGTCTCGAAACGTGAGCGGTGTATCTTCTAAATATCCATCGGCAACTATCGAATCGACTATTCTATCTATCAAATTTTTAATGCCTTCCTCGGTGTGTGTACTCAAACTTCTGCTCGATGCCTCTACAGCATCTGCCATCATCAACAGACCAGTTTCTTTGCTAAAGGGATTGGGGCCAGGATAGGTGAAAGGAGCTGGGTCAATCACCTTGTCGGGATTTTCATTCTGCTCGAGATTGTAGAAGTACTTGGTCTTGCCCAAGCCATGATGGGTACGTATGAAGTCGATCACAGCCTCGGGTAGCTTATGCTTCTGCGCCAGTGCTATGCCATCAGTAACATGACGAATAATAATGCGAGCGCTAGCTTCGTACGAGAGCTTGTTGTGTGGATTGTCTGCCCCTTGGTTTTCGGTAAAGTAAGCAGGATTTTTCATCTTACCTATGTCGTGATAAAGCGCTCCTGTACGAACCAACTGCACATTGGCACCAATTTTACTCGCTGCCTCGGTAGCAAGAATCGATACTTGCAGCGAGTGCTGGAAGGTACCCGGAGCAACCTCCGATAGCTGTCGGAGCAACGGAGTATTCATGTCACTAAGCTCTACCAAACTGATATTAGACACATAGCCAAATGCCTTCTCCATGAGGTAAACCAGCAGGTAAGCAAACATCAGGAAGATGAGGTTGATGCCAAAATAGAGAAGCATAACCCATTGATCGCTCTGCATCTTGCCATGCGTCATAAACGTATAGGCAATCAATGCCAGCACATAGGCCGAGAAGATAAAGAAAGTGGTACGAATAAGCTGAACTCGAGATGTAAGAGAGTGCAAACTGGTTACAGATACAATACCTGCTACTAGCTGCAGTAGAATAAACTCTAAGGGATATGGTACGAATAGAGCTGCTATAAGTACATTGATAGTGTGTGCATAGAAAGCCGTACGCGAATCGAAAAACGTACGGATAAGGATAGGAACGATTACAAATGGGATGATGTAAATATTGAACCAAGCGAAGTTGAGACTCAACTGTGTGATCAGGGTAATCACCACCATAAGCGACACCATGAATACGGTGTTTTTAAAGCTATTGAGGATGCGCCTTCTAAAGTAGAGCAAATAAACCCAAAGCGACATCAAAAGCATAGCTATCACAACAAAAGTACCCAGCTGCCTTACAAACTTAGTATTGCTATCGCCCGAACGCTCTACGTGCACACGCTTCAGTGAGTTCAATACATTGAAGGTGTAGTTGTTGACGATATCGCCTTTATCAACAATTCGCTCACCAGCCTGAACCAAGCCTGTCGAAACGGATAAGCTCTGTAGTTCATCACGAATCACCTGCTCGCGCATAGCAGGGTCTTCGACGATATTCATCTGTAAGTACTTCGAGATATCTATGTCTCGCAATACACTCTTATCGAGATAGGGAGGCACATTTTCAAAGAAGAGCTCATACGACTCTTTCATCCTATAAAATCGAGTAATTGGCTGACGCTCGACCACCCTATCTGTTTGTATCAAGTTTAGTTCTAAGAGACCCTGGGCACGCATATCGGTCGAAAACTCATCGGTAATGAGCCCCTTCTGATAAATCTGCCTCAAAAAATCACTGATATAGCTATCGTAGGCATTTGATACGGTCGATTTCCAAAGCTTATCATAGTCGTTTCGCCAGTTCAGAACCATGTTTGCCCCCACTGTTTCGTCCATTGCGTAGTATGGTTTTATGGCTTGCCTTACGCTATCTCGCTCTGCATCGATAAGGCTTTGAGACTTATAGATAGGAAAATCGTAGGGAGCTGTCAAGAGCTCGTACTGCCATGGTTTACCCTTATAAAACTGATACTTAAAGGACTTTTCTTGTGGAGCAAAAAGCGTTAAGAAGAGTGCAGAAAGGAGCAAAAACAGAAATGACTTATACTTATTATCGAACTTACGCATCAAAAAAAACTGCTGATTATTCTAATTTCACACTAGGATTTGGACTCCCCCTATTTCACTTTTTTCACCAAATAGATATACACGGGAAAGTGGTCGCTATATCCACCCTGATATTGATTGCCCACCAACGAACGTAGCGGATACCCCTTGTACTTCCCTTCGCTCTGTCGCATAAAGGCTTTGTTATAAACGAAGGCTTGCATTTTCGAATTGGGATCTGTATATAGCTTGAAGCTATCGAGTTTATCTCCTAGCAAGCTACCATTGACAACGATAATATCAAACAAGCTCCACACATCGCGATAGGCCAATGTGCCTACCCCCTTTTCGTAAAGCTTAAGCATGGGGGTAAAATACTGATCTGCACGCAGCCCCGTTGGATGCTTACGTACCCCCAAGCCCTTGCTAACGCTAGGCGAAGTGGGGTCGTCATTAAAGTCCCCCATCATAATCACGTGGCTACCAGGCTTGCTTGCTTGGAGCGAATCGGCAAGGCTACGCATGGTTTGGGCTGCCGCCATACGACGGTTTAGAGAGATTTGCTCACCTCCCGATCGAGAAGGCCAGTGCCCTACCAGAAAGTGAAAAGTCTCGCCATCGATCAAGCCGGTGGCATAAAGGATATCGCGCGTCTTGATATGCTCTTCACCTGGTATTACAACAGCCTTGGTACCACTTGCCAGTACTTGAAACACCTCGGGTCTGAATAGCAAGGCACAATCAATGCCACGAAAGTCGGGCGAATCGTAATGAACAATCTGGTAGTGAAGCGAAGCTAATTGTTCTTGCGCTACAAGATCTTCCAATACGCCTCTATTCTCAACTTCGGCCAGCCCCAAGACTGCGGGCCCATTGCCTGCTACCTGAGAGATCACTGTGGCTAAGTTGCTCAACTTATGCTCATATTTGTCTTTAGTCCAATAGTTTGCACCGTCTGGCAAGAAATCAACATCATTATTGGGACCCTTTTCGGTATCGAAAAGGTTTTCGACGTTGTAAAAGGCAACCCCTACTTTCATATATCGAGGGCTAGCTTGCTGAGCATTGCTTAGGCTTACGAGGCATAGAAGTAGGCATAAAGAAAAAGTAATTCGTCTCATCGTTTCAGTATCTGTGCTGTTATTATTATTTGTTTAGCTACCGGCATCTTTCATCGCAATCTGGAGCAAAGGACTACGATGGTAGTTACCATGCAAAGAGCAACAATGCTTGCCAAGTGCTCTATACTACAAGCAAATATACGCATATTTTGTCGATACACTGAGCTACTCAATACGGCTTTGATGCGTAGTGGCGATCGATAATAAAAAAAGATAGCCTTCTGCCTCACAGCTCGATGCTGCAATAGACAGAAGGCTATCACAATAGTAGTTTTTGCTAATCGGGAATATACTAGCAGAGACTAGTGATATTCTTTCCAGCTCTTGATCTTGATGTCGTCTATACTTAAATGACAGAAAGAGCTAATGAAAGCCGAAGCCAAACGTGCATTTGTAAGCAGTGGTATATTGAGGTCAATAGCCGTACGTCTTAGCTTATAGCCATTGGTTAGTTCGCCTGCCGAGAGATTCTTATTGATATTTACCACTAGGTCCACTTCATGACTACGAAGTAGGTCGAGTGCCTGTGGCGTGCCCTCTTCGCTAGGCCAATAGACTTTGCTCACTTCTATACCATTCTCCTTGAGGAATTTGTAGGTACCATCTGTAGCATAGAGCTTATATCCACGCTGCTGAAGCATTTCGCTTGCATCGAGCAGATCTACCTTTTGCTTATACCCTCCAGTAGACAACAATACGGCACGCTGTGGTATGCGGTATCCAACTGAGAGCATGCTCTTTAGAATAGCTTCGTCGAGATCATCACCAATACATCCCACCTCACCGGTACTTGCCATGTCTACTCCCAATACAGGGTCTGCTTGTTGCAAACGACTAAATGAGAATTGAGACGCTTTGATGCCCACATAGTCGAGGTCGAAAGCATTTTTACTTGGTTTCTCAACTGGCAATCCGAGCATCACTTTGGTAGCAAGCTCGATCAGGTTTATCTTGAGTACTTTGCTTACAAATGGGAAGCTACGCGAAGCACGCAGGTTGCACTCGATAACCTTGATATCGTTGCCTTTTGCAAGGAACTGTATATTGAATGGACCTGATATTTCGAGTGCTTTGGCGATCTTTCGTGTAATACGCTTGATACGACGCACCGTCTCGACATACAGCTTCTGACCAGGGAACTGGATGGTAGCATCGCCCGAGTGAACACCTGCAAACTCGACGTGCTCACCAATTGCATAAGCAATAAGTTCGCCCTTATCTGCTACAGCATCCATCTCCACCTCCTTGGCATGCTCAATGAACTGCGATACCACTACGGGATGCTGTTTGGAAACGTTAGCAGCAAGCTCAAGAAACTTCAGTAGCTCTTCCCTATTACTGCATACATTCATGGCTGCACCAGACAAGACATAGCTAGGGCGCACCAATACAGGGTAACCCACTTCGGCAACGAAATCTTCGATCTCCTCGGCCGAGCTTAGCTCTTGCCAGCGAGGCTGATCGATGGATAGCTCGTCGAGCATAGCCGAAAACTTGTGTCTATCCTCGGCATTGTCGATGCTTTTGGCCTGAGTACCAAGTATCGTTACTTGCTGTTCGTCGAGCCTTAGAGCAAGGTTGTTTGGTATCTGACCACCTGTCGACACTATGACTCCCTTGGGTTGCTCCAGATCGAGAATGTCCATCACACGCTCGAAAGTCAATTCGTCGAAGTAAAGCCTGTCCGAAACGTCGTAGTCGGTACTTACAGTCTCGGGGTTGTAGTTGATCATTACCGATCGGTAACCTTCTTTGCGTATCGTATTGATAGCGTTTACACCGCACCAGTCAAACTCTACCGAGCTACCGATGCGATAGGCTCCAGAACCAAGAACTACTACGGAACGCTTATCGTTTTCGAATCCGATATCATGCGCTGTGCCAGCATAAGTAAGGTAGAGGTAGTTACTCTGAGCAGCGTATTCTGCAGCAAGTGTATCTATACGCTTTACAACAGGTGTAATGCCCAGTTGCTTTCTCAGGTTTCGTACCATCAAGCCAGACTGTTCCATCTCCGATGCAACGGGATCTAGTACGGCACGAGCCACTTGGAAGTCTGAGAAGCCTTTCAGCTTGGCTTCGAATAGTAATTCGCGAGGCAAGTCTTCTAATTGCTGATAAGACTCAAGTTCTTTGGCCAAGTTCATAATGGCATGCAACTTGTGTAAGAACCACTTGTCGATGCAAGTAAGTTCGTGAATTTCGTCGACCGTATAGCCTTGGCGGAAGGCTTTACTAATAACGAAAATACGCATATCTGTAGGCTCTCTGAGTGCTTGGTCGATATCGGGGATCTGCAACTCTTTGTTTTCTACAAAGCCATGCATACCCTGGCCAATCATTCTGAGACCTTTCTGTATGGCTTCTTCGAAGTTTCGCCCAATAGACATCACTTCACCAACAGACTTCATACTACTACCTAAGAGCCGAGATACGCCACGGAACTTTCCTAAGTCCCAACGAGGTATTTTGCACACGACATAATCGAGAGCAGGCTCGAAGAAAGCAGGTGTGATACGAGTAACAGAATTCTTAAGATCGAATAGTCCGTAACCCAGCCCCAATTTAGCAGCCACAAAAGCCAACGGATATCCCGTTGCTTTCGATGCTAGTGCCGACGAACGAGACAGACGAGCATTTACCTCAATTACTCTGTAGTCTTCGCTATACGGATCGAGCGCATACTGTACGTTACACTCACCTACGATACCTATATGACGAATAATTCGAATTGCTAGCTCGCGGAGCTTGTGGTATTCGTTGTTGTTTAATGTCTGAGATGGTGCAACTACAATACTTTCGCCTGTGTGGATACCGAGAGGGTCGAAGTTTTCCATATTACAGACGGTCATACAGTTGTCAAACTGGTCGCGTACTACTTCGTACTCAATCTCCTTCCAGCCTTTTAGACTTTTTTCGACCAATACTTGGGGGCTAAACGAGAAAGCCTTCTCGCATAAAACATCAAGTTCGGCTTCGTTGTCGCAGAAACCACTACCAAGTCCACCCAAAGCATATGCTGCTCTGATGATAACAGGATAGCCCAGCTCGCTGGCAGCTCTACGTGCATCGGCGATATTGTTTACCGCCTCGCTACTAATGGTTTTGACATCGATCTCATCGAGTTTTTTCACGAAGAGCTCACGGTCTTCTGTTTCGATGATTGCCTGTACGGGCGTACCTAGCACTTCTACGCCATATTTCTCGAGTATACCTTGGCGGTATAGTTCGACCCCACAGTTTAGTGCGGTCTGCCCACCAAATGCAAGTAGAATGCCTTGGGGCCTTTCCTTAGCGATTACTTTCTCGACGAAGAACGGAGTAACAGGCAGGAAGTAAATCTCGTCTGCCATTCCCTCAGAAGTCTGCACCGTTGCAATATTTGGATTTACTAGGACGGTTTCGATCCCTTCCTCTCGGATAGCCTTGAGGGCTTGCGAGCCAGAATAGTCAAACTCGCCCGCCTCTCCAATCTTGAGTGCTCCCGAGCCTAATAAAAGTACTTTCTTGAATTTATTCTTATCTATCATGATGGATTGAGTAAGCTTCGATGATTAATAGTGAATGTCCCCAAAAAGTAGGGTTAGAGTTGCTTGAGGAAGTCCTCAAAGATGAAATAAGTATCTGTGGGGCCGCCACATGCTTCGGGATGAAACTGCACCGAAGAGAACGGCTTGTGCTTGTGCCTAATGCCCTCATTAGTGCCATCGTTTAGATTGATGAAGAGCTCTTCCCAGTCATTGTCGAGGGTTTTAGGGTCGATGGCAAAGCCATGGTTCTGACTAGTAATGAAGCAACGATTCGTTCCAACTAACTGAACAGGCTGATTGTGGCTTCTATGTCCGTGTTTTAACTTATAGATAGCTGCTCCTGCTGCTCGTGAGATAAGTTGATTTCCCATACAAATACCGCAAATGGGTCGTTCTTTGGCAAAGGCTTCTTGAATATGCTTGACTGTTATGTCGCACATATTTGGATCGCCAGGTCCGTTGCTAATGAATAGTCCATCGTAATCGATCTGATGAAAGTTGTAATTCCAAGGCACACGGATTACAGTTGTACGATCATCAATGAGTCGGCGAATAATATTGTTTTTAAGTCCACAATCGAGCAGCACAAGCTTCTTTGGTCCCGAGCCATAAGTAACAAGATCTGTACAGGAGGCTTCGGCCACGAGGTTACGATCTTGAAACTCATCTTCAATACTGGCGTCGGGCTGACCATCAATATGAACAATCCCCCTCATAGTACCAGCTTCGCGCAGATGTTTGGCCAAGGCTCTTGTATCTATGCCAGTAATCGCTGGCACTTGCTCCTCTACAAGCCACTCGGCAAGGCTTTTCTCTGCATTCCAATGACTATACGACTCGGAGTAGTCACTAACAATCAGTGCCTGCACATGAATATGCGGGCTTTCCATGAATTCTAATACACCGAAGGGCGAGAGTTTACGAGGGGGTACACCATAGTTACCAACCGATGGATAGGTCATGACCATTATTTGCCCCATAAAGCTGGGGTCTGTGAGCGCCTCTGTATAGCCAGTCATGGCTGTATTAAAGACTACTTCGCCAGACTTTGAGCCTTCGTAACCAAAGGAGTAGCCTTCAAATCTGCTACCGTCTTCCAATATCAGCGTTGCCGCCGTTCTTTGTTTCATCCTATTATCTTACTCTACGTGATTTTTGTATTGTCTTTCCTTTCTGAATACGACTATTTCTTATAGTCCTCCTCCATATAACTAATGAAGGCCTCATTTACTAAGTGTGCCCCACCAGGAGTTGGATAGTTGCCAGTGAAATACCAATCGCCCGGATGATCGGGGATGGCCTTGTGCAGACCTTCGATGTCTTGATACACCACTTTTACCTCTGCTTTTACATACGAAGGGGTGAGTAGTTCGATTATCTTCTGAGAGATCTGTTCGGCTGAAAACGGTTCATAAATAGCTTTTACTACATTTTTCACCTCTAAAGCACGAGCTGTATTTCGCAACTCAATAGCCTCATTGTATGCAGTATGCAGTATTGATTCGAGGCCATTTTCTTTGAGCAGCTCTACAGCAGCCCTAAAGGCTATGAACTCACGCATATGACGCATATCGATGCCGTAATAATCGGGATAACGAATTTGCGGCGAACTAGACACGATGACAATACGCTTGGGATCTAAGCGATCCATTATACTGATGATACTTTGGCGCAACGTAGTACCCCTTACGATACTATCGTCAATAACGACTAGATTATCGACATGCGGAGTAACAGTGCCGTAGGTTACATCATAAACGTGTGCTGCAAGGTCGTCTCGCGTCTTGCCTTCCGAAATGAAGGTACGCAGCTTGATATCCTTGATAGCCACCTTTTCGGTACGAACGCGTCTGTTGAGTATTTCATTGATCTCATCGGCAGTCGGATTACTAAGCGACTGTATAGCAAGCGATTTCTGCTCATTGAGATAGGCTTCTAATCCATCTATCATTCCATAGTAAGCCACCTCGGCAGTGTTGGGTACGAAAGAAAAGACAGACTTGTCTAGCTCATGATCGACAGCCTCTAATATGCGAGGTACTAATTGAGAGCCAAGAGCTTTTCGCTCACAATAGATGTCTTTGTCGCTACCGCGCGAGAAATAGATTCGCTCAAACGAGCATGCTTGATAGCGCTTAGGCTCCAATATCTGATCGAGTTTCGGCTCGTCATTCTGGTTAACAATCAAAGCTTGGCCAGGCAACAACTCACAAATATCTTCGGCTTTCAGATTCATCACCGTCTGGATGACGGGTCTCTCAGATGCTACTACTATGATCTCATCACTGATATAATAAAAAGCAGGGCGGATACCCCAAGGATCACGCAAGACAAAACTCTCAGAACTACCCGTTAGGCCACACATCACATAGCCACCATCCCATAGAGGACTAGACCTACGCAATACGTTGCTAATATCTATTCTATCCTCGATATAATTGGTAACATCCATTCCTTGCAAGCCTTTCTCTTTCTTCCCCTCACGGAAGAGGCGCTCCACTTCTCGGTCTAGTCTGTGACCGATCTGCTCGAGCAGAATGTGGGTATCGGACAAACTGCGTGGGTGTTGCCCAACCGATGTGATCTCGTCGAAAATCCCATCTACATTAGTCAGG
>CAZHWP010000054.1:0-15503 GCA_964535945.1 uncultured Porphyromonas sp.
CCTCTTCTTGCTTGGCTAAGCGTAGGCTTTTACCTTTTGTAAAGGTACTGGTCTCGGCGAGCTGCCAGAGCAATATCACAAGAAAGCTGCTTGGAGCTTTTGTTTTCTTCTTTCGATAGTCATTTTATTGCTTCATCAAGCGTGATGAATATGCACAAAAATGAGGAAAAAAGACATCTTTTGATGTGTTTTATAACTCATAGAAAGATTTGCTCTTAGGACTCGATCTCTGATCATGAGTTTCAAGATCACATCTACAAAACAAAAGAGATCCGTCTCTAAGACATTTCGGTGGTTATAACGTTGGGGATCCACCTCTATCCATCCCGAACAGAGAAGTTAAGCCCAATTGTGCCGATGGTACTGCGTAAAAGTGGGAGAGTAGGTAGCCGCCTTTTTTTGAGAAAGTCGCTCGAGGAATCTGATTCCAAGAGCGACTTTTTTCATTTCAGTACCTAAGTAAACCTTTATGCTTTACTTTGGACAATCAATCAGTTAGAAAAATTGAAATAGATTACAATGAACAAACAAATTCTTATTCGTAAAGCCACAAAGCTCTTTCTCCTTTTCGCTCTGTCTCTTATTTCCATGTCCTTTTTTTCTTGTCAGGGGCAAAGCTCTAAGGAGATTAAAACATTGCAACTCGATACCATCGTCGATTCGATCAAGATTTCACTCTATTCGATAGAGGGATCTAAGGTTGATGAATATGGGGTTTCTCAATGTGAGAAGTATTCTTCTTACCAAGGTGGGGTCGATGCCAAGGCAGCTACAATTTATGGCATGGATCTTCCTAGGACTTTCGCAAATCTATTGATGAGCTCTGAAAAGTTTGTAAAGAATGAATCAAGCAAGCTCCCTAAGTATTTTGTCTCTTTGCAACTTAGCACCGAAAAAGATAAGTTAGGAGATTTACTGCCCGTAGTGCAATGTATTTCTGATTATTATGGAGTACAAGCCAGCCTTGTACAGAAGGAAATTGAAGTTTATTTGCTGAACCTAACAGACTCAAATCTCTTTGTGGATAAGTATTCAAGCGAGCCGTCTGACGATTTGCCTATGACTTTGAAGATGTATGAGAATGAGATACTAATCGAAAATTATACTCTAGAAGCCTTTGCAGGCTACTTAAATAGAGAGCTGGCAACTAGTGGGGTTATTCTTTCTGATTTAGTTGATGACGCAAGTGCTAATCGCCGTTTTACTTTGTCGATCCCTCAAGAAACTTTCAATGATATTGATAAACTAATGCTCTTCTTGAATGAAAAATTAGGTCTTGAACACGTGCTTGAGATAGTACCGCAAGACTACTTGATCTTAAGAGACAAGTAGCTTTGTAAACTCTCACTACTAAATAGGTCTTCATGTATGCTCATAGAGTTCACAGAGTTGACCATTGAGGTTGAGAAGAGTCTAAGTTCTTTCAAAGGCTTTTGAAGAACTTTGTTTCAATTGAATACAATAAAATAAAGGCTGCCAAACAAACGTTTGGCAGCCTTTTCTTCTTGAGCCTCTTGTCGGATTCGAACCAACGACCCCAAGATTACAAATCATGTGCTCTGGCCAACTGAGCTAAAGAGGCAGGTGGGTAAGCTTACTATATCGCGCCGCTACAACCCTATACCCTTGCTGCGATCAAGCCCTGGGGGAATCTAGAGGAGCATGCCGTATAGGACTTACCCGGCACAAAAGTACAACAATTATTTGATTCTGCAAGTCTTTGACCATATTTTTTGCGAAAATCATAAAGATTTTTCTGCTAAGCCAATCAAAGTCCACTTTTGCACCCATCGAATAGCTATTTTAGATGCTGGGTTACTACTTGAGCAGTAAACCCTCAGCCACTTCTTGAGCTTTATCTGGTCCCATTACTTGCTCGATTAGTGCAAGAGCAAAGTCGAATACAAAAGCGGGGCCTTTGCCCGTAACAATGTTTTGGTCAATAACAACGCTAGCACTGCTGTGTTGGGCACCAGTCAAATGTCCTTCGAAGCTCGGATAACAGGTTGCCTTGCGGTCTTGGAGTAGTCCTAAGCTACCGAGTACCATTGGCGCGGCACAGATAGCTGCGAGAGTTTTACCGGCTTTGTCTTGAGCCATTAGCATGGGGTGAAGCTCTGTCTTATCTTTTAGGTTTTGTGCACCAGGCATTCCTCCTGGTAGTACTAGTAAATCGGCTGTCTCAGTAAGCACTTCGCCTAAAAGTTTATCGCATACCAATGGCATGCCATGTGCACCTATGACGGTTTTTTCGTCGTGAATAGAGATGCTCTGTGCATCAATTCCTGCACGTCTCAGTATGTCAATAGTACCTATTGCTTCGATCTCTTCGAAGCCTTCTGCGATGAATATGAATGCTTTCTTTGTCATAATAATGTGGGTCTTTTTTGTATGAATAAACTATTAGCGAACATCGAAGTGGTAAGTGATTACCCCTTCTTGTTCTTGTGAACCTGGTGCTGCATTGAAGCGAGTCGCCTTAGCAGCCTCAATCGCTGCACGCTGCAGGCTGTTGTCGGTAATGTTTGTTCCTTTGAGTCTCACCCTAGCTTGTGTAACCTTGCCTGAAGCGTTTACCACTATCGTAACGTTGATGGTGCCTCTTGTAGGTGTGTTGTATTTGGGGCGCTCAGGGTAGCCTCCATTACCTATTATCGTTCGTCCTGTAAGTGAATAACTTGAACCGCTCCCTCCAATATGCCCTTGATTGCCTTGAGCTACTGTGCCTGTGCCTTGGTTGGTTCCCATTTGGTCGCCTTTTCCAAAAGCGCCAGCCACGTTGCTACTGATCGCTTTTCCTGCTTCTTCACGTCTGCGGCGCTCTGCCTCTTCGGCGGCTTTTTGTTTTTTTAGAGCCTCTTCTTTTCGTACTCGTTCGGCCTCCGCTTTTTGTCGTTGCTTTTCGGCCATACTAACACTTGGATCGATGCTTTGTTTGATCTCCGATACCTCTTGTGGCTTGGTCTGTGTCTTTTGAGGTACAGACGCTTCAATGGCAGCGTCGGAGACTTCGGGAGATGTCGCAGCCGATGCAGCCGAAGGCTCGAATAGGCCTGCCGATAACTGATCGGTAGTGCCGAAGTTTATAAGCAGGAGCTCTTCGGGCTCATCTCTTTGGCTAGCATGCAAATGTAGCAGGAAGAGTGATGCAAGTACCATGGCATGGACAGCGATTGTTACTCCCCAGGCGATGGCATTTCGTTTGATTCTTTTCTTGCTCATATTTTATTGGTTTCCACAGGGCTAGCTCAGTCCTTTTTGGCCTTTGTAGCCAGTACAGTACGCAGTTTATTCTCGCCAGTAAGGCTTATTAGTCGAACAAGCTCGCGGTATGGGACGTTCTCGTCGGCATATATTGCTACGTACATTTCGGGGTTCTTTTCTTGCTCTTGTAATAGCAAGGGTAGAATCTCTTCGAAAGCTACCTCGTATCCCTTATCTTGACCAAAAGCGGCATAATAGCGTAGGTCTTCGCTAATACTTATTCGTGCCAATGGTGCTTGGGGCGCAGATTCTTGATGACTCGATGGTAGTGCTACTCGTATGGCATTTGGTACGATGAGCGTACTCGTAACCATAAAGAAGATGAGTAGCAAGAAGATGACGTCTGTCATTGACGCCATGCTAAATACCTCTGTTACTTTTGTCTTACGTTTTAGGCTCATTTCTCTGCGCTGATTGGTTCGTTGAGTACGTCCATAAACTCAAGAGTTTTTGACTCCATATTGTTTACTACTTTGTCTACTAGAGCCACTAGATAGTTGTATGCAAATAAGGTGACGATACCTACTACTAGTCCTCCAACAGTTGTTACAAGAGCTTCGTAAATACCACCTGATAGTAAGGCTACATCTACACCAGCATTGCCAGCGTTTGCCATATCGAAGAAGGCGCGTACCATTCCAGTAACTGTGCCTAAAAAACCAATCATAGGAGCACCTGCTGCAATGGTAGCAATGATGGGTAGCCCTTTTTCGAGGCGACCGATCTCTACGTTGCCCGTATTTTCGATAGCTACCATTATATCACTCATCGGGCGACCGAGGCGGGTAAGGCCTTTGGCAATCATGCGAGCCGAGGGTGTGTCTTTGTCGGCACAGAGACGCTTGGCAGAGTCTATTTTACCTTCGTGGATATAGTCTTTGATTCGTTCCATAAACGAATTTTCCTCTTTGGCTGCTGCTCTGATCTCGAGAACTTTACGTACAAAAATGAAAATTGCCACGATTGATAATAGAGCTAGTAGTATCATGATCCAACCACCCTTGGCTGCAAGTTCGAATACAGAAAGTGTACTTGTAGCAACTTCGTTGGTAGTTGACGCAATTGTGCTGAGGGAATCTATGGGTGTGCCAGCAGATTGTGCTGGTATTTGTAGTAAGGGAAGCATAATGTTTGTTAGGGGGCTTACTTTTGAATTGTTTGTACTAAGAATTGGAGAGACATTAAAAGACTTATTTGTGTGGTGCAAGCTCTTCGCGATAGGCTGCTATACACTTTTCGAGCCCAAGGTAGAGCGCATCTGCAATAAGCGCATGCCCAATGGACACTTCGTCTAACTTCGGCAATTGCTCGGCCAGGAAGCGTAGGTTTATGAGGCTTAGGTCATGCCCCGCATTAACCCCGAGGCCCAGCTCTTCTGCATGCTTCGATGCTAAGATGTAGTCTTGCACAGCCTTAGCTCTATCAGTTTCGTATTGTATAGCATAGGGCTCTGTGTATAGTTCTATACGATCCACCCCAGTTTTGGCAGCCCAGCTGATGTTGTCGAGATTGGTATCGATAAAAATCGAGCTGCGAACGCCAATGCTACGAAAGTAGTCGGCCAATTCTTTTAGTTTGTCGAAATTCGCTCTTACCTCCCATCCTGCATTTGATGTGAGAGCATCGGGAGCATCTGGCACTAGTGTAACCTGAGCAGGCCTTACCTCTTCGATCAGATTTACAAAACGGTCTATTGGATTGCCTTCTATATTAAGCTCTGTGCTGATATGTTCTTTTAGTTGGTAAACGTCTGCATATCGGATGTGCCTTTCGTCTGGACGAGGGTGTACAGTGATGCCTTGTGCACCAAATCGTTCGCAATCGAGTGCAACACTTAATACATTGGGTACGTTGCCACCGCGCGAATTGCGTAGTGTGGCTATTTTATTTACATTTACACTTAATTTAGTCATCGCTAATTATTGCTATTTTTGCATTCAAGACAAATGTAGCATATTTTTGCCGAATATATACCCCAAACCCGCATTTTTGATGAACATAGCAGTATATGGGAGCAAGCACCCGAATGGTAAAGTTCCCCTTATTATAGAGCTTCTCGAAAAGCTCAAACAGTCTGGAGCTTCTCTTTTTGTAGAGAATGGTTTCCTTACCTATTTGAAGTCAGAATGTACTTTCGACGCGTCGTCTTTCAGTAGCTTTGAGGAAAATCTACCTGCGGTAGAAATGGCTATAAGTATAGGAGGCGACGGCACGTTCTTGCGTACCACGCATCGAGTGGCACGTTTGGGCTTGCCTATATTGGGGATTAATGTAGGTCGACTGGGTTTTCTTACCGATGTTGATCCTTATGAAGCAATGGCTTCGATAGATCAATTGCTTGCTTCAGACTTCTCGATCGAAGAGCGTGCACTCTTGGCATTGAAGACCGAACTTGCAGGGTTTGATTACGATTTTGCACTCAACGAAGTTGCCCTATTAAAGCAAGAAACGGGATCTATGATTCGTGTAAATGCTTATCTGGGTCAAGATTACCTTGCAGGCTACGATGCCGATGGGCTTATTATTGCTACACCCTCTGGCTCTACAGCTTACTCTTTAAGTTGTAATGGACCTATCATTATGCCTGGAAGTAGCAGCCTCGTGATTACCCCCATTGCTCCTCATATGCTAAATATGCGCCCGTTGGTAGTGCCCGATCGATTGGAAATTCGTCTCGAAGTAGAGTCGCGCAGCAATAATTACCTCTTGGTGGTTGATGGGCACAGCATTACTTTGCCTTGTAGCCAGCAGCTTCATTTGAAACGAGCCGATCATGTTGTTAAGATGATTCGACTTAGACCACACTCATTTGCAGAAACTCTGCGTCGTAAGCTTAAATGGGGCACCGCTTTTAGAGAATAATTTTCTCTTTTCTGCATGAGTTCAGTCAAAAGGCAGTTTTTAATCAGTCTAATGGATGATAGATTGCTAGGAAAGGGCTAAATTTGTCAGGAAAAAAAATATTTGCCGATGCATGCTGTTGACTCTCCCTATCTTTTGTTGAAAAAACGCTTGCAAGACTATGTTACCGAACATGCTCTTCGCAATACGGCCGAGCGCTATGCTGTGCTTGAGGCTGCATTGCAGTGTAAAGCTCTTTTTTCGGCCGATGACTTATGGGATACTTGCCAACAGATGAAGCTGTTTTTAAGCTTGGCTACCATTTATAATACCATAGAACTATTCGAAACTTGTGGTATATTGCTTCGTGTACCAAGCTTTTCAAACAAAAATAGGTATCTGATAGCCACAATGGCCGAGCGTTCGCCACTACTTATTTGTACGCAGTGTGGTGAGCCAAGTGTTCATTATCGTAAGGGCTTGAAAAGTTTGTTTGATATAAAAACGCTGCGTCCGGCACGCTTCAAAATTAGTCAAGCCTTGCTTTGTTTGTATGGGTGTTGTGCTGAGTGCTCGAAAAAAAAGGCAGCACGCCTCAAAGATGCTAAGCAAAACAAGGCGCAGACCGTAATAAAGAATACTAACACACACAAATAGCTATACACAATGAAATCAGTAAAAGTGGATGTGCTCCTCGGCCTACAGTGGGGCGATGAGGGAAAAGGAAAAATAGTGGACGTTCTTACTCCAAACTATCATATGGTAGCCCGCTTTCAGGGAGGTCCCAATGCGGGTCATACGCTCGAATTTGAGGGACAGAAGTATGTGCTACGCTCCATCCCCTCTGGAATCTTCCAAGGCGATAAGATTAATATTATAGGCAATGGGGTAGTGATCGATCCTATTTTCTTCAAAGAAGAAGCCGAAGCTTTGGCAAAAAGTGGACACGAGCTTCGTGAGCGTCTGTACATATCACGTAAAGCACACCTAATAATGCCAACTCACCGTCTATTAGACGCTGCACTCGAATCGGCCAAGGGCTCTACAAAAATTGGTACAACGGGCAAAGGAATTGGCCCAACCTATACCGATAAGATTGGTCGCAATGGCTTGCGCGTTGGTGATATTGAGTTAGATTTTATGGTACGTTACGATGCTGCAAAGTCGCTCCATATGCGTACGCTCAAGTCACTTGATTATCCGATCGACCTAGAACAGATTGAAAAAGAATGGTTTGAGGCTATTGAATACCTACGTAGCTTCCGCCTGATCGATAGTGAATTCTTGGTAAATGAAGTTTTAAGCGATGGACATGCTGTGCTAGCAGAAGGGGCTCAGGGCTCTTTGCTCGACGTTGACTTTGGTTCCTATCCATTTGTAACATCGAGCAATACTATTTGTGCTGGTGCATGTACAGGATTAGGTATTGCACCAAGTAAGATCGGAGAAGTGTATGGCATCTTTAAAGCCTATTGCACACGTGTGGGGGAAGGCCCATTTCCTACCGAATTGTTTGATGAAACAGGCGATACGCTTTGCACCATCGGTCGTGAGTTTGGATCGGTTACCGGTCGTAAGCGCCGTTGTGGTTGGATCGATTTGGTGGCATTACGTTATACGATAATGCTTAATGGTGTGACAAAGCTCATCATGATGAAAAGCGATGTGATGGATCAATTTGAAACGATCAAAGCTTGCGTGGCATACGATATTGATGGCAAGGAAACTCGCAATTTTCCATATAGCATCGACGCTCGTTTAAAGCCTGTATATAAAGAACTAAAGGGCTGGCAAAAAGATATGACAACGGTAAGCAGTGAAAGTGAGTTTCCGGCCGAGTTTTCACAGTATATCCGCTTTTTGGAAGCTGAGCTTGGAGTACCCATTGCTATCGTTTCGGTTGGCCCAGATAGAGCTCAAACGATTATTCGCTAAGTCGAATGACCTACGAAGAGGCAATAAAATACTTATACGAGGCCACTCCTGTATTTCAAGAGCAGGGAGCAGGTGCTTACAAGCCTGGCCTCGAGCGTGTGGAGCTGATGGACCAAAAGTTTGGCAGCCCTCATCGCAATTATGCTTGTATCCATGTAGCTGGCACCAACGGTAAGGGCTCAACGAGTCATACTTTGGCTGCTATATTGCAGCTGGCTGGCTATAAAGTGGGGCTTTTTACCTCACCACACCTTGTCAGCTTCAGAGAACGCATACGGGTGAATGGTCGGATGATAGATGAGGGTTTTGTAGCTGACTTTACGGATCGATCTCGTGAGTTGGTAGAAGACCTAGCGCCTTCATTCTTTGAGCTGACGAGTATGATGGCCTTTGACTACTTTAGTCATTGCCAAGTGGATATTGCAGTAATAGAAGTGGGGATGGGTGGTCGGCTCGATAGTACAAATATTATCAATCCCATCTTAAGTATCATCACCAACATTAGCTTGGATCATACTCAGTTTTTGGGAGACTCGCTAGCCAAGATTGCGTACGAAAAGGCCGGTATCATCAAGCCTGGAGTACCTGTGGTAATAGGGGCTGCCAATAACGAAGTACGCAACGTAATCTTGGATAAAGCTCGGAGCGTGGCAAGTCCGATTTGCTGGGCCGAAGAGAGTGAAGAGCTCATCGAGAGCACTGCCCAAGGTGTTCATTACAGATATACAACTAAAACTTACGGTACCATTGAAGCCGTATTGGGTTCGAAGGCTCAACCCCTCAATGCACGTTGTGTGTTGGCAGCGATTCCATACATCTGTGAGCAGGGATTTGCTATTGGTGTAGAGGCCGTAAGAGCTGGCTTTGCCCAACTAGTAGAGCTTACTGGACTTCAAGGCAGATGGCAACAGATATATACCGAGCCTCGAGTAATATGCGATACGGGGCACAATGTTGACGGCATATCTCTGCTCATGGAGCAATTGAAGTCCGAAAACTATAAGCAATTACACATGGTCTTTGGCATGGTAAATGACAAGGATATTAGTGGTGTGCTTAAATTGTTGCCAACCGATGCCATCTATTACTTTACCCAAGCCGATATAGAAAGAGCTCTTGGTGCTGAGCAACTTGCCGAGCAAGCTCGACCGCTCGGCTTACTGGGGAATTCGTATCCAAATGTTCCTCAAGCTCTCCAAGCTGCACTTGATGCTGCCCATCCCGATGATTTTATCTTTGTAGGTGGTAGTAGCTTCATCGTTGCAGATCTGCTGAAAAATATTTCAAAAACTAATCAATAATTACTACAGAAGATGTCACAATCAATTCACCAAACGATGCGTGATAATCCAGTTTTACGCTGGACAGCCTTAATGCTGATTGCGCTCACGATGTTTTTCGCCTACATGTTTGTAGACGTACTGTCTCCACTAAAGACAATGATCGAATCTCAAATGGGATGGAGTTCTACAGTCTTTGGAACATACGGAGGTAGTGAGTTTTTCCTAAATGTTTTCTTCTTTTTCCTCATTTTTGCAGGTATCATCCTTGATAAAATGGGTGTTCGATTCACGGCCATTCTATCGGGCTCACTCATGGTAATAGGTGCTCTGATAAAAGTTTATGCACTTAGCCCTCAGTTTGCCAATGGCGGTTTTGGATTTGACATGCTCAATTCGTTCCTTCCCGACTTCCCTGCCACTGCTAAGCTTGCATGTGTTGGTTTTGCAATTTTCGGTTGCGGTACGGAGATGGCTGGTGTAACGGTTTCTCGCGCTATCGTTAAGTGGTTTAGCGGTAAGGAGTTGGCTCTAGCTATGGGTATTGAAATGGCAATTGCTCGCCTTGGTGTGTTTGCTGTATTCTGGACCTCTCCAATACTTGCTAAAAAATTCGATAGCGTTCAGGCTCCAGTAATCTTCGTTGCTATATTGCTCTGTATTGGCTTGTTGCTATACATCGTTTATGGCTTGATGGATAAAAAGCTCGATAAGCAAATGCAAGCAGCTGCTACTGAAGAGGAAGAACCATTCCGCTTTAGCGACCTCAAGTTGGTGTTTGGTAACTCGGTATTCTGGGTAGTAGCATTACTTTGTGTGCTTTATTACTCGGCTATCTTCCCTTTCCAACGTTTTGCTACCGAAATGTTGCAATCAAATGTTGGTCTAGAAGAGCATACTGCCGCTCGCTTGTTTAGCTTGTTCCCAATCGGAGCTATGGTTTTAACTCCATTTTTGGGTACATTCCTCGATCGCGTTGGTAAGGGTGCTACGATGTTGATTATTGGTGCAGTACTGATGTTCATTTGTCATATGATCTTCGCTATGTATCCTTTCCAAGGTGGACAAGGTGCAGATATCCCTATCGCTGTAACTGCTATCATTGTACTAGGTATTTCTTTCTCTTTGGTGCCTGCAGCCCTTTGGCCATCTGTTCCAAAACTGATCGATGGTAAGGTCTTGGGATCTGCCTACTCGGCTATTTTCTGGATCCAGAATATCGGTTTGATGTCAGTACCAATGATCATCGGTTTGGTGATTGACAAAACTAACGTAGGTGTGGCCAAGGGGGAACCTAAGAACTACATGTTTGCTATGTTAGTCTTTGCAAGCTTCGGTATACTTGCTTTCATCTTGGGTGTTATCTTGAAAAGGATGGATGCCAAGAAAGGCTATGGTATGGAGCTTCCAAACATCAAGAAGTAAGCAGAAAGTCGATAGGGGTTTTTGATAGTAATAAAGCCCCATCAAAAGATCTTGTTAAAGATCTCTCGCTAAGTTCCGTATAGGGACAGCCATCTACTAAAAGAACTACCCTTGTTTGCAAATGGGGGTAGTTCTTTTTTTGGATTTGAGACTTTCGATTTGTGACCCAAGTTTGTTTTCCGATTGACACTTGGAGACCCTATGCTGATATAAATTTAGTCTGCAGTAGCTAATGGTTTGCGACTTCATGGAATATGAATGCCATCTCTCTAATTCCTTATTGCTTCTGTGTGAGCATAGAGATGTCAATAATCCTATAGCTCTACAGACTTGGATAGTCTTTTGAGTAGCTGCTCCATCTTTCCTATTATTGGATCTTGGTCTAAACCATAATCTTTGGCAAGCTTTTTCATCTCCAAACAAGTGATCCAAACACGGGCTTCCGAGTCTTCATAAATGGCTATTCGCAGGGGTAACTCGATGGCTATACTCGGTTCTTTGACCATCAAGTTGGTACCTACTACTGGCGAGCCAAATAGTAGTACAACTGAGGCAGGCATCTCTAAGCCACTGTTTTTGGCGTTTTCGCCATGGTCGATTTTGGCGAATACACTAAGTCCTAAACTTTCTAACTCTTTCTCAATACGACTAACTGTGCTTGTATGATCGTATTTACTTCCGATGGTGAAGAGTCTATCACCTTCGTAGTTCTTTTGGCAGCAGTTTCTTTGCGTGTTCATTTTGATTGTTGAGTCTTGCACTGAGTCTGCATTTTGGTTGTTTATGACTTTTTCTGTAGTCTTGCTGTAGTTTGAGGGTGCTTTTGTTGTGTTATGGTTTACTGTTTCAGCCATTAATTGAGTTGAAGCAGTCAGTGCGATTGTCAATAGTATTAATTTCATTTTCTTTCCTTTGGCTGGTAGCTACATTTATTTGATTGGTCTTTCATTTTGAAAAAAAAACAGATCGGAAAGTCAGATTGTTTGAGTTGCAGAATCTAGATTCCTTCGGTGAGGATGCAAGAGGATATAAAAAAGAGATAAGTCCAGCTAGTGATATTTGGACTTATCTCTTTTTCTTGTCGGGAACCGCAACGCGTTCCAATATATTCTCTAGGGACTATGCGTTTTCGCTTGGTTCTGGGCGAGTATCTTGGGTGGGCGTTAATAGTTTGTACCCTTTGCCGTGAACGTTTTTGATTTCAACTTCGGGGTCGTCTTTTAGTAGTTTGCGAAGTTTAGTAACGTAAACGTCCATGCTACGAGCGTTAAAGTAATTGTCGTCTACCCAAATCGTTTTTAGGGCATAGTTGCGCTCTAGTGTTTCGTTCATGTGCAAGCATAGTAGGCTAAGTAGTTCACATTCTTTTGTGGTTAGCTTGGTCTGCTTGTCGCCGATACTCAGTAGCTGCATTTGTGTGTCGAAGTGGAATTTCCCAATCTGATATTTGGGTTTTATTTTGGATTTTCTTCCTACCGATCTTCTTAGTACGGCTTCGATTCTTAGTGTAAGCTCTTCCATGCTAAACGGTTTGGTGATATAATCGTCTGCACCAGCCTTAAATCCTTCAACGATATCGTCTTTCATGGTACGAGCAGAAAGGAATATTACAGGTATTTCGGAGTTGATGTACCTGATTTCCTGTGCCAACTTATAGCCATCTTTGATTGGCATCATAATGTCCAATACGCAGATGTCGTAGCTCCCCTTTGCGAAATTGGCTGCACCAGACTCGCCGTCTGTAAATAGATCGGCTTCATATCCGTTCGATTCGAGGGATTCTTTGAGCAGTAACCCTAAGTTTTCATCGTCTTCGCATAGGAAGATTCTTGTTTTTTCTGACATAAGTTCTGTTCTTTAGTGTTTATAGTATTGTTTTATTAGTCTCGTATTAATGGTTTGTTCGATTGTCTTCGTCGACAATGCTGCTTGCATCTACATAGGGCAGTTGAATGTGGATGGTAGTACCTTGGTTCTTTTCACTTTCTGCATATACGTTACCGTCCATGGTTTTGATGATTGAATAAACGTACGATAACCCTAGTCCATAGCCATTCACATCGTGCATATTGCCCGTAGAGACTCTAAAGAATCCCTTGAAGACACTTTTGAGAGCATCTTTAGGTATTCCGATTCCGTTGTCTGTAATGGAAAGCGTAAACATGCCGTCTTTATTGTCCGAAGTAATCAGCAATTGTAACTTTCTATCTCTTTTTCGGTACTTCAGAGCGTTTTCCATGACGTTGAATACAACGTTGGTAAAATGGACCTCGTCTACATTGATCCAGGTTTCCATAGCTTTGAGGTCGAGGTCTAAGCTGCCTCCAACTTCATCGACGATGAAGGAAAAAACGCTAGCCACCTCGAGTATGATTTCATTGGCATCAACAATTCGTTTGTGTACTCTTACAAGCTTTTTTTCGAGTAGAGAGAATAGCAAAACCTTCTCTATGAGCATGTTCAGACGCTTCGATTCGTGTCCAATAACATGCAATACACGTTGTTTGCTCTTCTCGTTTAGTTTGCCCCTAGGGTCAACCAAGCGTTGTGCTGCAAGCTGGATGCTGCTCACAGGGGTTTTTAGCTCGTGCGTCATGTTGTTTACGAAGTCAGTGCGAAGGCGCTCAAACTTACGTTGCCTTAATATAGTAAAAATGGAAACGATGGTTGCTAAGAGTACTATTAGAATTGTTAGTCCAGATAACCCTGCAAATATACTCGTACTGATATAGTCTTCGTAGTAGGGGATGGATACTTCTATATAGGCTGCTTGCTGATCGAGTTTGCCCCATTTAAAAAGGGATGCTTTGATCTGATTCTGTTTTCTCGGTTTTTTTGATTTTGAGTCGGCCTCTTCCTGGTATACTAGTTTGCCATTTACATTGAATAGTTTAAAGCCAAATGGGTCGGTAATTCCTACCGTATTAAGCTCATTACGTAAGTATAGCTTTACCTGAATCGGGTCGATCAACTCCATGTGTGAACGGATCTGCCGTGTGAAGAGCCAGTTTAATAGCACATCGTCAATCCGGTTGCGCGTGTATAAGTAGTACTTAATGAAGCGTGTGGCCAAATCTGTTTCGCCATTGTAGAGACTATACTGGCTTTCTGTAAGTTGAGGAGCATCTGCAGGACGACAGTTCCTGATTTGAATCACATTGGCAAGAGCTGCATAGAACCTATTGCCAGACGCCGAGTCACTAATGAGTACAGAGTCTATAAAGTAATTATACCTATTGGGATAAATTGTGAGGTAACGATTGATGGTAGTAGTATCTTGCTGCAATGAGTTGATGAGGTAGCGGCGCAGTTCGTCTTTCTCGACACGTGTGACAACCTTTTCCACGGCGACGCCGGCCAAGCGTCTTTTCATATCGCTGTGCATGCGGTGGGTAGAATCAAGATAGCGTGTCTGTGTGAATAACAGGAGCAAAAAGGATACTACCAGGAAGAATATAATAATGTATTCGACCCTTCTTTTCATAGAAACCAGTACTTGTTACATTGTTTGCGCACGGAGCAGGTAGATTAAGCTTCGATGCACATTATACTGCAAATTAAGTGATTTTTTATGAGAAATGGCATATTTGTTTCGCAAAACCTTAATGCAAAGTGGAAAATTCTATTCCGAAGGGGGATTCTGCACTGTAAATGTAGATTTGTGCTAAAAGCGCTCTGTTTTGAGCTCCATTATTTATTCGTACTTTTGCAGTCGAATCTCATAAATGACTGATTGTCACTTGAAAAGGAATAAGCATTGTGTCTCGTTCATTTAGAGGCGATCTTCCCTAGTTTTTAGAATTAC
The DNA here is from genome assembly GCA_964535945.1 of uncultured Porphyromonas sp. Lineage (GTDB taxonomy): Bacteria > Bacteroidota > Bacteroidia > Bacteroidales > Porphyromonadaceae > Porphyromonas. Next base: position 14,551 of record CAZHWP010000054.1, read on the forward strand.
ATGATACAGATTGACGATGCCATAATAAGTCGTGATGTGTTTACTCAGCACTTTGTTTGTAACTATGACCAATGCAAGGGCATATGCTGCTTGGAAGGTGATAGTGGTGCTCCTCTTGAGGCCGACGAAGCCGATAAGATGAGGCGTTACCTGCCATTGGTGTTGCCTCTTGTAAGTGAAAAGGCTAGGGCTGTGCTGCTTGAGCAGGGCGTTTCGTATATCGATGATGAGCACGAAGAAGTAACATCTTTGGTTGATGGTCTTGATTGTGTTTTTGCGATTACTGATTCCGAAGGGCGCTATCGCTGTGTGTATGAGCAGTTGTATCGGCAGGGACTTATAGACTTTTTTAAACCTATAAGCTGCCATCTTTATCCGATAAGGCTCACTCGCTATCCAAGTTTTGTGGCTGTAAATTTCGATCGTTGGTCTATCTGTAGTGGGGCCTGCAAGCTGGGTAAGCGCTTACAAGTGCCTGTTTATAAGTTCGTAAAAGAGCCTCTGATAAAGGTATTTGGAGAAGAGTGGTATGGACACCTCTCTGATGCAGCAGAGTTAGTTAAGTCTAGCGATTTATAGCTCAGGTAATAGTAGAGTCTATTGGAGGTTAAATTGTTACTTTCCTAGTGAGGGGAGTTTGATCTTGCCTAGTTGATTTACGGCATTGCAAAACTTTTGTATTATCTGCAGAGGGGCAAAGCGGGAAGATTTGGCACAGATTTATAGTATTCCCTCTTTGCTAGTGCTAGCATCGGAATAGGAGAAATAGGAGATCGAAGAAAAACTTGAATAAAAATTGCCGATTTGGGGGCGAAAAGTTTGTAGGTATCAATTTTTGTTTTACCTTTGCAAACGCAAAACCTACCCAAAATGGTATTTGCTACTGAATGGAGGCCCCTTCGTCTATCGGTTAGGACGCAAGATTTTCATTCTTGAAAGAGGGGTTCGATTCC